>NZ_JACOQG010000002.1:0-307617 GCF_014297245.1 Blautia difficilis | reverse complement strand
CCACCAGTATTAAAGTAACGAGCTATTTGGTTCAGATTGCTACCAATCTTTCCAAATTCAGCAATTAATTTCTTTAACTCCGATAGATCTGCCTTGAACAATATATTTCTTCCGGTCTGAATTTATCGGCAACAGCTTCTAATTTATTTATACATCGTCATACTGTTATTTATCAGATAAAAAAAATAGAAGATTTATTAAATATAACTTTTTCTAAGCTGTCTCAATCAGAACTCGGGTTACTTTGGTTATCCTGCCAAAGGCTTCTTTTAAAATCTTTCGATTAATGTTTATTATAGAATCTTTATAACAGATAAAAATATGCCTTTTTCTGTTCATAAATAGAAATATGCTGTAACCCATTTTTACCGGATTACAGCATATAAAATATCATTATAAATCAGTAACTATTCCGTATCTCATCAAATTCCTGCGATTCTGAATATAATCGCAATCGCCAGATAAGCAAACATCGCCACATATGCAATATAATCTCTGGATTCATAATGGAGTGGCTTCATCTGTGTTCTGTTATCGCCGCCATGGTAGCATCTTGCTTCCATGGCCATTGCCAGATCGTTAGCTCTTCGGAATGCTGAGATAAACAGCGGTACCAGAAGAGGTACCATATTTTTGGCTCTCTGGATTATATTCCCATTCTCAAAGTCTGCACCACGGGCAATCTGCGCTTTCATAATCTTATCTGTTTCCTCCAGAAGGATTGGAATAAAACGCAACGCAATAGACATCATCATGGCAATCTCATGGATTGGCACATGAAGCTTATTCAACGGTCTGAGAAGTCGTTCCAAGCCATCTGTAAGCTGATTGGGTGTGGTAGTCAGCGTCATAAGGGAAGAACCGATTACCAGATAGGTCAGGCGGATGGCCATTCTGCCAGCCAGCTTCAGGCCCTCCTCTGTCACATGCAGGATTCCCCACTGCCAGAGAACCTTTCCGGGTGTCAGGAAGATATTAAATACCACTGTGATCATAAGAAGCATTACGATTGCCTTCAGTCCCTTGAACATAAATTTCAAAGGTACTTTAGAAAGAATGATCATTGCTGCCAGAAATACAGTAGCTACCGCATATCCCTGAAATGTATGGAACACAAAGACAGAAATGATGAATACCAGCGTACCTACCAGCTTTGCTCTGGGGTCCATTTTGTGCAGAACGGAATCTGCAGGATAATACTGTCCTATTGTAATGTCTCGGATCATATCTCCTGCCCTCCCTTTTTATCTTCTGTCAGATCTGTTTCCATTTCACTGACCAAAGTTTCTTTTTCCGTTTTTTTCTGTCCGTTGTCAGATAAAGTCCTGTCTGACTGAGCCAGTTTCCCGGAATTGCATTTTCTCAATACTGCTAGTATGTTCTCTTTCGCCTCATCCACTGTAGTTGCAGCCACATCCACATCCAGCCCCTTTTCCTTCAGTGCATGCATGATATAAGTGATCTGCGGTGCCGCAAGTCCCATGGCTTCCAGCTCTCTGTAATGGGCAAATACTGCTTTGGGAGCATCGTCATATGCAATTTCTCCGTCATTGACTACAATCAGTCTCTCTGCATATTTTGCAATATCCTCCATACTGTGAGATACAAGGATAATGGTAATCCCTCTTACTTTATGAAGCTCTGCGATCTGGTCAAGGATGTCATCCCGACCTTTTGGATCCAGGCCTGCTGTTGGCTCATCCAAGATCAGAATTTTCGGATTCATTGCCAGTACACCGGCAATAGCAACTCTTTTCTTCTGTCCGCCCGAAAGTTCAAAAGGAGATTTGCTGTAATTTTTCTCCTTAAAGCCTACATGCTGCAGTGCTTTCTTCGCTTCTACCTCTGCCTCTTCCCTGGATAATCCCTGATTCATGGGACCAAAGCAGACATCAGAAAGTACATCATTCTCGAAAAGCTGATGCTCCGGATACTGGAATACCAGTCCTACCTCGCTTCGCAGGGCACGCCGGTCATATTTCTCTCCCCAGATATCCTCTCCATTGTAAGTGATGGTACCGGAAGTCGGACGGATCAGAGCATTGAAATGCTGGATCAGTGTAGATTTTCCACTTCCTGTATGTCCGATAATTCCGATAAACTGTCCGTCCGGAATAGAAAGATTGATATCTTTCAGCGCATGGATCTCATAGGCAGTTCCCGGACTGTAGGTATAAGTTACATTTTTTAATTCTATTGACATAAGGCATTCACCAGCTCCTCTGTAGTCAGTATTCCCTCCGGAACATCCACTCCGGCTTTATGAAGTTCATGTGCCAGAAGTGTTACCTGGGGCACATCCAGTCTGTATTCTTTCAGGGTTTCCACCTGTGAGAAAATTTCTCTGGGTGTTCCCTGCATCACCACTTCTCCATTGTCCATAACATATACCTTGTCCGCATGAACAACTTCTTCCATATAATGGGTGATCAGAATGACTGTCACTCCTTCCTGTCTGTTAAGGTCACTGACCGCCTCCAGAACTTCCTTTCGTCCGTTAGGATCCAGCATTGCTGTTGGTTCATCCAGGATAATGCATTTTGGACGCATTGCCATAACGCCTGCAATGGCAACTCTCTGCTTCTGCCCTCCCGAAAGCTTGTTAGGGGAATGGTAACGATAGGATGTCATACCTGTTTTCTTCAGGCTTTCATCTACACGTTCCCATATTTTTTCAGTAGGAACTCCCATATTTTCAGGGCCAAAACCTACATCCTCTTCCACCACTGTACCGATGATCTGGTTATCAGGGTTCTGAAAAACCATCCCTGCTTTCTGTCGGATTTTCCATAATTCCGGCTCCTTAGACGTGTCAATTCCATCTACCCACAAGGTACCCTCTGTTGGAATCAGAAGTGCATTGAGATGCTTTGCCAGAGTAGATTTTCCGGAGCCGTTATGCCCCAGTACAGCCACGAATTGTCCGGCTTCAATGTCCAGGTTTACATCATTGACAGCACGCTGTGTATCCTGCACATTGCCGTCTTCATCATACTTGAGATAGTCAAATCCCAGCTTGAATGCCTTGATAATTCCCATAATATTTTTTCCTCTTAATATTTCAGGTATTTTTTTCATACCTGCTGCTTTTCTTGTCAGTCTGTCAATCAGTTTTCAACCTCTTCAGTAGCCGCCGGAACCAGCCCGGTCAACTCGTCGATCAAAGCCCAGATTTCCTCTCTTCCCTGTTTTGTCTCTGCTGAAAAAGGAAGAATGATTCCATCTTTGCCAAGCTTCAGTCCTTCTCTGATTGCTTTTATATTTTTCTGCACCTGGCTTCGTTTCAGCTTATCCAGCTTGGTAGCTATGATAATGGGCTGATAACCATTGTGCAGAATCCAGTCATACATCATTTTATCATTGGCAGAAGGATCATGGCGGATATCCACCAACAGAAAAACTGCCTTAAGATTTTTCGAGGTATGAAGATATCTCTCAATCATTTTGCCCCATTTTTCCTTCTCGGACTGGGACACCTTTGCGTATCCGTAACCAGGAAGGTCTACCAGATACATTTCCTCATTGATATTGTAAAAATTAATGGTCTGCGTTTTTCCAGGCTGTGCACTGGTGCGGGCAAGAGATTTACGGTTCATCAGTCCATTGATCAGGGAAGATTTCCCCACATTTGACTTACCTGCAAAAGCCACCTCCGGTCTTCCGGTATCCGGAAGCTTACTTGTAATACCACATACAATATCTAAAGATACATTCTTAATAACCATTATTTTCCTCTGTTTTTACTGATTTATGGTTTCAGCGTAAAGCAGACCTTCCCTGGCCTTATACCAACGCTCTGTTTAATACTTCCTTCATGGAACTTACAAAAGTGATCGTAAGCCCATCTGTAATTTCCTTATCCAGCTCCTGCACATCCGGCTTATTCTCTGCCGGCACAAGAACCTCTTTTATTTTTGCATACTTGGCAGCCAGAAGCTTCTCCTTCAGCCCACCAATAGGAAGAACACGTCCTCTCAGTGTAATCTCACCGGTCATGGCAAGATCTGCACGGACAGGCTCTCTTATAATTGCTGAAAGAATGGCTGTTGCCATAGTAATACCTGCAGATGGACCATCCTTTGGGACTGCCCCTTCCGGAATATGTACATGTATATCATTTTCCTGGAAAAACTCCGGTTTTACCTTATAGCCCTCTGCAACGGAACGGATATAGGTGATTCCTGCCTGGGCAGACTCTTTCATCACATCTCCCAGCTGTCCTGTCAGCAGCAGTTCGCCCTTACCGGGCATTACATTGACCTCAATCTGGAGAGTATCTCCTCCTACCTGTGTCCATGCCAGCCCTCTTGCAATACCAATTTCATCTTTCCTGTTTGCCATGAGATAATTAAAATGCTCCTTGCCAAGGAAATCTGACAGATTTTTAGCTGTAACTGTCACCTTCTTTTTGCCCTCTTCCATAATGGCACGGGCAGTTTTCCGGCAGATCCGTCCGATCATCCTTTCCAGGTTTCGTACACCGGCTTCTTTTGTATAATTATTAATAATTTTTTTCAGTGCTGCCGCCTGAATCGTCAGCTCGCCTTTAGAGATCCCATTCTCTTCCATCTGTTTCGGAATGAGATGTTCTTTGGCAATATGCTCTTTTTCGTTCTCTGTATAACCTGAAATTTCAATCAGTTCCATACGGTCAAGCAGTGGTCTGGGAATTTCCTGTACATCATTGGCAGTAGCAATAAACAACACCTCAGATAAATCCTGGGGAAGCTCCACATAATGATCCATAAACCTGCTGTTCTGCTCCGGATCCAGAACCTCAAGAAGGGCAGAAGAAGTGTCCCCCTTATAATCACTGCTGGTCTTATCAATCTCATCCAGCAGCATAAGCGGATTATTTACCCCGACCTGCTGCAAAGCGACTGTGATTCTTCCCGGCATTGCTCCCACATAAGTTTTTCTGTGACCACGGATCTCTGCCTCGTCCCGAACACCGCCCAGGCAGATCCGTACATATTTTTTATGCAAAGCCTCAGCCACAGATTTGGCAACCGATGTCTTACCTGTTCCAGGAGGCCCTACCAGACAAAGGATCGGACTTTTACCCTTATGTGTCAGTTTACGGACAGAAAGGAACTCCATAATACGTTCCTTTACATCCCTTAAACCATAATGCTCTCTCTCCAGTATTTCCCATGCTTCCTTCAGATCCTCAGAATCTTCGGATTTGTTGTCCCAGGGAAGGGACAGCAAAGTCTCAATATATCCCCTGAGTACCGAATTCTCGGATACATTGTTATTTGTAGTTTTGAAACGTTCAATTTCTTTGCTGATCTTTTCCTTCACTTCATCACTGGCAGAAAGCTCCTGAAGCTTCTTTTTGAATTCATCTGCAACATCTGCAGAATTATCCTCTCCCAGTTCCTCACGGATCAGTTTCAGCTGTTCTCTCAGAATATATTCTCTCTGATTTTTATCAATTCTGGCTTTCACCTTTTTCTGAAGATCTCTGCCGATCTGCATGACCTCAATCTCACTGCCCAGAATTCCTCCCAGAACCTCATAGCGCTCTTCCAGAGTCAAGGCTTCCAGGATCTTCTGTTTGTTCTGATAGGATAAAGGAATATTCACAGCAATCTGTTCGATCAGCTCTTCCAGGCTTTCAATATTCAGGATCTGTGAAACCAGCTCTTTGCTGATTTTTCCATTTTCCATGCAGTACCTGTGAAACAGTTCTTTCAGACTTCGGTACATTGCCTCTGTCACTGTATCCGGTAACAGGGTCTCCTCCTCTTTCACAGGTGATATCACACCTGTGAGATAAGGGAAATCCTGCTGAAAATCCTCCAGAACTGCCCTGCCTGTGCCCTCCACCAGAACTCTCAGAATATCCTGGGGAAGCTTCACTACCTGCTTGATATAGCCAATCGTACCTACCCGGTAAACTCCTGACACATCCGGATTTTCTACTTCCGGATCTATCTGTGTCACCAGAAATATTTTCTGATCATGAAGCATTGCCGCCTCAATTGCTTTCTTTGAACGTTCTCTGCTCACATCAAAATGAACAATCATTCCCGGAAGAATTGTAGTTCCCCGTAAGGCAATAGCTGGCAATATCACATTTTGATTCGTCATTTATTATCTAGTCCCTTCCATCAGGCTGTTTCCGGTTTACCCTTCTGGCGTGTACGGGCTGTTCTTCTGCTATTGGTCTTCTTGGCCGGTGCAGGAGCTTCCCCGTAGACAATTTCCGGTTCACCGGTACCTTCTACTACGTCTTTTGTAATTGTACATTTGCGGATTGTATCATCAGAAGGAATCTTGTACATCAGATCCATCAGAGATCCTTCCATGATAGCCCGAAGTCCTCTGGCACCAGTCTTTCGTTCCAGAGATTTCTTTGCCACCAGTTCCAGCGCATCATCCTGGAAATCCAGTTCCACACCATCCAGTTCAAACAGCTTATGGTACTGTTTTGTCAGAGAATTCTTCGGCTCCTTCAAAATGCTGATCAGTGCTTTTTCATCCAGTGCATCCAGTGTAACTACCACCGGAACACGTCCGATAAATTCCGGAATCAGTCCGAATTTGATAAAGTCTTCAGGCATAACATCCTTCAGGATCTCTCCTACATTTCTCTCTTCCTTAACAGAAACATCTGCACCAAAACCAATGGATTTGGTATCCTGTCTGGATTCAATAATTTTTTCAATTCCATCAAAGGCACCACCACAGATAAACAGAATATTTGTAGTGTCAATCTGGATAAACTCCTGATGAGGATGCTTACGTCCACCCTGAGGTGGTACACTGGCAACTGTTCCTTCCAGTATCTTCAGAAGTGCCTGCTGTACACCTTCACCGGAAACATCTCTGGTAATAGATGCATTCTCAGATTTTCTGGTAATCTTATCGATCTCATCAATATAAATAATTCCATACTGTGCACGTTCGATATCATAATCTGCAGCCTGAATGATCTTCAGCAGAATATTTTCCACATCTTCACCCACATAACCAGCCTCAGTAAGAGTTGTGGCATCTGCAATAGCAAAAGGTACATTTAACAGTCTTGCCAGAGTCTGTGCCAGAAGTGTTTTTCCTGATCCGGTAGGTCCCAGCATCAGAATATTACTTTTTTGAAGCTCCACATCAGAGGAAGCTGCAGCAGTAATTCTTTTATAATGATTGTATACAGCTACAGAAAGTGCTTTCTTAGCCTCGTCCTGTCCAATTACATAGTCATCCAGAATTGCATGGATTTCCTCCGGCTTCAGCAGATTAATCCCTGCCTCCAGAGCCTCATCCTCATAATTCAGTTCCTCTTCCATGATTTCTGAACAGATACCGATACACTCATCACAGATAAACGTCTTGCCGTCCGGACCTGCGATCAGCTTTCTCACCTGATCTTCCGTTTTCTGGCAAAAAGAGCATCTTATTTTTCCTTCTCTTATCTTTTCCGCCATGGATTTTATTATCCTTTCTATACAATAACTCTAAAAAGACTCCTGTGACGATTCACAGGAGTCTTATCTTTCGCATTATTTATGCATGACTACACCATCAATCAGTCCATATGCCTTAGCCTCTTCGGCAGTCATATAGTTGTCCCGGTCTGTATCACGCTCAACAACTTCTATCGGCTGACCGGTATTTGCAGCCAATAATTCATTTAAAGTTCTCTTGGTCTGTGCGATATGATCTGCTACGATCTGGATCTCTGTTGCCTGACCCTGTGCACCGCCTGACGGCTGATGAATCATGATCGTAGAATGCGGAAGAGCAAATCTCTTACCCTTTGCACCCCCTGCCAGGAGAAAAGCTCCCATGCTGGCAGCCATTCCCAGACAAATAGTGGAAACATCACATTTGATATACTGCATGGTATCATAGATAGCCATACCTGCTGTTACGGAACCACCCGGGCTGTTAATGTAAAGCTGGATGTCCTTTCCGGGATCCTCTGCTTCCAGGAAAAGAAGCTGTGATACGATCAGTCCTGCACTCACATCATTTACTTCTTCGCCAAGAAAAATGATCCTGTCTTTCAGAAGCCTTGAATAAATGTCGTAGCTTCTCTCGCCCCTGCTTGTCTGCTCAATGACATAAGGTACTAAACTCATATAAACGCCTCCATTTTGGCTGAATTAAACTTCCTTTGCAGCGTCTGCTACCAGAGTAACTGCTTTCTGTACAGCCATATCTTTCTTCATCTGCTCAAGCTCGCGCTCTCCCAGTAATTCTTTTAACTTGTCTGCTTCCATTTTATAAGCTTCAGCCATCTTGGAAATCTCTTCATTTACTTCTTCCTCTGTAGGCTGAATGTTCTCAACTTCTGCAACTTTTTCCAGAACCAGTCTTGTCTGGATTCTCTTTAATGCCTGTGGTTTCATATCTTCCATCATTTTCTCAGCTGTCATGCCTGTGAACTGGAAGTACTGATCCATGGAAAGACCCTGAGACTGCATTCTTCTGCTGAAATCATCAAGCATCTGACGGCACTGTGTCTCAAGCATTGCTTCAGGAATATCCATCTGTGCATTCTCGATGATCTTATCAACTGCTGCATCTTCTTTTGCATGTTTTGCTTCGTTTTCTTTCTTTTCTACCAGGTTTGTCTTAACATGCTCTTTGTACTCAGCAAGTGTATCAAACTCAGAAACATCTTTTGCAAAATCATCATCAAGCTCAGGAAGTTCTTTTGCTTCGATCTTCTTAACTGCACATTTGAAGATTGCTTCTTTTCCTGCAAGTTCTTTTGCCTGATATTCTTCAGGGAATGTAACTTTTACATCTACGTCATCGCCAACTTTAGCGCCAACCAGCTGATCTTCGAATCCAGGGATGAATGTGTTGGATCCAAGTGTCAGAGGATATTCTGTAGCCTGTCCGCCATCAAAAGGTACTCCGTCTACAGAACCTTCGAAATCAATTGTCACAATATCGTTTAACTGAGCTGCACGATCTTCAACATTGATAGTTCTGGAGTTTTTCTCCTGTTCCTTTTTAACTTCTGCATCTACTTCCTCGTCTGTTACTTCGATTTCAGACTTCGGTACTTCTACACCTTTGTACTCACCTAAAGTTACTTCTGGCTTAACAGCTACTTCTGCGGTGAAGATCAGTGCCTTACCAGGCTCTGTCTGTACCAGATCGATCTTTGGCTGAGAAACGATTTCAAGTTCGCATTCTCCTAAAGCTTTGCTGTAATGCTCAGGAATCAGAGCGTTGACAGCATCTTCCAGAAAAACTCCCTTTCCATACATCTGCTCGATCATTTTTCTCGGAGCTTTACCTTTACGGAAGCCTGGGATAGAAATTCTTCCTTTGGCTTTCTGATATGCGCTCTGCATAGCCTTTTCTACGTCTTCAGCGGAAACTTCAATGGTAAGTTTCGCCATGTTTTTCTCCATTTTCTCCACCTGTAAACTCATGTTACATGTTCCTCCTTAATTTTCAGGTTATATCATTTTAATTTTTGACACTATTCGCTGCCTGGCAGCTCTATTTTCTATATATTTAAGTTCAGGTTCCGCTCCCACTATTGCAGAAGCGGGAGAACTCCTTATACTCATCTATATATTTACAGTCATTGTAGCAGTATATCACAAAAAAATAAAAAGTGCTAGTGTTTTTCACATAAAAATCGCGGTTTTATCCATCTTTTTTCTTTTTCCGGTATATCTTCTATGCTCTGTATACTACAGATTCTGCAATTTCCTGTGCTTTTTCTTTTCCCTCCAGCTGAGTGATAATAGAAAGTGCAAAGTCCACGGCAGTTCCCAGCCCACGGCTTGTAGTAACATTCCCGTCAACCACTACACTATCTGTACTGGTCATTGCTCCATCTCTCTCAATCACATCCATAAATGAAGGATAAGCAGTTGCCCTTCTGCCTTTCAGGAAACCAAGCCCTGAGAAAACGCTGGGAGCGGCACAGATTGCCGCAATTTTCCTGCCATCATCGTAAAACTCTGTAAGAAGTTCTGTAAGTGGCTTATAGCCTGCCAAATACTTTGTCCCCGGCATACCTCCCGGAAGCACCAGCATATCTGCATCTGAAAAATCCACTTCTCCGAATACCTCATCTGTCAGAAGACAAATACCATGGGCAGTCTGCACCTCTTTTGTGTTTTTTATAGAAACCGTACGAATATCTACTCCTGCACGACGCAGCAGATCCACAACTGTAAGCCCCTCAATATCCTCAAAACCATCTGCCAGAAAAATATAAACCTTTTTACTCATAATCATTTTCTCCTGTTCATCATTTTATCAAGCATATACTATAAATTCTTTTTTATAACAAGTATATTCTTCCCATCGGAATAGCAATAAGACATTTCATCCATACTTTTTTTAACCATATAAATGCCAAGACCGCCTATTTCCCTTTTTTCTGCAGACAGACTGACATCCGGATCTTCTTTTTCCAGTGGATTATAGGGAATTCCCTTATCTGAAAATGTTACACAGACCATTTTCGGATTATCCTGGATCTGAAATCCTACAGTCACCTTTCCTCCCTGCTCACCATAGGCATAATATGCAATATTGCTGAGAATTTCATCAATCGCGATATCTATCTGCATTCTGACTTTTACAGGACAGCCATAGCTGTCCAGAACCTCATCTGCAAATTCCGTTACCATGTCTATATTTTCAGTAACAGCATCAACAGTTATTTCCTTCATTGGCTAGTCCCCCATTTTCTTTGTATACTCAAGGCACAGCATTGTAATATCATCAAACTGGTCATTGTCTCCTACAAAAGCGTCAATATCCGCCTTTACAAGCTTCAGGGTTTCTTCCGGATTACTGCTTAAGCACTGCTGATTCAGAACATGATCCAGTCTGTCCATTCCGTACAGCTGCCTGTCCTTATCCGTTGCCTCTGTCACTCCATCTGTATACTGGAATATTTTGTCTCCGATATTCAGCTGAAGCTTTTGTTCCTTATATACGATGTCCTCTATCCCTGCAAGGACGAAACCAGCACGTATTTTGTAGGCTTCATAGGTGTTGGTTTCCCTGCGGTAAACAAACGGCATTTCATGTCCGGCGTTTACATACCTGAATTCACCGGTCACAAGATCCAGCACACCCTCAAAGGCTGTAATGAACATTCCGTTTTCATTGGATTCACACAGAATATTATTGACCTCTGTAAAGACTTCTCCCAGGTCTCTGCCCGGCTGTGTATGATCCTTGATCAGGGTTTTTCCGATAACCATGAAAAGTGCTGCCGGAACTCCCTTTCCGGAAACATCAGCCATAACAATCGCCATATGCCTGTCATCAACCATAAAGAAATCATAAAAATCTCCGCCAACTTCCTTTGCCGGTGTCATGGTCGCATAAATATCCATCTCATCCCTGTCAGGAAATGCAGGGAATATGCAGGGAAGCATGGAAGCCTGGATCTGTGTTGCCACGTTCAGCTCTGCTCCGATACGTTCCTTCTCAGCAGTCACCCGGGTAAGGTTATCCATATAATTAATAATACTTTTCTGCATGGATTGGGTTGCGTGATAAAGTTCTTCTATCTCATCTCTGGTATGAATATCAAGATCTACGATGTTGTTCTCATCATACCCTTCCTCGCCATTGCCAAATTTGTGTGTTGCTTCTGTAAGCAGTTCAATAGGCCTGGATATTCTCTTTTTGATTTTTCTGGATATGTCCATACCGGCAGCCAGGATGATCAGAATGCAAAGACATACCATCAGTACAGTAAAACGAATGGTATTTCTGACAATCTCTGTCATGTCAATATCTACAAAGGCAACTGCACATTTTTCTCCGTCAGATGAAAGTACCGGCTCTCCGGCAGATGACAGCCATCCAAATTCTGTTCTGCTCACAGTAGGCTCCAAGCGTTCGTTTCCTTTCAGTTTATCAAATCTTTCCGAAAGCTCTTCCTTATAGCCAAGAGTCAGATAGCCTGACGAAGGATCAAACAGATACACACTGGAATGATCCTGGATCATCTGAATATACAGATATTCAATATTCATATCTGCCTGTATAGAATGAAGATATTCATTTATCCTCTCATAATTCTGATACATGCCTTTCGCTTTAAGCCAGTCTATGATCGGCTGTTCATCATCAGATGCTACTGCTTTTTCCTGGATCTGTTCAAATTCCTCTGTGTCTATCTCTTTACACAGTTCTTCGATAAAATCCCCATTTACCTGATCTGATACCGTCTTCGCGATTTCAAGCGCTTTATCATTATAGAGTTTTCTATACTGTCTGTTATTCACAAGAGAACTTCCAAGAAGCATTAAAACCCCAACCACCAACATAGAACCGATGAGAAATTTAATCAGTTCAACATTCAGCTTTCGTCTTTTTTCCATGCTCTTTGACCTCCTTTTTTGTCTCTGTGTGCTGCAAATGTGGTGCTGATCAGGAAAGCTGCTGAAAGCACACTCACAAGAATCAGCACAAAGATAAGGCCTCTGCCTACACCAAGGACCAGCACATAGCCAAACACAAAGGAACCCAGAGACTGTGCACCATTCTCAAACAGGCTGTAAACCCCAAGTCCTCTGTCATATCCAAACCGTTCTACATCCTTCAGATCTGTAAAATAACTGGTAAGTAATGGAATCCCAAAGCTGTCTGCAACTCCAATCAATGCCAGTGCGATCAGAAGAGATGGTATATTCTGAAGCATTGCCACCTCCAGAAAAGCTGCTGCATAAATAAACGCAGCTGCTGCAAGCCCCAAATGCTTCCATCCTCTGTTGGAAAAGAATTCCGTGAGAGGAGTTCCCAGGATCAGTACAAAAATTCCGTTTAAAAGATAGGTATATCCAATATAGGTTTCCGAAAGTCCCCATTCAGAACCAACAATAGGAAACATATAATTCAGGAAATATCCACAGATTAGAAGCGGAATCATCATCAGCAGGAAAAAACTAATAATCCTCGGACGAAAGATAAACTGAACAATATTCATATGTGTATCTTCTGTTTCGCAGTTCTCCTCTTCGTTATCTGAAGTATATTTACTCATATACTTATTTGCTACCAGAAACAGCAGCACACTGAGTACTGCAGTGACAGCAAACAACGCTGTATAGGACATCCATTGCAGAAGGAAGCCACCAAACACAACTGCACAGTTTGCACCGCTCAGGGAGGATACACTGTAATAGGCATAGGCTCTGTTCTTCTCCTCATCAGGAAGCTCCACGATCATAAGATTGACAAGTAAAAGCAATACTCCCCAGCCTGCTCCAAGAAGCAGGGCGCTTAAAGTAAGCAGCCATATATTGGGAACCACTCGCAATCCAAGTCCTGCTGTAAGCAGTACAGAGCTTACAAAAACAGATCTCTTTGCCCCAAGCTTATGTATTACCTTTCCGCCAAGCGCTGAGAAAATGGCGCCGGATAACACCTCTGCAGATATAGGAACTGCTGCAAGCATGGCCGGTGATAATCCCTGTACTGACATCTTCTCAGAAATCTTCATTGCATAGATGGGAAGAATCGCACAGGTCAGATTTGTAAAAAAGAAAACAAGAAATACAATAAATCTGAAAATTTCCACAGGAAGTCTGCTATTGTCTTCCTCCTGTTTTCGTCTTTTCAGTTCCTGCCTTCCCTTTATAAAATAAATCACCTCAAAGGTAAGCATGAAAAATACTACCATAATTGCGATCAGGTTGATGATCAGAGACACCTGGATCTCTCTGCTTTTCTCTGTCAGACTGTTCATATCTGTTCCGACTTCTATAATCCCAATAATATCTCCGCTTTTATCCCGGATGGGACTATGGATAAATACAAAGCTTCCGGAGCTTGAGTTTGTAGCATAGGTTTTTGTAGCCCCCTGCTCCATAACCTCCTGAAGATCTGTGCCTTCATATTCCCAGTCATAGGGATAGGACACACAGATATCCTCCAGGGTATAGACCAGGGTAACCGTTCCGTCTTTTACTTTATAAAGTACACAGTACAGATCCTGTGAACTGTCAGAATCCGAGAAGAATACATCCCTTACTACCTGCCGGACCTGTCTGTAATCCTCATTCATAAAATCAGAAAGCTTTTCCAGCCTCTGAAATGCATCTGCAGGAAGTCTGTTTGTTACTGCTGATGCGGCAAATTTCTCTCTTGTATAGGTTTCATCGACCAGCAGACTTTGAAACTGCGGAAACAAGGTGCCAATAAACAGAGCCGCAACTCCCACAATAATCCCTATGACTGCCATGGTAATCTTTGCATAAAAGCTGAATTTTTTTACCAGTATCTTTAACAAAGTCACCACAAAAAACAAAACAGCAGCGACAATCACTGCACAGGCAGCCCACAGCAGGCAGTTCCATACCTGCAGTTTTCCTGATAGCGGAATGTCCCAGAACTGTTCATAGTCCTCTCCATCCCACAATATAACAGAATAATTGGTAGAGGAAACCAGGGTTCCCGGTGCACTCACATGATATGCAATCTCTCTTTCCTTCAAAGACTCTTCCACAGTAAGTCTGTCTGTACTTCCTGTATTTTCCATATCACAGGGTATCCGTATGATATCCCTGAGACCAATATCAGCTGAATAAAGCACTCCATCCGAGTAACTGATCTCCTGCGGAATACTTCCGTCAACTGTATCACTGTCATAGAGCAGTTCATCCTGTCCGCTGTCTGTATATTTATAAATTTTACCGTCATAAGTCACATAAAACAGGCTATCACTGTCTCTGTCATAAGCACAACACAAAATCCTGTCCTGCGCATCAGCAACAGAAAAAACTTTCGAGCTTCCCTGTTCTGTGTTACTGACCAGAATGCCCTCCTTTTCCTTTTGCATGTAGATCACACCATGCTCGGTGGGTACCATTCCCACAATGTTGCGCCTTACACTACCCTTCTCTGCTTCTACAGAAGCAACCGTTGATATATATTTTCCCTTTGATGACAGTTTGACGATTCCTTCACTGGCAATCTGAACTCCCTGCTCAATACGGACATCATGAAGATACACATTCCCATCTCCGTCTGCCACAACCCGCTCAGCACTCAGAAAACTTTTATCAGAGGCACATGCCCGCCATAAAAGCCTTCCGTCAGCAGATATTTTCAATATTTTCCTGTTGGAATCATCAATCACATAAGTACATCCATCCCCATCTCCGGATGCATAGGATACTGAAGAAAATGTATAAGGTTTAAAAGGATTGGTAAACATCCATTCCCTGCCTGCATACACTACAAAAACAGAACATACTGTCAAAAGCAGCATAATTATTAAAATCCACTGTTTTTTTCTCTTATGTTCCATGCACCTTAACCTCTTTCTGTTAATGTAAGTTTTGATAGCAGAGTATGGGCAGGCGCCATATGCTCTTTATAATAACGCAGATTTTCAACTCCCATATCTTCTGTGTAATTGATCGTATCTGCAGACTGCAGATATCGTTCAAAGCTTTCCCGCAACAAATACTCATTAATTCCCTTGATCCGGTTAACTGCATTTTTATACTGATATACGCCAAGTCCGTTACGGCAGCTCACAATACAAAGTCCTGCCATTTTTCCCTCTACTCTTACAAGGATTCCATTGATCCTGATTTTATCAAAAACAGGAACCAGGTTGTCGATCACCCGGAGCAGGCAGCCACAGTGGCACTCCTCACAAGTTTTCTCCCCACACCATTCCCTTTCCATAAATTCCCGGATCTCCTCCCGATGGAAAGGGGTTATCTCTTCTGTCTCATATGCAAATCTGCGTTTGAAATAATTATAACGGTAACGGTCATCCTGCATATCCATACCTGCCAGAAACTGCTCAGGCGTAAAAGTATAATCCATATAATCACGGTTATCCTCTATTTCAAACTGAATGCCGCTGGCTTCATAATAAGGAAGCATCCATGGAACCACATCCATAATGATCAGCTGTGCATCAAATCCCGCAAAATCTTCCTTCAGGATCTGCATAACTTTCTTTATCTTTTCCTCCGTATAGTTTCCTACAAACGGAACAGCTACCGGATACCCTTCTGTATTCAAATATGTAATATTGATTAAAAGCCCTTCTGCTATTTTGAAGTAGGTGGGATAGGAATCCCTCCATCCAATCAAATTCAAAAAGCTGGTGTTGGCTGACCAGTGATCATTCATACTGTCATAATACGGATCAAACAGGCTCTGATCCTCCACTCTAAGTTCCTGATAACCACGCGCAAGGAAGATTTCCAACATTTTCTGTGGTATTTTATAATATTTTTTTGTATCTGATTTCATACGGTCTCCTTTGAATATCAGTGCATAATCTCCAGCTATGATCGTGAGAAACATTTACAGCTGCGCACTTACAAATATTATATCTCCATTTTTCAAATATTCCAACATAATATTCATGAAGTTGTTGGTTATAGTTGTTGATTATATTCATAATAAAAATATGGCTTTGCGAAGCTATTCCACAAAGCCATATTTTTATTCTATTCTATCGTCAGGATATCTGAAAAACCAGTCACTTCAAACACATCATTTATCACATCATTTACATTTTTTATGATCATGCTTCCCTGCTTGTTCATAATCTTCTGAGCTGCAAGAAGAACACGCAGTCCTGCTGAAGATATGTATTCCAGCTTTCCAAAATCAAAGACTAACTCTGTAATCCCATCCAGAGATTGCTTCAACTCTTCCTCTAATGTGGGGGCTGTGATGGTATCCAGTCTTCCCTCCAATATAATTTCCAATTTTGTTCCTTCCAACTTCTTATCAATTGTCATAATGCGGCCCTCCATTACGTGTATATACGCATTTTTAATGCTTTTTATATCGTAACATATAAATTCTATTTTCTCAATATCCCACATATTTTTCTTGTCTCATATACCATGGAAGTGTTATCATGATCATAAAATTGTACAGGCACTTCATATTTAAGGAGGAATATTTCTCATGGAAATCGAACGTAAATTTTTAATATCCGAGGAAAATCTGCCAAAAAATCTTGACTCTTATCCACATCACAAATTGGAACAGGGCTACTTATCCACTGCACCGGTAGTCCGTATCCGCAAAGAGGATGAGAATTACTATCTTACCTACAAATCCAAAGGTCTCATGACACGTGAAGAATACAATCTTCCGCTTACCAAAGAATCCTATGAGCACATGCGTCCAAAGGCTGATGGAATCTTAATCTCCAAAACCCGCTATCTTATTCCTGAAAAGGACGGACTTACCATTGAGCTGGATGTATTTGATGCCCCCTATAAAGGACTCTATCTGGCAGAAGTAGAATTTTCTTCTGAAGAGCAAGCCCTCAGCTATACTCCTCCTACATGGTTCGGAGAAGATGTTACAAACTCTGGCAAATATCATAACAGCCGTTTAAGTCAGGGAAACCTCTGACACATTTCTATTTTGCTATCGTAAATAACTATACCAATTACGCAGAATGCGGATTTGAGTACACAGGCTCCGATCCATGCCATTGGACTGGCAATACATACAGATATATATTGCCGCATGGATATTATATTAGGATTCTGTGTCAGAAACCATTCCGGTATTGATTTACATGATACAGATATTGACTTTTTCAGACCTATTGTTTTCCAAAAAAGAACAGCCCCTTTGACTTATTATGCGTCAATGAGACTGTTTTTTTTATTTGTGTTCAATTGAAGCAGGGGACTTACTTGATTTGGTTACATCCCAAGTGTATCATTTACCAGAATCACATGGATTCTGTCTTTATGTCTGGAATATCTGGTAATCAGGAACTGACAGCAGATGGTATCCGGGGATTTGCAGTCAAAGCATTTTCCGGTTTCCTTACATGGAGTTTTGATATCAAATCTCTGCGCATTAGCTGTAGCTGCCACATTTCTGGCACGCTTCATTGCACTGTCAAGATCTGGACAGACTTTGTTTATACCTACAATAAAAATTACTTTTTTCGGGCCCTGGGCAATGCAGGATACACGGTTGGAATTGCCATCAATATTGACAAGGACGCCATCATCTGTGACTGCGTTGGCACTGGATAAAAAGAAATCTGCATCATAGGCTGCCATAAGTCCCTCACGAGGCTCAAGCTTTGCGCGGTCAATATAATTATAATCTCCATCCTGCAGAGCTTTGACCAGACCGATCTCATGTGCACTCATGCATCCGCCCATGGCGATTGTGCTTCCGTTTGGGATCAGTTCCAGGGCCTGCTTTAATGCTGTTTCTTTATCTTTTGCATAATACCCGGACATATTGCGGGATTCCAGTCCCTTAATCACTGTTTTTGCCAAAAGCTCGTTTCTTTTTTTCATGTTTGCATCCATTATTGTGTCCTCCTTAATGTCTGGAGCATGCAGATTGTAGAAATTATTTTCAAACACGCTCTGGTTTTAATTGTTGTCCCAATCATACCATATTTCCGGTTTCATTTCTATAAATTCTATTTCTATAGTTGCTCCAATGCCAATCCGATCAGTCTATCCGCTTGATCTGCCATGAATAGCGGAATGTTCAACACATCATCGTCCAGTTTCAGATTGTCCAATGAGAAACGGATGCAAAGCTTGACCTTATCTGGAAACAGTTCCTTGAACTTCTTCATACTCTTGCTGGTTGTGTTGGCTTCGGATTTGACCTCCACAGGAAAGATATCGTTCTCTCGCTGAATGAGGAAATCCACTTCGTAAGGTGGGTTGTTCTGGCTCCAATAACGGGGCATGACTTCAAACTGAGTAATTAAAGTCTGTAACACAAAGTTTTCGGTTAATGCGCCTTTGAATTCAGTAAAAAGGCGGTTACCTTCGCCAAAGGCAGTGGGGGCCAACTGTGCCAGACGGCGGAGCAGTCCCACATCCACCAAATAAATCTTGAAAGCAGACAAGTCATCGTAAGCTGCAATCGGCAGGCCGGGAGCTGAGCTGCGATAAATTTTATGCACCAAGCGGGCATCCACCAGCCATTGCAAAGCATTCTCGTACTCACGGGCTCGTGCACCTTCCTTGATCACTTTATAGATAAACTTCTTGTTCTCTCTTGCCAGTTGAGAAGGAATGGATTTCCAGATCATTGAGATTTTCGGGAACTCGCTGAGATTAGGATGTTTGGCAAAATCACGCTCATAGGCTCCGATGATTCCGAACAATGCTTCCTGCATAGCAGAAACATCCCGTGCCTCCGTCCACATCAATACCGACTCCGGCATACCGCCGGTGACATAGTACATTTTCAGCTTCTCATACAGCGGATTAAAGAAGGCATCAGGGATGGGTTCAAGGGTGTCCACCTGTTCCAGATACTGCGCCAGATTTTCATCACCGTTGGCAAGCAGGAATTCATCAAAGGTCATTGGGTCAATCTGCATAAAGTTGACCTTACCCACCGGAAAAGAGGAAGGTTTCGCCAGAGCAATACCCAACAGAGAACCGGCGCAGGCAACATGGTACTGCGGTGCGTTCTCGCAGAAATATTTCATGGAGTTAATAACTTTCGGGCAATCCTGTACCTCGTCAAAGATGATGAGGGTCTTTTCTGGCAATATCTTTTGACCACTTGCCAGCATAAGGTTTTGTAGAATCCGATCCACATCCTTTGTTGTTTCAAAAAATTGCTTATACTCTTCATTTTCGTCGAAGTTAAAGTAGGCTGTATTTTCATAACAGCGTCTGCCGAACTCTTTCAGAATCCAAGTCTTACCTACCTGACGTACTCCCTTCAAGATTAAAGGCTTGCGGTAGGGAGAATTCTTCCAAGCCAACAACTTTTTAAAAATAAATCGTTCCATAGAATCACTCCTCACATTTTTATTGGAGTTTTATGCTTAATAATCACGCTTTTATTATATGTGAAATTTATGAAAATTACAGCCAAAATCACAAAATTATTTATTTTTAATGTATATTAATCACGCTTTTATATAAGATAGCGTGAAATCTATTCTGTAATAAAGACAATCACTCCCGACAATTGGCGGTATTTTTTATCTTATCTGTATTGTAAAATTGTCTCCTATTGGTATTGCTGAGTCTATAGGGCTTTCGTTTCCATCATATACATAGGCTGTGGATTCTTCGTAGATATCATCAGAGGAATCCTTATCCATTTTTTCTTCAGACACCTGATGCGCTGTGTCGTTTTTTACTTCATATAATTGTAATGTGATTGTGCTTGCTTCCGGGGAGATTTCTTCGTATCCGGGATATAGACCTATCGTTTGCCGGAACATAGTTTCCTTACCATTTCTTCCTGTTTCCTGATAGCAGATTTTGTTTCCCTGATCGTCCGTTCCAATCAGATAATAATCGCTGTCAATATATACTGTTCCATGATACATTCCGTAAATTGTACTTTCAAATGGATTCCATCTGAATTCTGTGAGGTTCAGGACATTGGAATCCATTTTAACATTCTGATTCAAATTTAAATCCACAGTGTTTTTCTCCAGTTCTTCTTTTGATGTCGCAAATTTAAATGTATAAGGTTCTGTATCAGCCTGTATTTTCTGAACATTTTCCCATGTATCAGCATCGTCCATTGCAATCGGCCAGACTTTGAACTCTATGTTTACAGTTCCCTCAGTGTTGACTTCTTCTCCGATTGTAAAATCTTCCACTGTTATTGGATTTTCTGAGAAAGCATTAACTGTTCTTTGGCCTAAGCCCTGCTGAATTTCCTGACCGTTAATACGTACTTCCGTATATAAAAGCCTGTCTTCCATCGCATCCTTCATATCTGCGTCTGAATCTTCGCTGTCGGAATACGCAATCCATAAATTTTTGCTGTCCATCACAATCTCATTTAATGTTATGGTGATTCCATCTCTTGAAATGCTTTTTCCTACAACATTTGTATAAGAATCGGTATCACCGTTCTCAATTCCCAATGCCTGTCCGATCCATGAAGTTACTCTCTGTAATGCTGCTTTTACATCTTCCTGATATCTTAATGTGCATCCAACCATAATAAGCAATATGATCCCGGCTGCTGCTGTTTTCCAACTCCTTTGTATATGGAAAAAACGATGCTGTTTTTTCCATGGTCTGGAAGCTTCGTAAATATATTTATCATCCAGATCACCAATCAGTTCCAATGCCTTAAATCCTTTTTCCATATAAATGTTTCACCCTTTCCCATAGTTTCTTTCTGCTTCGATAGAGACTGGACTTGATTCTGCTTTCCGAAATTCCATGCCGGGCTGAAATTTCACTGATGCTGTCCATATACCAATAGCGTCGTATGAAAATGTCACGGTCACCTTTTTTCAGGGAATCCAGGAATTTTTCAAGGATTTCCAGAATCTCTTTTCTCTGTATTTCATCATTCAAAGAATATGCTGTTAAATCCTCTATTTCTTCCAGTTCTTTGCATAATTCTAATATGTGCCCTGTTGACCGTTTTGCAGCTTTTTTCCTGCGAAAACAGTCTATCGCCAGATTTCGGGTTATTTTTCCAAGAAAAGCAGACAGAATTGCCGGTTTTCTGGGTGGTATTGAATTCCATGCAGCCAACCATGTATCATTAACGCATTCATCGGAGTCTTCCTTATCATACAGAACATTCCAGGCAATACTGAAACAGTACTTGCTATACTTTTCTTCGGTCGCCTGTATGGCTTTTTCTGATCTGTCAAAATACATATTGATAATTACTGTATCTTCCACTTTTTTCACCTCACGTTTCTTTTTTTTGCCTTCATAAGATAAGACGGATTTTGAACAGTAAAGTTGCAGTTTTAATAAAAATAATTTTCTTTTTTCAGAGTACACAATACACTGTCGAAAAGTCAACCTGTCTTTTCGCCGTCTTTTCACAATTTCTGACTGGAGAAATGGAATGTATTCTGATAAAATAGGCATATAAAGGAGGACAAACGGAAATCCTTACAAATGATAAAAGCCAAAAGAACAGCCGAAGACATTTTCAAGGCACGAATGAGGACTATACTTAATAATTAAAGCAGAAGCAGGATAACGGTGAAGCTTTTACTGAAGATGATTACGCAGCTCTTTCCCTGACACCATTGATGTCCGGAAAAATGAGCCGCAAGGATATGTTTAAAGAAGCTATTCGTCTGGCAAAGCCCAATATTGAGCTGAGTGCTGAAAAGGCAACCGCAATGTTGTATACACTGGCTGACAAATTCTTAGATAGAGCTGAGTTAGACGAAATTAAGGAGGTAATGCGCATGACCAGACTTGGACAGATGTTGCAGGATGAAGCTATAGAATCTACTCAAACAGAATCCATCAAAAATCTTATGAAAAATATGAACTGGACCATTGACCAGGCAATGAACGCTTTGGAAATTTCCGAAGATAAACGTGAAAAGTACCGTCAGTCAATTACTCCAAACAATTAATGGATAAAAGTACCGCCATATTGACTTATCCAATCAATATGGCGGTATTTTTCCTTAATACAGTTTTTTGCATTTTCTATCTGTTCATTTCATTGTGCTGCACAATCCTTCTCATGTTTTCACACAGAAACAATGTCAATACAATAATTATGATTTTCAACGGAATATTCATATAACCCTTGCACAAATCCCAATATATGGCAATGCACATAACAGCAACAGTGCCTCCTGTCAATATGCACATGGACATTTTTGAGGCATACAGAGCTTTTCTTGTTTTAGTTTTATCGAATTTGAAACCTATTTTCAGATGCCGTGGATAGATATTTTTATATCTGTATGTACTCAGTACAATCCCCATCAGTCCATACGAAACTATAATGCAGCTTCCTCCTGCTGATAAAAAGGGAAGAAATGTTACTGATTGTGGAAATACACCCAGATTTTCCAGGATATTTATGGAAAAGTTTATAAGGAATACAATTCCGCATCCACATCCCATCATCATTCCAAGCTGATTCTTCTGCCTCATGGCAGTGTTAAAAACTGCGAAAATCAAAACTGCCAGAACACAGCATAAAAGTATGACTGCAATTGTTCCATATACGGATGACAGATAGGTCAAAATATAATCCGCATTAAAGGCCGGCAGATTTCCCATTACATCTGATCCACTTTTCCCTATCCATTTATTCTGCTGCCAGAATGAGTGCAGCATTCCGGTGAAATAATCCTCTTCTCCACCACCTGAAAAAATAGCCTGTAAACGTGCAATCTGATATTCTGTCAGGCTGCTGCTCAGATACCTGATCAGAAAAGCTGCCACAGGCATAGCCAGAAAACCAGCCCAGATTCCGCAGATGGCTTTCTTTTTTCTCACAGTAAACCAGTTCTTTTGAATTGCGATTGTCAGCATAACCAGCATAGATACCAGCATCACACAAGCTGTCATAAGCGCAGGCATGGTATAGACCAATATAAGCGGTGCAAGCATCCATATGATTGCTCTCATCAAGCCCTTATATCCCCATCCATGATATTTATACAAAATTGCTCCATATATGGGAACATAAAACAGCATCAGAATCGGCATGGATATTCCTCTTCCTCCTGGCAGCACAATGAAATATCTTGCCCCATTTAACTGATAGCCACCCAATAAGGTAACCAGACAGGCAAACAGTAAAATGACAGCAATTATTTTCGAAAATCTTGCCAGTAAAGTGTAATCCAGAAGATATAAAATCATCATAACTACAAGTCCGATCACAACATGGAACACATATCTGTCCGAACCGGCTGTAGCGTTTTCACTGATTTTTCCGGAAATCCCTGCATGTATCAAAACGCCTGCAATGCTGATAAGAATGATTATTCCCAGTAGTTTCCATGCAACCTGAGGCCTGTGGACACTGTCAAGCGTGATTCCTGTTTCCACAGGATCTCCCATATCCCGGACAGCTTCCCTCTCTGCCTGTTCACGATCCATGCCTGCATGCATATTTGCTTCCATCTGATCTTCTATATGATCCTGAAATTCCTTTTTTACATAAGGCCGCGCTTTCTTACAGCGAATCTGTTCCAGTAATGTTTTCAGATATTCGTCCATAGATCACACCTCCATTACAAGCACATTGGTTACTGCTGCAGAATACTCTTTCCATTCTTCTACTTTCTTTTCCAGAAATCCCCTTCCCCGTCTGGTCAGGCTGTAATACTTTCTGGTCTTTCCGGCTGCCTCCTGTTCGTATACTGTCAGAAATCCTTTATCCTCCAGACTGTGCAGTAACGGATACAGAGTTCCTGCTTTCAGTTCAAACACGTTCTGAGATTTCTGCCGCAGGGTATCGATCATCTCATATCCATACATATCCTTTTCTGACAGCAATTTCAGTATAAGCATTGTCATACTCCCGGAAACCAGTGATTTTTCAATAGCCATAGTATTCCCCTCCTATTGTATAGGTTGCCTATATATCGGTTATCTATATAATATAAGAACCTGTATACTATGTCAACTGTTTCCGGGATATTTTTAAAAACTTCACTGCTACGGCAACCGAGTTCAGGTATCCACATACTTTTTCGGACAGAAAACCACCGCATTGTCATATATTAACACAATGCGGTGGTATAATTCTCTCAAAACAGATCCAGCATACTGTCCAGATAGATTTTTTCTCTGACATGTATCTGGTATTCCGGTCTGGTCATGTAATAGAGCAGAAATTCCAGTATCAGGGCACTTCCGAGTCCTCTGCCTTCTATTTTTAAATTTGAAAATCCCATTGGCAGATAGATATCCCGGATATCATTGATTCCAATAAACCCCGGATTCTCCATAGCTTTTGAAAAAAGATAGCCCCTCGCCCCGTCTGGTGCCTTGCAGTGATGCTCCGGACAGTTTTCGCCCAGATTTTTACGGCTGACCGTTTCATAGCAGGCTTTTCTGTCCCTGCAGCCGAACCAACAGCATTCATTGCAGAGAAATTCTACTTTGTCCTTCTCAGCCTGAGACAATGTATTTAACTTATCAAAAGCCTTGTTTAGCCGGAAATCCGGCACAACATAACGGAAATCTTTTCTCCGGATTTCTTCTTCAAACTGTGTAAAATCTGTCAGAACCTTGGTAGTGGAGGAAACAAAATAGAGTCCCGGATACTGCTCCTTAAGATATTCCAAAAGCAGTTCTGAATAAATGATCACGCCGTTTTGCGGTTCTCTGTTTCTCTCAAACAACCGGCACAGTGCATTGCATTTTCTGTCTGAAAGGTGCTCCTGGCGAAGCAGGGAATTGCTGAAAGTCAGCCGGGCAGAAATCCCATATTCCTGCATTAGTTCAAGAACCTCCTCCGGATCATTCTCTCCGAAGCCAGCCCTGCCTCCACCCCAGATACAATCTGCCGGAGCACCATATATGGAGCCAATTTCACACCAGTCGTAAAAATATTCCCTGTGTTCCCGGAATAAAGGCAGGAACATCCGGTACAGCTCATAAAATTCAAACAGCCCGGGCAGGTGAAAATATGCTTTCTCCTTCATTAATCTTCCAGTACATCCTCTATGGTTTCCGAAGCATCCTCAAGAGCGTCCAGGGCTTCGATCAGTTTATCTGCTTTTCCTGTGTGTGTCTCCTCTTCTTCATACTCATCGATCAGTGCTGTCAGCTGATCTTTTATTTCTTCCAGACCTTCATAGATTTCCTTTAATTTTTCTTCCCGTTCCATTACGGATGAAAGCTTTACAACTTTAGACATTTTGGTACCTCCCATATCGCATTTTCTTTAGGAAAAATTATAACACTGCCCTCTTTTTATGTCTATATGATCCTGGAGCGTGTTTGAAAAATGCTCTAAGAGACTTGTGATACTTGTTTTCTCTGTGGTATTCTATATCTATGATTATTGTATTACGCAAAATGTGAATGGAGGATTTTTATGTTAGTTTGTGATTATATTGTAGAATCTATTGACGGTGACTATGCACATCTTCGCAGAACAGATCTGCCTGAAGAAGAACTGAAGCTCGTAGCACGGGCACTTCTGCCCTTTGAGATTACGGAAGGATGCAGATTACATTATGAAATGATGCAGTATAGTATCATTGACTGATTTGACAGTCTCCGACTCACAGCTGTTACAAAAATTTATCAGAAAAGGCAGGTAAGTGACTTTTTTATCCTTTACCTGCCTGTAACTTCACACACTCTCTGTAATATCATTTTTTCATCAGATACCCATATTTACGCATCTGCCTTCTTAACAGCTGCTCCACGCGTCTTATTACTTCCCTGGGATAATTTTCCGAATTCTTCTGTAGGTATATCTGAATATCTTTAGAAGTAAATTGGAAACCAATCTGAATGCCATACAGTTCTTCTGCTGCATCCAACTGTATATCGAAATCAGCGCTAAATGGCTTCGCCTCAATTTTTTCCAGACAATATTCCAATGACTGATCAATAGGATAATCCTGATTTATGTCGGCAAACATACAAAGTCCTTGATCAAAGAAAGGACTCAGTTCATATTTCTGTGTCTTTTCATTATAAATGACCGCAATATTATTGGTATGTCTGTCCTCGTTCATGAAAAATGCATCTATTTCCAGCATTGCAGTCAGATACGCTCCAAAATTATCTATTTTAGTAATTTCTTCCACCTGAGTTACCAGGTACTGAATGCGTTTTGAAACATCTTCAAAATCTGAGAGCTTTACTGCCAGACTTTCACCTGTATATCGACGATACAATTTTTCCAGCGGAATCAGAACCTGATTTGCTTTCAGAAAATCCAAACTGGAACAGCCCTGAAATATTTTCCCATTATACTCAATTACAGCTGCTTCATACTCAACAAAAGGAAAAGGACAGGTACTTTTCTGCAAAAGGTCAGATACAAGAACTTCCGATAAACCTTCATATCCCATATAGTCAGCCTTATACCACCTGTCATCAATTTTCCATTTGAGCTGATCTCCCTTGGAAGTATGACCGCTCTTATGCAAGGGAGAATATGCATCAAAATTGCGAATTTCCATTTTTGATCAGCCCTCCTTTTTCAGAATCATAATCCATTGATGATCATCTGACATACGCCCCTGTGTTTTTTCAACAATTAACAATGGATCATAAAATGGAAGTCCCATCTCTCTCAAAATATCTTTCCTGTGATCGCGTGTTCTGGGAAAACAGCGTTCTTCCAGAAAATATTCAAAATCAGCCCAATCCGGATCAGTTACAACTCCAAATGCCCGGAAAATAATCTGATCTGTGTAGTTTTTAATCTTGATTTTTTCATGCCTGAAATCAATATCTATCGTTGTACACAGATCATCATGATTCATGAAATTCATACGCATTTTCACATCCGGATCATTAGAAAAATTATAGGCTCGCTTTATCTGACTGTAAATCGTCTGACGGGAAACGTGATACTGTCTGGCAATATCTGTAATTTTTTCTCCCCGGTCCTGCAGTGCCAAAATATGTGCCAGCTGCTCTTCTGTAAACGAATTTTTCCTTCCGGTATTTTTCTTCTTTTCAGAAATACTGCTATTATTCATATCTGCCTTCAAACATCTGTAATTGTCAGCATCTCTGGATATCTGCTTCAGTTCATGAATATCTGTTGTTCCAAAAATCTGCTGTATTTGATCTTGAAAGTTCATATTCATATCACCACCTTCAAAAAGACATTATGGAAAACACTTTCACACAGAACAGTTTGTGTAATTGAGTATAGCATGAAGCAAAAAGAAGTGTCAAGAAATAGTTTCTTGACACTTCTCTGCCCATATCTACTCAATATGATTATATATTTTTCATCAGATTGCCAGAAGGTTCTTGATTGCTTCCATATAAACCAGAACTGCCTCTTCCATTCCGGATACGAGGATAAATTCATCTGCACTGTGGATACGATAATCAATTCCAGGTTTCTCAGGTCCAAATGCAATGATATTCTTAAGAGACTTTGCATAAGTTCCACCACCGATCACCATCGGCTTGTTCTCTGTATCGCCTGTTACATCTGTGTAAGCTTTGTATAAAGCATTTACCAGTGGGGATTCTCTTGGGAAGAATAATGGATCACCAATCTCCAGGATTTCCATGCGGCCATTTTCATCTTCCAGTCTGTCTGCACACATTTTGCGGACTTCGTCTGCTTTTAATGTGACAGGTACACGGATATCGATAGTACAGGAAACGACACCATTTTCTGTCTTAATGATTCCGTTACATAAGGTGAGATCTCCGTACTCATCTGCAAATTTAAGTCCAATCCCTGCACCGTCACAGGATGTACCGATATGTGTATTGTAGAATTTTACAAAATCATCTTCGAATCCTGCTTTTTCCAGACACTCAAAAGTAACTCCTGCTGCGTTCACTCCGAGAGTTGGTGTGCTGGCATGTGCCGGAACTCCTTTTGCATAGATACTGATCTGTCCATTTTCTTCTGTCAGTTTGTATTCCTGAAGTTTTGTTTCAGAAAGTGCTGCTTCCAGTTTTTCTTTCAAACCAGCCTCTGCCGGAACAACGATGGTGCAGGAATCACATACTGCATTGGAAACGAAACCGCCATCTGCGGAAATGATCTTTGTATTCTTTGAATATGCCATCATTCCCATATGACCTTTCTCGCCATGAATACACGGGAAGCTGGCATCCGGAGTAAAGCCACAGGATAATTCTTCTGCCACTTCATTATAATGTTCCATACATTTGGAACCTGTTTCCTCATTACATCCCATAATGAGACGTACTCTCTTGTTCAGCTTCACACCTGAATCGCGGAGAAGCTTCATTGCATAAAGAGCTTCCAGAACAGGTCCCTTATCATCTGTTGTTCCACGACCGTAAACATAATCACCCTCACGTGTCAGTTTAAACGGATCATAGCTCCAGTCCCCACCTACAGGTACGATATCCAGATGTCCGGCAATACCAACAATCTCATCACCCTCGCCCATCTCTGCGTAACCACAGTAATTGTCCAGATTGACTGTTTTAAATCCAAGCTCCTGTGCAATCTTAAGACCTTCTTCCAGTGCTTTGGCAGGACCTTCTCCAAAGGGTTTTCCCTCTGTGGGAGTGCCAAGCTGAGAATCAATGGCAACCAGCCTTCCCAGATTGGTAAGCATCTCCTCTGTTAATCCATGAATCTGTTCTTTAATATCCATAATTTTTGCGCCTCCAGTTAAATACTTTCTTTATCTTTGAAATATCTTTATCACTATTTTCCCATTTTATCATATTCAGGCACAAAATAACAGCAGATTCCAGAAATGATTTCTCAAAACACGATTTTTAACCTTCACTCTATGGCCAGATAAAATTACAGTTTCCGGCCTCCAGACCGTCAATGAGAATGTTCTGGCCTGTACAGAAGCGGTTTTTTACCGCCATAAAGTAAATCCACTCTGCTGCCTCTTCCACAGACATCCACCGTTTCAGAGGTGTAAGCTCCATAATCTGATCCCAGAGCTTTTCATCCTCCATCACCGGCCGGTTCAGCTCAGTCATAACCCCGCCGAAATCCAGACTGTTGCATGTGGCCTGATAAGGAGCTATCCTCATGGCCACGTTTTTCGCATAGGCAAGGACTCCTCCTTTGCTTGCCGCATATTCCGGAAATTCAGACCCTGTATGTCCGCTTGCTGATCCGATCATAATAACAGAATAAATATTGGGATGAATGCCGTAATGTTCTGTAACAGAAATCGTTCCCTTCAGATTTACATCAATATCATCACCATTCTGAACCCCTGCATTATTGATCAGAATATCTACCGGTCCGATTTCCGGATAAGCGCTTTTGTCTCTGATATCCAGACAGAAATGAGTATATTTCGGATGTTGAATCGTGGATAGATTTTTATCAAATCCATAGACTTCATGATTTTCTTTCAGAAAAAATTCTGCACAGCCTTTCCCAATCCCGGATGCTGTGCCTGTAATCAGAACTTTCATCAGGCAAAATTCTCCTTCATACTTTTACGCAGCGCTGTAATAAGAACTGCTGCTACTGCAATACACAGAACCCTGTCAATGTAGTCTGTGATAAACTGAACCACAAAGCAGCTTCCTACCATTCCAAGAGGTGTTTTTGCCAGAAGCTGCACAAGAACAGTGGATCCGGAGGAAGTGATTCCTCCAAATAAAAACGCCGTAATACAGGAACTGATTATGGTAGATGGGAGTGTGATCACAAGAGCAGCCGGAAATATCTGCCACTTTTTCGGCTGGAATTTTCTGTACACAAGACCTGTCACAAAACCAAGAAGAATTCCTACCGGAGCGTAATACAGGGAATAAATATCTACAGTCATTCCCATCAGCAGGCCGCTGAGCAAATTGGGCAGCATTCCATAAAAGGGTCCCAGGACAGCAGCCACAAATACTGTTCCAATACTGTCCAGATAAATAGGAAGCTTCAGAAATAAAGCAATCTGTCCTCCCACAAAATTAATGCAGATAGCAAAAGCGATCATACAGATTTTCTGTACACTTATTTTTTCAGTTTTCATTTTAAATCTCCTCGTATTAAATCTTGTAAAATATCCAGTTCTTCCGGTTTCTGATCAAGGATTCTTGAAAGAAACATCTGAAAGAATCCATACACATCTACCTCAGTCAGCACCCTTGCATTTGGAGTTTTTCGGTAGAAATTCATAGAATCCACAACAGACTGTCCAAGAGAAATTCCCTCTGTTTCAATCTGTACATAGGAATCAAAGCCTTTGCAGAGTTCCGGATTGATAAAATATGCCACTGCCAGGGGATCATTGATCACACAGCCAATGATATGCTCCCATTCCCAGTGGAAATCAAAATAGAATTTCGTAATCTTCTTTACAAATTCCCCTGTTTCCTTGTTCAGACGGCACATATACTCCAGCAGATCAGGCGTGAGTACAATCTTTCTCGTCACATCCAGCCCGACCATATGGATTTTCTGACCATTCTGATGGAGTGTCTCATACACCAGGGAAGCACCGTCCGGGTCACACCAGTAATTGTATTCTGCAACAGGTGAACAGTTTCCATGACTTTTAAAGCTGCCGCCCATGGAAACAATTTCCTCAATACAGGAAAATGCTTCTTTATCCTTCTGGATCAGTTTGGCAAGATTGGTCATAGGTGCCAGTTCGATTATGGATACTTTCTCTTTTTTCAGCACATCAGCAAGAAAATCCACAGCACTGATCTGCTGCTGATAACCGGTTACTTCAGGCAGAAAGCTTTCGCCAAGCCCGTCTTCTCCATGAGTGTCCAGAGCATTCACGTAATCCCGCCTTAAGGGAGTGCTTTCCCCAATGTATACAGGAACATCCAGACGGTTCATCTGCTTCAGGATTTTCTTTGCATTTCCAAATCCCATCTCCACCGGTGAATTTCCACACACAATGGTGATTCCGATCACTTCGATTTCCGGTGATTTCAGTGCAAGCATAATCGCAAGACTGTCATCAATCCCCGGATCACAATCAATAATTACTTTTCTTTTTTTCATTTAATTCCTTTCTAACTTTTGCCAAAGTAAAAAATGCCTTTGTTTATCCCTCCAATAAACAAAAGCATCAGCAAACAGACCGCTTATGATAACTCATAAGCGACCGCAGTATTTTTTACTTTGCCTAGTTTTTTATACTGGGAGGGTTTCGAACCAGTTTCGATGGTTATTTTAACACATATTTCTATGCATGACAAATTTATTTGATTTTTTTCTTTTTTTTCACAAAAAAGTAGCCACATAAAGCAACAAAAACAATAGTCACAACCATAAGCACCGGCCATACCGGGATTGGACAGACACCTGCACTGATAAGCTTAAGTGCCTGGTAAAGTGTATATACACCGAAAACAAAGAATATGATAAATGCAATTGTATTAAGCAGTCCATCCGGAGTTTTGCTCTTTAAAAGATAACCGACTAACATTCCAAGAATGTCCGCTGCAAAAAGTCCCAGCGAACATGCGATCCATACAACAAAAGCTGCCCCCATACCTTCATTTGCACCAAATGTAATGGCAGTCAGCTGTGTCTTGTCTCCAAGTTCTGCCAGGAAAAATGTACAGAAAACTGCAAGAGGGGCAAACTTAATCTTTGATTTGCCACCCTCTTCCTCTTTATCATCCTCATCTCCGGCAATTGTTGATGCAGCAAAATAAAGAAATGCAAGTGCTGCTGCTGTTTTAATAAGCCAGTCAGGAATAAATTCACTGACCAGCCCACCTGCAAGAACAGCCAGTCCATTAAGTACAAGGATTGCTGCTGCAGTTCCCAGTATAATATCTTTTAACTTGTGTTTAGAGGTAAGAGCAATAAGCATAAGCTGGGTTTTATCTCCCATCTCTGCTATAAATTCAGTAAAAAATATCTTAAAAAACAATATCATTTCCTGATATCTCCTTTATCTTATTACAATGTAAACCGCATATATCGCATAAAGTGCAACCATAGCAAATCCTTCGATTTTTCCGATTTTCTTTTTGGTTCCTGCAAATATCCATACACAGACTGTAAATACAATAAGTACACACAGATCAATAATATTCTCCGTGATCAGGCTGATCGGACTAATTGCTGATGCAATACCAAGTACCATAAGTATATTAAATACATTGGAACCAATTGCATTGCCAAGCGCCATATCAACTTCGTTCTTTCTGGCTGCAACTATTGAAGTTACAAGCTCCGGAAGTGATGTTCCTATTGAAACAATCGTAAGCCCGATAAGTGTCTGGCTCATTCCAAGGTCACTTGCTATCCTTGATGCCGCATCTACAGTAATATCTCCGCCAACTGCGATCGCAGCCGCGCCGCCAATAATAAACAGAATACTGAGCGGCACGGAAATCAGCCTGATCTCTTCCTCTGAAGCGCCTTCAATCTCAACCTTCCTGCCTTCCTTACTTGCCTCTAATGCAACCTTGATCATGTAAGAAATATAGCCTGCAAAGGCGCCAAGGAATATTACACCGTCAAGATGTCCAAGTATCATGCCTGCTTTATCGCCAAATCCTGCAATTCCCAAAAACAATAAAAGTCCTGCACAGATAAGAGAAAATGGAATATCTCTCTTTATTGTTTCTTTTGCAACATTTACTGTGGCGATCATTGCACACACACCAATAACAACCATCAGGTTGAATATATTGGAGCCGACTACATTACTTACTGCAAGCTCATTATTGCCAGTAAGTGAAGCTGATACACTGACTGCAGTCTCCGGAAGTGATGTTCCCATTGCAACAATGGTAAGTCCGATAATGATAGACGGAACATGCAGTCTCTTTGCTACACTTGAACTTCCCTCTACGAAAAAGTCTGCACCTTTAATAAGCAGCACAAAACCTATTACAAGAAATACAAGCACAAGGGCAAATGGGGCGTTGTTAATGAATTTTTCCATATGTTTTCTCCTTTTATTCTCCATAACAGTATTGTCAGCCGAAATATCCGCCATTACAAGTATACCCAACAACCGTAAAAGAATCCTGCTATTCTGCCCGGAAAGCCTTTATACTATAGAAACATTACAGAGTAATTTTCTGTGGTATAAAAAAGACTCATGTATATCAATTACCAACCAATGCATCATACATAAGCTGCTAATCGATATACATGAGTCTCATTATTTAAGATTTGCCAGATTATACTCTCTAATATAATCAGAATGTTGACAAACCACACTTTCGCGCTAACTACTCCCTCATGGAATATTAAGTTACTTGACAAAGTTTATCAAATGTCTTGGGGATTGTCAACAAAGTTTGATGTTTTTTATATAAAAATGCAACCCATCTATTTGACTGATATATATGAACGCTTCCTCTGCCTCCTGCATATCTTAACAGCAGAAGTTTGTAAAGGAGTATCTGTATGAAAAATAAAAAATGGATTGCACTGACAACTGCGGTTATACTTGCTGTGACTGCTCTGCCGGTAACAGTATTTGCAAAGAAAAAGGACAGTTCGGATGATAAGACGCTTACAAAGGTTACCTTAAATGAAGTGGCACATTCTATTTTCTATGCTCCGCAGTATGTAGCAATTGAAAAAGGGTATTTTAAAGATGAGGGGCTTGATCTGACCCTTGTAACTGGCTTTGGAGCCGATAAAACTATGACCGCAGTCATATCCGGTGAGGCAGATATCGGATTTATGGGCGCAGAAGCATCTATTTATGCCTATCAGGAAGGAGCTACCGATCCTGTTGTAAACTTTGCACAGCTTACCCAGCGGGCCGGAAATTTCCTTGTGGCAAGAGAAGAAATGCCGGATTTTAAATGGGAAGATCTGAAAAACAAAAAAGTTCTTGGAGGCCGCAAGGGTGGCATGCCGGAAATGGTATTTGAGTATATTCTGAAACAGAATGGACTTGACCCTCAGAAAGATCTGTCTATTGACCAGAGTATTGACTTTGGCTCCACTGCGGCTGCTTTTACAGGAAATAATTCAGCAGACTTTACTGTGGAGTTTGAACCGTCTGCTACTGCTCTTGAAAAGCAGGGTGCCGGGTATGTTGTGGCATCCCTGGGTGTTGACTCTGGCTATGTGCCATACACCTCCTATAGCGCCAAAACCAGCTATATGAAAAAGAATCCTGATATCATGCAGAAATTTACCAATGCTCTGCAAAAAGGTATGGATTTTGTCCAGAACCACACTCCTGAGGAAATCGCAGAAATCATCGAGCCTCAGTTCCCGGAAACAGATCTGGATACCATCACAGCCATTGTAAAACGCTATTACGATCAGGACACCTGGAAAGAAAATCTGGTATTTGGACAGGAAGGATTTGAGCTTCTGCAGGATATCCTGGAAGACGCAGGTGAACTGAAAGAACGTACATCGTATGCAGAACTGGTCAACACAGAATTTGCAAAAAATGCTTCCTGAGGATTTGCTTTCTCTGGGTACCCTGTAACTTTAGCACAATATTCGTGTTCTCTCACCAGATCCTTCATATTTTAACTCCAATTTTGAGAAACGCAGACAGAATTTCGTCATTTTGTCCTGCGTTTTTCTCATGTCTTTTGACAGTTTGACGGAATCCCCGGATGTCCATTCCAGCTTTTCGTCAGATTGACAAGAAACCCAACAAATCTTTGTACGATTCTTCCCTAGCCATCCCCCCTCCTTTTCGTTATACTGTCTACAGATGAAAAAAGCGAGTAATCAATCAGCAAAAATAATATAAGATAATTTTGGAGGAAGAATAATTATGGCAAGCTTATCATTACAGCACATTAACAAAACTTACCCAAATGGTTTCCAGGCAGTTAAAGATTTCAATCTGGAGATCGAAGATAAAGAATTCATCATTTTCGTAGGACCTTCAGGATGTGGTAAATCTACTACACTTCGTATGATTGCTGGTCTGGAAGAAATTTCCGGCGGTACATTAAAGATCGGTGACAAAGTTATGAACGATGTAGAGCCTAAAGACCGTGATATCGCAATGGTATTCCAGAACTACGCTCTGTATCCTCATATGACAGTATATGATAACATGGCATTCGGACTTAAACTTCGTAAAGTTCCGAAAGACCAGATCGACAAAGCAGTTCGTGAAGCTGCAAGAATCCTTGACCTTGAAAAACTTCTTGATCGTAAACCGAAGGCTCTTTCCGGTGGTCAGAGACAGCGTGTTGCTATGGGACGTGCTATCGTACGTAATCCTAAGGTATTCCTTATGGATGAGCCTCTTTCCAACCTGGATGCTAAACTTCGTGTACAGATGCGTATCGAAATTTCCAAGATCCACCAGAGACTGGGTGCTACAATCATCTATGTAACACATGACCAGACAGAGGCTATGACTCTTGGTACCAGAATCGTTGTTATGAAAGACGGTGTTGTTCAGCAGGTAGATACACCTCAGAACCTGTATCAGAAACCAGGCAACTTATTCGTTGCAGGATTCATGGGATCACCGCAGATGAACTTCCTTGACGCAGCAATCTCTGAAAAAGGTGGAAATATCATTGCTAAAGTTGGCGAGCATGAGCTGCTTGTTCCTACTGGAAAAGCTAAAGTTCTTAAAGATAACGGTTATGTAGGCAAGACAGTTGTTCTTGGTATCCGTCCAGAAGATATTCATGATTCTCAGATGTTTATCGAAGCTTCTCCAAGTGCTCCAATGAGCTCTGTAGTTAAGGTTTATGAGCTTCTGGGTGCTGAAGTATTCTTATACTTTGATGTTGACGGAACTCAGGTTACAGCACGAGTTGATCCTCGTACAACAGCAAAAACCGGTGACCCGATCAAATTCGCATTTGATATGGAGAAATCTCATTTCTTCGACAAAGAAACAGAACTTACAATCTGCAACTAATTTTAGGAATCTTTTAAAAAACCCGGGGAAAACTCCTCGGGTTTTTGTGTTATAATGTATCTCATAATATGAGAAAGGACCAGCTCAATGAAAATACAACAGATTTTACAGAAATGTCTCACTGACTGGAAAAATATCAGCCAGCTGGATTTCTGCCTGATAGATTCAGAAAATAATGTCTTTGTCTCCACCTGCGACAGAAAACTGCCTGCCCAAAAGAAACTGGATGAATTTCGCCAGAGCAACGCCCTCTGCGTTTCTAATACCAACTGCTGCCTCTATAAACTCACAGAAATCCAGACCGACTCCTATCTGCTGATTGTCTGGGGCAAGGGAGAAGCTGCTTCTACCATCGGAGAACTTGCTGTATGCCAGATTCACAGTCTCTTTACTGCCTACGCTGAAAAAAATGACAAGAACACCTTTATGCAGAACCTCCTTTTAGGTACCTATTCCGAGGTGGATGCTTTTAATCGTGCTAAAAAACTTCATATTGCCACATCTGTCCGTCGTGCAGTTTTTCTTGTGGAAACCAAGCAAAGTAAAGACGAAAATGCACTGGCAACCATTCGGAATATTTTTTCTGCCAGAACTAGGGATTTTATTACAGCCATTGATGATTCCGGAATTATCATTGTTCGTGAACTCCAATCTACAGAAAACTATGACGATCTGGACTCTGTTGCCTGTATGCTTGTGGATATGCTGAATACAGAAGCTATGACCTCTGCCTGGGTTGCTTACAGCAATATTGCAGAGGATATTTCCAGACTGCCTGATACCTACAAGGAGGCTCATACCGCCCTGGAAGTAGGTAAGATCTTCTATGCAGAAAAAAATGTCTTCGGCTATAATCAGCTGGGAATCGGCCGGCTGATCTACCAGCTTCCTGTTTCCATCTGTGAAATGTTTATTGATGAGATCTTTCATGAGGAAACACTGGATTCTATTGACGAAGAAACACTCATCACCATCCGTACCTTCTTTGAAAATAACCTGAATCTCTCAGAAACCTCCAGACAGCTTTATGTACATAGAAATACTCTGGTATACCGCTTCGAGAAGCTTCAGAAGAAATTTGGACTGGATATCCGCGCATTTGAAGATGCACTGACATTTAAGCTGGCGATGATGGTAGTAGATTATATTAAATATTCCGAAAATCACCCTGCCTGAATTATATTTATCAGATTTGAAAAAAGCCCTGTCACTGGACAGAGCTTTTTTATTAGAGTTACGCGATTAAATTTTTACCGATAAAATATCCCAGTACCAGGATACCCAGTACAATTCTGTACCATCCAAATACTTTGAAATCATGTTTCTTGATGTATCCCATCAGGAATTTGATTGCGATAATAGAAACAACAAATGCCACAACCATTCCCACAATCAGGATCATCAATTCTTTTCCTGTGAAAAAAAATCCAAATTTAAGAAGTTTCAGGAGACTGGCACCAAACATTACAGGAATTCCCAGGAAAAAAGTAAATTCTGCAGCTACTGTACGGGAAGTACCTGCAAGAATACCTCCAATAATGGTAGAACCAGAACGGGAGGTTCCCGGAATAACAGATAATACCTGAAACAGTCCAATAATAAATGCCGTCTTAAAGGATAATTTATCCAAGCTGGTACAGGTTGGCTTTCTTCTTTTATTATAGTTCTCAATAACAATAAAAAGTATTCCATAGAAGATCAAAGCAATTGCAACTACCACATAATTGTTGAATTTTTCTTCAATCACATCATTAAATGGCAGTCCTATGAGAATTGTAGGAATACAGGCCACTATAATCTTAAACCACAGTACCCATTTATCCTTGTCACAAAATTTCTCCACAAAGGTAAGAATTCCTCTGGATACTGTCGGCTGGCGATCCAGAATTGCCTGTTTTTTTGCGGAGACAGGCCTTATATAAAACGGCCACAGTTTATTCCAGTAAAGAACTACTACTGCCAAAATTGCTCCCAGCTGGATCACTACAAAAAACAGATTCTTAAATTCCTCTGTTACATTCAGCTTCAGAAACTCATCCACAAGGATCATATGTCCTGTACTGCTGATGGGAAGCCACTCTGTGATTCCCTCCACAATACCAAGGAAAATAACCTTCAACATTTCAAGCATATATTTGACTTCCTTTCTTATTCTCTTATTCAAAGAAATGACCGCCTCTCCCCTATGTGAAAAGCGGTCATTGTTTTTTCATATTATCTTCTTGCAATCGTAGCAATATCGATCAGAGATAATTTGTTCAGATCTGTATTCTCAAGGCTGGTTGCCAGTGCCTCTGCTGTATCCAGAGAAGTCAGGACATTCACACCTGTTTCGATCGCATTACGTCTGATCACAAATCCGTCTTTCTGATGCTCAACTCCCTGAGGCGGAGTATCAATAACAACATCAATCTTATGTCCAAGAATAAGATCCATAAGGTTTGGTGACGGCTGCTCCAGTTTATTGGTACGGATCACTTTAATTCCATTCTCTTTCAGAACTTTTGCAGTTCCCAGAGTTGCATAGATTCTGTAACCAAGGGCTTCAAATCTTCTTGCAATCGGAATAATATCTTCTTTATCCTCATCCTTTACAGTGATGATCATATTTTTGTGCTTCGGAAGGCGGATTCCTGCTCCCAGGAATGCTTTGTACAGTGCTTCATTAAAGCTTTCTGCAATACCAAGACATTCACCTGTGGATTTCATCTCCGGTCCAAGGCTGATATCAGCGCCACGAATCTTCTCAAAGGAGAATACCGGCATCTTAATTGCAAAATATTTTGCCTCCGGCTGAAGACCAGGCTCATATCCCATATCCTTCAGCTTATATCCCAAAATAACTCTGGTAGCAAGAGGAACGATCGGAATACCAGTTACCTTGCTGATGTATGGCACTGTACGGCTGGAACGAGGGTTAACCTCGATTACATACACTTCGTCACCACATACAATAAACTGGATATTGATCATACCGATTACGTGAAGAGCCTGTGCCAGACGATTGGTATAGTCTGCAATGGTTTCTTTTGCCTTTTCACTGATCGTCTGAGCCGGATATACGGAAATACTGTCTCCTGAGTGGATACCTGCACGTTCAATATGTTCCATGATACCAGGAATCAGGATCTGCTCACCATCGCATACAGCATCAACCTCAATTTCCTTACCCATCAGGTATTTATCCACCAGAATCGGATGCTCCTGCGCAATCTGATTGATAATTCCGATATATTCTTCTACATCCTCATCACTGACTGCAATTCTCATTCCCTGACCACCAAGTACATAAGAAGGACGAACCAGTACCGGATATCCCAGCTCACTGGCAGCTTTCTTAGCTTCCTCAGCAGTAAATACAGTGTGTCCCTTTGGTCTTGGGATCTGGCATTTTTCCAGGATCGCATCAAAGAGCTCGCGGTCTTCCGCAGCATCTACATTTTCTGCAGATGTTCCCAGAATCTTCACACCCATCTTAATCAGAGCTTCCGTCAGTTTAATGGCAGTCTGTCCACCAAACTGAACCACTGCTCCATCAGGCTTCTCAACATTTACTACATTCTCAACATCTTCCGGAGTCAGAGGCTCGAAATACAGCTTATCTGCAATATCAAAGTCAGTACTTACTGTCTCAGGGTTATTGTTGATGATAATTGTCTCATATCCTTCCTTGGCAAATGCCCATGTACAATGTACAGAGCAGAAGTCAAACTCAATACCCTGACCAATACGGATCGGACCGGAACCAAGTACCAGGATTTTTTTCTTATCCGGTGTTGCTGCAGCTTCGTTCTCTGTCTGCTCATCACCGTATACAGAATAATAATATGGTGTCTCTGCTGCAAACTCTGCTGCACAGGTATCAACCATCTTATAAGCTGCTTTAATTCCCCATTCCTGACGGAGTGCTTTTACCTCTGCCTCGGTCTTTCCGGCAAGGTCTGCAATGATATAATCAGGGAATTCCATACGTTTCGCTTCCAGAAGAAGCTCTTTTGTAAGCTCCTGGCTCTTCAGTGCCTGCTCCATCTCTACCAGGATCGCAATCTTATCAATAAACCACAGGTCAATCTTGGTAATATTATGCAGCTCTTCCTGAGGCATATTTCTGCGGATAGCCTCTGCAATCTTCCAGATTCTGCGGTCATCTACAACCTTCAACTCTGACAGCAGTTCATCATCTGTCAGCTCAGAGAAATCATAGGACATCAGGCTGTCCACATGCTGTTCCAGAGAACGGATTGCCTTCATCAAGGCACCTTCAAAGTTATGGCAGATACTCATAACCTCACCGGTAGCCTTCATCTGAGTGGTAAGAGTTCTCTTTGCTGTAATAAATTTATCAAAAGGAAGACGTGGAATCTTAACTACACAGTAGTCCAGCATCGGCTCAAAGCTTGCGTAGGTTTTGCCGGTAATGGCATTTGGAATCTCATCCAGAGTATATCCCAACGCAATCTTGGCAGCAACCTTGGCAATAGGATAACCGGTAGCTTTACTAGCCAGTGCAGAGGAACGGCTTACTCGGGGATTAACCTCAATTACACAATATTCAAAGCTTTCCGGATGAAGGGCATACTGTACATTACATCCACCTGTGATTCCCAGTTCTGTGATAATATTTAATGCAGATGTACGAAGCATCTGATACTCTTTATCTCCCAGAGTCTGAGAAGGTGCTACTACGATGGAGTCACCGGTATGCACACCTACAGGGTCAATATTTTCCATATTGCAGACTGTGATGCAGTTACCTGCACTGTCACGCATTACCTCATATTCAATTTCTTTCCATCCGGAAATACAACGCTCTACCAGAACCTCACCTACACGGGAAAGACGAAGTCCGTTTTCCAGGATTTCACGAAGCTCTGCTTCATTGTAGGCAATACCGCCACCGCTTCCGCCAAGTGTGTAGGCAGGGCGGAGAACTACAGGATAGCCGATGGAATTAGTGAAAGCCAGTCCATCTTCTACTGTGGTAACAACCTTGGAAGCAGCAACCGGTTCTCCGATCTTTTCCATAGTGTCCTTAAATTCCTGACGGTCCTCGGCCTTCTTAATAGTCTCAGCAGTGGTACCGATCAGTCTTACATTATGTTCTTTTAAGAAGCCTTTCTCATCCAGCTCCATGGCAAGATTCAGTCCTGCCTGTCCGCCCAGTGTAGGAAGTACACTGTCAGGCTTTTCCTTCAGGATCAGCTGCTCTACTACTTCTACTGTCAGAGGCTCAATATATACTCTGTCAGCAATATCCTTGTCTGTCATGATGGTGGCAGGGTTAGAGTTAAGAAGAACTACCTCCAGACCTTCTTCCTTCAGAGAACGGCAGGCCTGTGTTCCTGCATAGTCAAACTCTGCAGCCTGGCCGATGATAATCGGGCCGGAACCAATTACAAGTACTTTTTTAATGTCTTTATTTCTTGGCATTATTTATTTCCTCCCATCATATCCATAAATCTGTCAAACAGGTAGCTGGAATCCTGCGGACCCGGGCAGGCTTCCGGATGGAACTGCACTGTGAAAATGTTCTTTCCTTCATATGCCATTCCTTCATTGGTGCCATCATTAACATTGATAAATGCAGGCTTCGCAATATTTTTTGCCTCCAGGTCCTCAGCGTCTACTACATATCCGTGGTTCTGAGAGGAAATATAAACTCTTCCTGTTGTCAGATCCTTTACCGGATGATTTCCACCACGATGGCCATATTTCATCTTATGTGTATCTCCGCCTGTTGCCAGTGCCATCAGCTGATGTCCAAGGCAGATTGCAAAAATCGGAACCTCAGAATCATAAAGTTTCTTAATTTCCCCAATAATGGAAGTACATTCCTTAGGATCTCCAGGGCCGTTACTTAACATGATTCCGTCCGGTGAATCCTTTAAGATTTCCTCAGCCGGTGTAAGAGCCGGATAAATGGTTACCTGGCATCCTCTCTCATTTAAGGAACGTGCAATGTTTCTCTTTGCGCCCAGATCCAGCAGCGCTACTTTTGGACCATTACCTTTTAATACTTCCTTTTCACGGCAGGTTACCTTTTCAACTACCTTACCTGTTGTATATGCTTTTAACTGGGGAATAATTGTATTTAAGTCGTAATTCTCATTGACAGTGATCATGCCATTCATGGTACCTTTTTCTCTGAGGATCTTTGTCAATGCTCTGGTATCAATTCCGGCAATACCTGGAATATCATGTTTACTTAAGAAATGCTGAATGGTATCCACACTACGGAAGTTGCTGGGGATACGGGATAATTCACGGACAATAAAACCATCAACCCATGGTTTTCTGGATTCCTGGTCATCATAGCAGATACCGTAATTTCCAATTAATGGATATGTCATACATACTGCCTGTCCTGCATAGGAAGGGTCTGTCATTACTTCCAGATATCCGGTCATGGAAGTATTAAAAACGATCTCGCTGATCACGTCTCTCGTGGAACCAATACTTGTACCAGTAAAAACATGGCCATCTTCTAATATCAGAAATGCTTTCATACAATCTCCCTTTCTTATCAATCTATTTTACTGAATGGTTACAAACTGATGTAACCCTAAATCTTCAAGATTGTATCACAAGAAAGTGGTTTTTTCAACCTCCTATGACATAAAATTTTCTTTTTTCGCCAAAAACTTTCCCTGAACAAAATGAAGACCAGTCAAATGTCTCTTGTCTCTGACATTATATTTTCATCTTATCATGCCAGACATATTTTTTCTATACTGATATTTACAATAAACAAAATATATTTATTCTATGTGAATTATTTTGTTTATTGTAGATTTTTTTCGTATTCAAAAAAAAATTAAAAAAATTTAAAATTTATGCTTGACTTTTATGTATATATCGGTTATTATAAATGAGCAGTCGCAAGTGAGCGATTGATTCATAAGAGAAATGCAGAAGTGGCGGAATTGGCAGACGCGCAGGCTTCAGGTGCCTGTGGTAGCAATATCGTGTGGGTTCAAGTCCCATCTTCTGCATTATTTTTTTGTCTTTTTTAACCAACCTTATCATAACCACCAAAAGGGAAGGCACGATTTATCAGAATTCGAAATAAATCATGCCTTCCCTTTTATTTTCTTTTTTATTTCCAAAGCAATCAACCGTATGTATTGCCTCTGACTGTTTTATCGTTACTGTCCACTCTGTTCTCAGTAACGTTTTATCCGTTACTGCACCTGACGCATAATATAGTTATATATCTTTATGCAGGTCTCTCTGTCATAGTGCGTTCCATCAACAGTCTTATACCCCTCCTGTGTCAGCCAGGAATACAGATCTATAAAATCAGCTCCTGCAATCTGCGCTTTCATTTTTTTATTAAATGCTTTGATTGTCTTATTGTCCGCATATTCATCCGGTTTTTCCACAGGTCCTACTGCCAGGATATGTACCTGAACTCCTTTTTGCTTCCACTGGGGAATCTTCTCATTAAGCAGACTGATATAATTATCAATATTATCCAGGTCATTCACTCCCAGCCAGAAAAACAGATCCTCATTCCCCTGAATCTGTTCATCCACTGCTTTTACAGCAGTATCACGAAGCCATACATATCCCATACTCCCTTTACAAATCCATGCAACTTTATCGTCTCCTGTGAACTCCCGAAGCTCTTCAGTCCGGGAATCTCCCAGAATGATCACTGGTTTCGGTGCAGGCCTGCATGCCTTAACAGGCTCACTATAGCCTGAATAAACCACTGCATTAGGATTTCTGCAATATGCACGGACACGATAATAATAATCCTGTCCTTCCTTCAAAGTATTATCCCTGAAAGAAAGTACCGTATTTCCAGATGCAACTCCTACCCTTATATATTTCCCCTGCTCAGAATCAGCACGAAAAATCTGATATCCGTCTGCCGACGAAATCCTATTCCAGGTAATCAATGCCTCTGTATCGCTGCTCCTTTTTACCTGGCTGACCGCAGGACTGGAAGGAGCAGTCTTGATTGTCAATACTTTTGACATTTTACTGTATATCACTTTTCCGTTCTTCTTTGTATAGGAACGGATTTTATATTTATATACCTTATTCTGCGAACCTTTTAGGATCAGCTGATTCTTTCCTGCAGGATAATTTCCCAGACTACGATATTTTTTATATAATTTGTAATATAAAAATATCTGACATCCGGAGGAACCCTTTGCCTTATTCCACTGCAGAGTTACTGTATCCCCCTTTACCGTTCCCTTCAATACAGGAACTGCCGGTTGAGCCTGGGCAGCTATAACACCTACAGTTCCTGACTGCAATATGAGAAGTATTGCAGTCAGAAATATTACCTTTTTCAGTATTTTCCTCAAGCAGCCTTCCTCCTTTCGGAAGCATCCTCACAGTGAGTTCCTGTCAGCCATTCATTATTTAACTTTTACAGCCTTCACTCCGCTCCAGGAAGTATATACCTTCTTGCCATTTACTACTTTATACGCTCTGGCTCTGAAATAATATGTTTTCTTACTTCCAAGACCAGTTTTTGTTACGCTCAAAGATTTTGTACCTTTTGTAACTGCAGAGTTGATTTTATTTTTGGAAGCTCCGCAGTATACCTGATATCCGTCAGCTCCCTTTACCGCTGCCCATTTAACAGTTGCAGTTTTTGCCTTGGATGATTTCACTGAAATAGCCGGTCTGGAGGCTGCTGCCCTGGCTTTAACCTCTGCAGTTCCTGTCCATGGCTGTTCTACCTTATTCTTATCCTGCACCATAACAGTAGCAGTCAGTCTGTATGTATAAGTTGTTCCCGGAGTAACATTGCTGTCTGTGTAGCTGTCTCCAAATTCCGGATCATCCAGATCTCCTTTTCCCCAGGTTTTAATAGTCTGATAAGCCCCGTTTCCTGCCTTTCTCTCCAGTTTATAGCTTGCTTCCTGAGAAGTAGAACCAATATTCAGGCTGATTTCATCCCAGGAAGCAGAAGCAGAAACTTTTGCCTTTACCATTTTTACCTTACCACGCACTGCTGAATCACAACTAAATCTTTGAGGCTCGCGAACCCATTCAGGTGTAAAGTCAACAGATGAGGTCTGGCTGAGAGAATTTCCTTCAATGTACAGAGCAGCTACCTGATATCCGTCATTACCACCGGAAAGCTTTGTAATTTTGTTATTTGCCAGATTCAGGCTCAGTCCTGCAAAACCGGAGCAGTTAAAAGATGTAAGAGCATTATAGCTTACATCAATCTCTGTAAGGCTCTTCAGATAATCACTGGAAATGTTAGAAAGCCCCAGATTTGCCTGAGATGTAAAATTATTGTGGCTGGCATTGATATAATCCAGTTTTTTCAGATATTTAATGTTCGGCATTGCGATTTTAGTCAGCTTATTATTTGAGCAAAGAACAGCTACCATTCCTGTACAGCGGCTAAGATTCAATGTTCCCTTTAAAGCATTATCGCTTACATTAATGCTTGTCAGTTTCGTATTCTTTGTCAGATTCACAGATGTAAGCTTATTATTTGATGCATCCAGAGTAGTAAGGGAAGTAAAATACTCGATTCCCTTCAGATTGGAAATCCCAAGACCGGACACATTCAATGTCTGCACTGCCTTGATCTCTGCATCTGAAAGCTTCTTATCCTTATTGGTATCCAGATGTTCCAGCACATAGCTGTAAAACTTTTTATCCGGAAAATTGGTAGTATTCACTGCAATTGCGGAAGCAGCCTCTGCAGCATCAGAACTAAACTCCTCACTTTCCTCTGCTACCGGAGTCTCATCCTCGCTTACAGATGTCTCAACAGCTGAATCACTGAAGTCAGCCGCACTGACCCCTATTCCTGATGTCAGTACCGTTGCACTGATCACGCTTGCCATTAATAACTGGTATAATTTTCTGTTTTTCATCTTATTCTCTCCTGTCTTTTCAGAATTATTGTTTTTTCACAGCTGTGTGCCGGACCGTTACATTTATCGCAGTTACAATCCGTCTCTGATACGATATAACCTTATCACTTTTCTCTGCCTATTGCAACATTTTTTTATTATACTTCTGTTTCCTCCACAGCTTCCTCTGTTTTTTCCTCCACAGGCTGTTCCTTCTGGAATTCTGCATTTTCCGGTTCCTCCGGCTCCTCTGCTTTTGCACTCCCCTGGGCAGCTTCTGTTTCTGCTTCCGCCTCTGCAGGCTCACCTTTCTCATCTGTCTCCTCTTCGGATGCTTCCACAGGCTCTTCCACAAACTCTTCCACAGGATCCTCTACAGATTCTGTAGGTTCCGGTGTTGGACAGGGTGTTCCACAATATGGACAAAAGCTTACAGAAAGGTCTACTTCCCTCTCACAGGAAGGACATATTTTCTTTCCTCTGAGATTAGCCGCACTGTCCTTAAACTCTCTAATCTTCAGAAAATGCTGATCAATTTCCTGGCAGATTACACTGAGTTCACCGTCAATGCCTTCTCCTTCCGCATGTCTCTTGTAGATGATGTCTCCCAGATCTGCTTTCAATCTTTCGATTGTCCGCTCTTCACCGGAAATTTTCCCGCGGATTTTCTGAGTCTCAATCGTCTGCTCTGCGCGGGCTCCCAGCTCTTTTGTTGTTTTTCCAAGCTCCTTTGTTGTTTTTGAAAATGTTTTTACGATACCGTCAAAAAAATCTGTTCCCATAATACCGGCTCCTTTCTAAATTATAAAATGTATGGTTTTCCTAACTGTTCTGCATTTTTATAGTTATCGTTTTTCAATCCGCTCCTGCCCTCTGAGCTGAATCTTCGGTCCTCCATTGCCTTCAATATATTCCCTTGTGATCACAACCTCTCCGATATTGTCGTCTTTGGGAATCTCATACATAATATCCAGCATATATTCCTCCAGGATCGCGCGCAGGGCTCTGGCTCCTGTATCCTTTTCCAGTGCCTTCGCAGCTATGGCATGAAGGGCTCCTTCCTCGAATTCCAGTTTTACCTCGTCCAATGCCAGAAGCTTCTGATACTGTTTCAATATTGCGTTCTTTGGCTCCTTCAATATCTTGACCAGCATATCCTCAGACAGTCCGTCCAAAGTAAAGATGATCGGCAGACGTCCTATAAACTCAGGAATCATTCCGAAGCTTCGGATATCCTCCACTGTAACCTTCTGCAGAAGGTGGGGATCATGATCATATTTATCCTTCAGATCTGCATAAAATCCAATAGATGCCTGTTTGTTCAGCCTCTCTTTAATAATATTCTCCAGATCCGGAAAAGCTCCCCCACAGATAAAAAGAATATTTCTGGTATTTACCGTCACAAGAGGCACCATGGCATTCTTGCTGTTGGCACCAACCGGAACCTCCACTTCACTGCCCTCCAGAAGCTTCAGCATTCCCTGCTGTACCGCTTCTCCACTGACATCACGCTGATTGGTATTTTTTTTCTTGGCAATCTTATCAATTTCATCAATAAAAATAATTCCATGCTCTGCCCTTTCCACATCATTATCTGCAGCAGCCAGAAGCTTGGATACTACACTCTCTATATCATCTCCGATATAGCCAGCCTCTGTAAGAGAAGTTGCATCAGCAATGGCAAGAGGTACGTCCAGAAGCTTTGCAAGGGTTTTTACCAGATAAGTCTTTCCGCATCCGGTAGGTCCGATCATAAGCATATTGGATTTCTCAATTTCAATCTCATCCATGGTATCTGTAGCTACTCTTTTATAATGATTGTAAACAGCTACAGACATTACTTTCTTGGCTTTCTCCTGTCCTATCACATACTGATCCAGTGTTTCTTTGATCTTATGCGGTGCAGGAATATTTTTCAGATCCAGAACCGGTTTTTCTGCCTTTTCTTCCTTCTTTTTTTTATGGATCTTTTTAGGCTGCTGTCCGGGATTCTGAAAACTGCTCAGATCGATCATACTCACATTCGGCATATTCATCAGATCCGCATAATTAAATTTTCCATCATTAAACTGCTGGTTCATGGAATTAAAACTTTTCTGCATACAATCTGTACAGATATGTATATTATTCGGCAGTTCGATCATAGGTCCGGCTTTGCTCTCCGGTCTGCGGCAGAGAAAACAGAATTTCTCCTGTTTTTTCTCTTCCTGATCTATCACTTCGTCATCATTATAGTTATCAGCCATACTGACTCCCTTCCTCTCAACATTTCTATAAAATTTCTTCCGTAACTGTTCCATATCTCCCATAAACAGCAGATTGCTTAACAGTTACTCTCAATTATATGATATCAGGGTCAAAAGGTCAAAAAGTCGTTCGTGCTTGCACGATAAGACTTTTGAACTTGGGACCCGCCAAACATGAGAAAGTAGCGATTTACGTAGTAAATCAGCGGATTTCGAATGTTTGAGAATTGCGGGAGCTGCTTTGCAGCGGAGCAATTCGTAGATATCAAGTTAGGGGCAAAATGCCTTTTGACCCTAACATCATTATATAGAATTATATCATATTCCCCGCATATCTCAAAATTAAAGTTTTATAAAATCAAAAGAGATACCACATTTCTCTGCAGTATCCCTTTCTTCCTTATAAGCAGATCAGCTGTTTTCTGATCTGGATCCTAAAGTAATCTCAACTGTACTCTCCTGGTATTCTCCGTCAGTAGCTCTGGCCACCACTGCTTCTATCTTCTCGCCAGATTTATAATACTGGAGTTTTTTCAAAAGATCATCCCCGCTAGTCACACTCTGTCCGTCAAATTTCACAATGATATCTCCCTTGCAGATACCACCTTTCTCGGCCGGGGATTTCTCCTCAACGCCTCTGACAAAAGCTCCCTCCGGCATATCATACATCTGTATAGCCTCTGTAGTAAGATTGGAAAGAACCACCCCCAGATAGCCTTTCTCTTCATTGGAAACTTTCTCCCTGGTCTGACGGTTCATCAACTCCTCAAGAATAGGCTTTGCCCGGGAAATGGGAATTGCATATCCCATTCCTTCCACTGTACTGTCTGCATATTTAGCAGAATTAATACCAATCAGCTCTCCCTTCATATTCAGAAGTGCCCCACCGCTGTTGCCGGGATTAATGGCTGCATCTGTCTGAATCAGTCCGGAACTGCTTGTACCGTCCTCTGTGGAAATCGTTCTGTTTAACGCACTGATCCATCCGGAGGTCACTGACTGTCCATATCCCAGCGCATTACCAATTGCAACTACCTGCTGACCTACCACCAGATCCTCTGAGCTTCCAATCTGCGCAATCTTGATCTCACTCAACGTATCCTCAGGAATATCAGCCTTCTGTACAGCGATCACAGCCAGATCATTGTCGGAATCTGTACCCTTGATCCTGGCACTGACTGCATCCTCCAGATTCAGGTCACCGGTATCATCGGCATTCTCAGTCTCCGTTTCCGCATTCACAACATCATTTCCCATAAAACATACACTTAAAGTAGATGCTCCGTCTACCACGTGATTATTGGTAGCGATCAAAAGTTCCTCATCATTATCTCCTACGATAATCCCAGAACCGGTAGCTGCACTTTTATACTGACGCGAACCATAACCAAAGAAACTTGGTATTTCCTGTACGCTTACTGTAGTAATAGCCACTACCGAAGGCATAGATGCCTGGGCTACTGAAGCCACAGTTCCATTCCCAGACTCTGCAGCTGCCCCCATATCTCCGTCAGATCCATCATCTGTCGCAGTTACAGCCACACTCTGGGTTGTTTCAAGATGTGTACTTTTTTCATCAGTTTTCAGATATTTACCTGCCACAAAGCTTACCGATAGAAAAACGGCAGAAGCTACCAGCCCGAAAAGCACTGCCAGAGCCACTGTCGTCCCTGCTTTTTTTCCAAAAGAATCTGTTTCTTTTTTATTCCGGACAGGCGGCACCCTGTCAGGCACAATTCCTGTCTCCTCATGAAACTGATAATGTTCATATCTTGGAGCCTGCTCCCCGGATGTCTGTTGATCTTCCCTCCGGTCTTCTTCATTATACATATTATCACCTGCTCCCTTCGCACCCGTTTATTCTGATATCAGCAGATTGAAATTCCTGTCCTGATATCCTGTTCTCTTGGAAACAGTATAGCAATGAATTGTGTTCAAAATGTGACAATAATCGTAAAATGACGTGAAGGAAAACCTTAGCCTTTTTTCCAGTAATAGGGGTTCATTGTACATGCAAGCACGATTTTTTCCGGAAGCTTATGGTATCTTTTTCCAAGAAAATATCCTGCATATTTAGCCCCACTCTGCAGGATCAGCTGAGGGATCAGCCACACATGTCCGGTTTTTACCAGATATGCCATACTTCTTTTTACCAGGCGTAATCCCTCTCCCTCAGAAGGCACATCTGCAAAAATTTCCGAATGTTCTGCCTGTGAAACACCCAGGTCAAAATTACGGTGAAACTGCTGGACACAGGAATAATTGTGGGAATGATAAACCCGGGCATCTGCTGCATAAGCAATAGAGTACCCCTTCTTTACCATATTCCCTGCACAGATCATATCCTCATTAAAAATAGCTCTGTTTACAAAGCCTCCCACATCCTGATAACTCTCTCTTTTATATGCCGCGCATACATTCGAGCAGAAATACGTCTTTATCCCATATTGTTTCACATCAGATAAGGTTTTTACCGATGAATGTTCCGGATAATTAAAAGAGCGGGTGTAACGTTCCAGAAAACCACAGTCCGATTTGGGAAGCTGTCTGGCATAGGCCGCTCCTATTTTCTCATTCTGGTCCAGAGCTTTCAGCAGATTCCCAATCAGCTTATGATCCGCCGGAAGAGCATCCTGTGTCATAAACACCATAACCCGGGCATCTGACAGCTCTGCTGCCCGTCTTCTTGTACCGCCATGATCAAAATCCTTCTGCTCCAGGTGGTGTACTTCCACCAGCTTACAATTCTCCCATTCCCGGTTCCAGTACTGCTCTCCTGTATTCATGACTACAATTCTGTCCGGAGGACATTCCTGCCTCTCCAGTCTTGTCAGCAATTCCGTAAATTCTTTTCCCGGACGGTATGTGGGAATAATCACATCCACATTTCTGTTTTTCATATTTATCTCCGCTTTTTTTATTTGCAAAGGACCATCCTGTCGTTCGGATGGTCCTTTGTGTTCAGCATAATTCCATTATTCTTCGTTGTCATAGTTCCCGGATTCAGCAGCTCCGTCAGAAAATCCACCGTCATCTCCGCCACCATTATCATAATCTGTGCCGCCGCCATTATCGTAATCCGAACCGTCGCCGTTATCGTAATCCGAACCGCCGCCATTATCGTAATCCGAACCGCCGCCATTGTCATAGTCTGTGCCGCCACCATTATCATAATCTGTGCCACCGCCATTGTCATAATCTGTGCTTCCGCTATTACTATCATAATAACCATTATCTGTGGAAGAACTATTTCCAGACCATACAAATGTATTATCGTCAGTATTAGCTGCATCATCCTGTGTTGTGGATGCTGCCGCTTCATCCAGTTTTCCTTCTCCACCTACAATCTCCAGAATCTTATTGCTTTTTTCAAGAACCTCCGAGGACGGTGTATAATTCTGGTCATTATACAGGAATTTGTGAAGTTCTGTTACATTGCTTGCCAAATCAGTAGGAACAATGATGCTTCCCTTAATATTTGAGAATTTGTACTTCGCCGGAAATCCGGTGCTGTCAGAAAAATCATATCCAATTACTGTTGGGATCAGACCAAGAATATCCTGCTTGGAAAGAGAGGTCTGTACCATGGGGAACACATCATCCATAATCTTAAAAATAGAGGATAATCCTGCTATCTTCGCCTTATCAAAGAGCATTCCCAAAACTTTTCGCTGCCTTTCTGTTCGTCCCATATCCATGCTTGCAGTATAGCGGATACGGCAGTAAGAGGTAACCTGCACACCATTCAGGTGATAGGTGTCTACGATTGCTTCCAGATCCTCTGGCTCTGTCTCTGGCTTTTCCACCGGAGTATAGCTCTTACCTGTCAGCTTGGATGTCTCCTGACAATAGTTATTCATATGCACGATTTCAGCATAGGAAAGAGGAATGTCCAGTCCTCCCAGATCATCCACAACCTCTGCCAGTGCGGAAAAATCCGCTGTGGCATAATCAGAAATATCCAGATCCAGATTAGTATTCAGCATGGCAATCGCCTGTTCCGGCCCTCCATAGGCATAGGCGGCATTTGCTTTTGTATAGGTTCCGTTTCCGATATCCAGAAATGTATCTCTGTAAACAGAGACCATACGTACCTCACCGGTATCATTGTTTACACTTACAATGATCATGGTATCACTATTCTGTGCAGACAGATTAGATCCCTCACCACGGGTATCAATTCCAAACAATACATAGGTTTTGTACCCGGTCATCTTCGGTGCTTCCGGATTCACCGGAATCGTCTCACGCTTCAGCTCCGGCTGCTGGATCTTATCCAGTCTGGAAGAAATCTGTCCGTAGACATACAGTCCGCCAATAAACAGCAGAAGCACAACAATTTCAAGCACAAACAGTATCTTTTTCTTTTTTCCTGGTTTAGCCATACTCTTCTTTCCCCTTATCTTAATATGCATTCTTATTTACAAATCCCTTAAAAAAGGTAAGAAAAATAATCTTTATATCAAAGCCTATACTCCAGTTCTCAATATAATAAAGATCGCATTCTATCCTCTTTCTGATGGATGTATCTCCACGATAGCCCTTTACCTGTGCCCATCCGGTAAGCCCCGGACGAACCTGATGTTTTACCATATACCTAGGGATTTCTTCTCTGAATTTCTCTACAAAAAACGGTCTCTCAGGTCTGGGACCTACCAGACTCATATCGCCCTTTAAAATATTGAAAAGCTGCGGAAGCTCATCAATACTGGTATGCCGCATAAACTTACCGATCCCAGTCACACGCGGATCATTCTTTACCGTCCACGCCTTTTTCTCCTCAGACTCAGGCTGTACTTCCATAGAACGGAATTTATACATCCGGAAATTCTGATTGTGAAGTCCCACCCTCTCCTGCTTGTAGATCAGAGGACCCGGAGAGGTCAGCTTGATCAACAGACACATCAGAAGCATGATCGGGGATGTGACAATAATCCCTGCAATAGAACCCACAATATCCATAGCACGTTTCACCATCGCATTAAATGTATTGTTCAACGGCACATAACGAATATTAATCACCGGAAGTCCCAGTATGTCCTCAGTATAGGGCTTTGTAGGAATAATCTTATTATAATCCGGGATAAATTTTGTGTGTACTCCTGACTTTTCACACAATGCTACAATTTCCTCAAGTCGATAGTATTCACTCAGCCCCAATGTAATGGCGATTTCATCCAGACGGTTCTCCGGCAGGATCACATTCAGATTTGCGATTCTCCCCAGCACCTTAATCCCCCGGTAGGCAGTCCCTGCCGGAACATTATCATCCAGAATTCCCCGGATCACATAACCCCACTGCGGATTGGCCAGTACACGGTCAATATATTCTTCGGCAGCCCTGCTGTATCCTACACAGATCATCTGTGTCTGGTTCATTCCCTTTTCACGCATATCTCTGAGAAGAGCAAAGATTAGCATACGGGTTCCCCACTGAAGGACAATATTGATCAGATAAAACATAATATATGTGGATCGGGAAAAATCTCCCTCATCAATCATATAAAATGTAAACATAAGAATCAAAAGTCCCAGGGAATTGGCCTTCACAATATTTGCCAAAACCAACCTGCGTCCCTGCATCCGCATAGGCGTATACAGGGTAAAGGCCTGATACAAAAGCAGATAAACCGGTATGATAAAGATAAGCATCAGCATATACTGCTGAAAACTCCTTGTCCTTACCGCAGTTGCCGACATAGGACCCACAAAACGTATCAGCCATGCCAGAAAATATGAAAGCGCAAGCACAACGGCATCTATAAGCATATGGAGACGACTAAAATTCTTTTCATTGTCCTTTAACAATTCTTTGTCACCTCATTTTTATTGCCTGTAACTGCCCCATCACTCACAGAATTCGCTCTGACAGGCAGCTACTGTCGCATTTATATTATAATAGTTGATTTGTAAAAGCAACAAATTCTTCTTCCCAATTTTATAAAATTTTTATGAACTTTAAAATCATCCTCTCAGGCGTCGGAACATATTGATCCACAATTCCATCTGTATTTTCAGATAATGAGGCAAATTTTCCACTCGAAAAGCTACTTTTCTGTCACGCCTGCTGATCTGAAATCCATTCTTAATACCTGCCAGGTATTCCCTTCCAAATCCCTTCAGACCAAAAAACAGGATTTTGATTCCAAAGCCAATAACCAGAAACGGCAGATTTAACACGATCTGCAGCAAAGGCATATTTTTGTAGATTAAATACACATTATTTCTGGAGGAATAGCGGATTTTAAACTGGTTGTATCTGGATCCACTGGTACCGCTGCCCACATGATATACCTTAGCCAAGGGAAAATACCAGTTCTCATAGCCATTGATCCTGGCCCTGTATCCCACATCCATATCCTCAAGATAGGCAAAATGTTCCTCGTCAAAGTATCCTATTTTTTCAAAAATATCCTTTCGGTAAATAGCCGCTCCCGCGCAGGAAGCAAAAATCTTCTCTTCTTTTTCATAGGTATGGATATTTTTACCCTTTCCTCTGGCAAAAGCCCAGCCCAGTGCACAATAATAATTGCCTGCGTCATCCAGTCTGTCCCTGTCATGAAACTGTATCATTCTGGCTGCCCCGGAGAAGGCTTTTGGATGCCTCCTGATCCCCTGAAGCATCTGCTCAATAAAATCCCTTGTAACCTCTATATCATTATTCAGAAGCAGTACATAGGGTGCCCTGGAGGCTTTAATCCCCTCATTCACAGCCTTGCAGAATCCAAAATTCTCAGGAAGCTCTATAAGACGCACCCAGGGATACGAAGCCGCCACAAAAGCACAGCTTCCATCACCGGAACCATTGTCTACCAGGATCACCTCAAAATTTTTTACAGTCTGACACTCCAGACCGGAAAGTACTCCATCCAGATAAGCCATCCCGTTATAATTGGGAATGATCACTGATATTTCCTGCATGATTTCCTCCTGCTTCTTTCTTTTTCTCATCATCCTTCCAACTCATTCCCGGAAGTGGTTTCAAAGAATAATTCCATTTTGTAAGGGAAAGGTTTTTATTATAATAAGGATCTCCCTTTTTCAGGATATCCAGCCAGTGACAGCGCATATATTCAATTTCAGTCTGAAAACGGCGCACTTTTTCTTCACTGTCCTCTGCTCCCCTTGTTTTTGATTCCATATGATAAAGCTCCGCATAGGGATCATATACAATGAGAAAATCTTCCTTTCGCACCTTCAGGCACAGATCCACATCATTAAATGCCACAGCCAGCTCCTCTGTAAAACCGCCTGCCTTCTCAAATACTTTCTTCTTCATCATCATGCAGGCGGCAGTCACTGCGCTCATATCCTGCAAAAGAGATGCCTTGTGCAGATAACCGGTACGGTCTGCAGGCATATCCACAAACATATGTCCGGCAATTCCTCCCATCCCTACCACACAACCTGCATGCTGAATGGTATGATCCGGATAGATCAGTTTTGCTCCCACTGCTCCTACTTCCGGTCGCTGGCATACTCCCAACATCTCCTTCATCCATGAAGGCCGGATTGTTTTTATATCATTATTCAAAAACAGCAGATACTCGCCCCTTGCATGAGATGCCCCGAAATTATTGATCGCAGAATAATTAAACGCCTTTGTCCAACGCAGAAGCCGGATACGGGGATCCCTGGAAAGTTCTTTGTAATATTGAAAAATCTCCTCTGTAGTGCTGTTATTTTCCACAATAATGATTTCAAAATTCTGATAATCTGTATTACTTTTCAGAGATTCTATACAAGTCTGCAAAGTTTCTTTTTCATCTTTATTGGGGATGATCACCGATACCAACGGCTGCCCCTGAACCGGATATTGGACACGGTAAAATCCCAGATCCGGGGTATGGCTTACCACTCCCCTGACACCGGTTCTTTTCAGGTGTTCTTCAATGGCACGCTTTCCGGCTTCAAAGGCATACATCTTACTTGCCGGATTGTCCGCAGTAGATGCCTTATGGGTCCTCCAGTGATACAGGATCTCCGGTACATGAACTACCTCCCTGGCAGCCTCTGTGCAACGGAAAATAAAATCATAATCCTGCGCTCCGTCAAATTCCCTGCGAAAACCTCCCGCCAGCTCTACCACACTTCTGCGAACCATAAAAAAATGGCAGATATAATTATTAGACCTTAAAAGATCCAGGTTAAAATCAGGTTTCAGGTGAGGCTGAAAATGCTCATCCAGCTCTGTGGTAACCTTATCCTCATCTGTATAAACAGCATCTGCCTCCGGATGTGTCTGCAACGTCTGCACGATTTCATAAAGTGCATTGGGTGCCAGCAGATCATCATGATCCAGAAGCCCTAGAAATTCTCCCTTTGCCATGGCAAATGCTTTGTTTGTATTCTCTGCAATACCCAGATTTTCTTTCAGATTACAAAAACGCACCCTCTCATCCCGGGCTGCATACTCCGCCAGAACTCTCTGCATCTCTTCATTATCAGGACTTGCATTGGCAATGCAAAGTTCCCATACTCCATAGGTCTGTCCTGTTACAGAGTCGATCATCTGTTTCAGGAATTCTGTGGGAGTCTGATAGGCAGGTACTATAATACTGATCAGCGGCTCATATTTAAATCTGTGAGTTCTCTGTCTGTCCAGTGTTGCCTCATCCGGAGCATAGGCCTGATACCATGGGGCATATGGCACTTCCTCCGGTTCAAATCTTTCATGAAGACGAACCCAGAACTCCTTTGGCCCATAATGCTTCAGATACCGAAAACCCTTTTGCACTGTGTAGGGAGAAAGTTTTTTCAAAACCCTCAGCCACTGGATTTTTCCCCCTGTAGATTGTTGTTTATTCATGTTTCAACCTCGATTTTTTGTCAATAAGATATTTTATTTTAACATTGTATGATATTTTTTGCAAGAAACCTGTAAAGTATGCTATACTATTATTCACAATTAGTTATTGAAAACGGAATGAACAGTAATAAAAACAAATATATAAACAGGAGTATTCTTATCATGAAAAAACATATACGCTTTACTGCTGCACTTCTGGCGCTGGGACTTTGCGTTTCCACTGCAGTCTCCCAGATTCCTGTATCTGCCACTGAGGAAACCGCTGCAGATACATCAGCCCAGGTGCAGACAGCTGATCCTTCCATTGTCACTACCAACGGTATTGCAGGATGGCCTCAGGCCACTGATATTTCTTCTACAGCTGCTGTTGTAATGGAAACCTCCACTAATACTGTTCTTTATTCAAAAAATGCAGACCAGGCACTTTATCCGGCCAGTGCAGTCAAGATTATGACCTGCCTGCTTGTCCTGGAAAACAGCAGTCTGGATGACCAGGTTACCATGACAGCCACCGGTGTATCCGGAGTTACAGACGGCGGTGCAAATATCTCTGCGCAGTTGGATGAGGTTTTTACCATGGAGCAATGTCTCTATGCCATTATGGTAGCATCTGCCAACGATATTGCCCTTCAGGTGGCTGAACATATAAGCGGATCTGTAGATGCCTTTGTAGCAGCAATGAATGCCCGGGCTCAGGAGCTTGGCTGTACCAATACCGTATTTACCAATCCTACCGGCCTTCCCGATGAGAATCAGCATATAACCGCCCATGATATGGCATTGATCATGGAGGCTGCCATGGCTAATGATACTTTCCGCACTATTGCCGCCACCACCTCCTACACCATCCCGGCCACAAACGTTTCCGGCGGTGACAGAGTCCTGACCAACAATTTTACAATGATCAACAATACCAGTGACGGCTATTATGAAGCCTGCATCGGAGGAAAAGAAGGATATACTCAAGCTTCCGGAAGTACTCTCGTATGTGAAGCTGCCAAAAATAATATGAAACTTGTATGTGTGGTATTAAACGGAGCTTCCGGCGCTACCGATGATGAGGCCATTGCACTTTTAAATTACGGTTTCGACAATTTTGCTCCCCTCACTCTCCCGGATGATGATTTCAACCGTCTCTCCGGAGGTACTGTAATCGTTCCAAACGGAGCAGCAGCAGATTCTCTCACTACAGAGGATACTGCCTCAGACGGACAGATCCAGCGCCAGTATTATTTCGGAGGTACCCCTGTGGGAACTGCCATTCTGGAGGATGTCCAGCAGGAAAAGGATACTGCCGCAGAAACCGGCACAAAAAACATGAAAGCAGCCCAGGAATTTTCTTCTTCCAGAACCTATGCTCCTTATTATATTATCGGAGCTATCGGAGCCGCATTCCTGCTCTTCTTCCTTTTCCTTATGATTCATGTGATCAAATCCTGATTTCCATCAGACGTACATTCACACTTAAGGCAAAGAACTTACTTAATTCGGTTAAAAAACGGAAATCACTGCATCAGGCAGTCATTTCCGTTTTTCATTTCATACAAACAAATATTCTCTTCTGAATCTGTAAATCAACTGTTCCGTCCATTATCCGGCATAATATGGTACTATAAGAAAAGCCCAGCATGCATATGGAGAAATTACAAGTAAAACTGTAACTACTCTGTATATCCAGCTTCTTACTTTTTCATTTTTCACAACCTTTGTCAGAATACGATTCCAGCCCAGGGTAACAAAATACATCAGCGGATATAATGCAGGCATAAGATACCTTCCCTGCGCCTGATTATCATTATAATAAACGTAATCCATAAACAAAATCACAGGAATGATGATCAAAAGTACCATCAGAATATGGAATATGCCTTCTGCACTCCACTTTTTGGATATTACTTTTGTCTTAATCTTCCAGATATCGTTTGCCACATTTTTTTTCTGAACAATAAATCTGCTCTCTTTCAGACAGAATGTGCCTCTCACCAGAAAAATGCCTGCAACACCAACCACAAACAGTGCTATATACATTTTGCTGACCATATAAGGCATATAAATCCCCATAAGTCCGAATGTACCAATAAAGCTTACACATACGGTGAGAGCCCAGTTGTGATACCAGCCGGGATCCTGATAAAAAATAATGTCCAGCCAGTTCCAGTTTAATTTCTCAGGTGTAGGGTAACAGGATGGTCTGTAATCCTTATGGGCATATTTCTCAGCACAGGCCGCACAGGCCTTTCTTCCCAGAAAATCCCCGTCATATAAAATCGCATTTCGCACAAACCACCAGCCGCAAAATGCAACTGTCACACCTGCAATTGCCGCACCTCTGCCAAAGAGAAAGCGAACTCTCTGCGTAAGTGGTTCTTCCCTGCACAGCAAAACCGTTAAGCAAAAAAGGAAAAAGCTGCATAATATCCAACCGTATGCATTGTAATAAGACAATGCACATAATGCCATTCCAACTGCAAGAATCATACAGTTTTTCCATGTCCAGTCCTCTCTCAGATAGGAAGCCCATGCATACAAAATCAATGCAGCGGACATTAAAGCCAGTGAATCTGTATTTACATAGGTCCCAAGAAAGATTGCCTGGGGCATAAAGCCTGCCAGTGCCGTAAACATCCCTCTTACTTCTCTGGAAAATTTTTCCCTGGGAAATAATTTTCCGGATGCTTTTACCAGAAAATATACAGCACAAGTCACAAACAGAACATCTGCCATACGCGCTGCACGGAGCAAGGCAATTCCCGAAGCTCCAAAAATGGATGCAACACCCATGAAAGCAGCTGAAATCATATAGGACAGGATAGGATAATAGGCATAAGAAATCCCCCAGGTTGCATTTCGGATTGCCGGATCATCTCCTCTGGGAAGTGCTCCATGATTGGAATAAATATAATCTGCCACAAGGTATCTCATCTCTTCATCCGGTCCTGCGTGAAAGGGCTGAGACATTGCCCATACCGTGAGCAGTATAAAGGCAAGTAAAACCCAGATCATAGTTATCTTTTTTTCATTTATTTCTGATTCTTTTTTCTTTAACATATCTTCTTTCTCATTCTCAGATTCTTTTCAGTGAAAAATCCTGGCTGTCCAGTGTAAGGTTAGGATTATAATAAGGATCTCCCTTATCCAGAACCTTTCCCCAGTGCTTCTCAAAGCTGGCAATCTCACGATTAAATCTGGCAACCTTTTCCGGTGTATCCTCCAGACCTCTGGATTTGGATTCATAATGATAAAGCTCTGCATACGGGTTATAAACAACCAGATATCCGGCTTCCCCTAAACGCAGACAGAAATCAATATCATTAAAGGCAACCTGAAACTCTTCACTGAGTCCTCCCACCTTTTCAAATGCCTGTCTCTTTACCATCATACAGGCTGCAGTTACTGCACTGTAATCCTGTGCGCAGATAATTCTGTGGCAGTATCCGGTAGCATCTCTCTTCTGCTGTACAAAGCAATGTCCGGCAATCCCGCCAAATCCAATCACAACCCCTGCATGCTGTACCGTATCATCTTCATAATACAGACGGGCTCCAACTGCTCCTACATCCGGTCTCATACAATATCCCAGAAGCTGTTCTAGGCAGTCCGGACTAATGATCTCCGTATCATTGTTCAGGAGAAGCAGATATTCCCCTTTCGCATGTGATGCCCCAAAATTATTGATAGCAGAATAATTAAAAATACCATCCCAGTACACTACATGTGCCTTCGGATTGGAAGCCTCCAGTTCCCTGTAATAGTCAAAAGTAGTCTCTTCCTCACTGTTGTTCTCCACGATCACATACTCAAAATTCCGGTAGGTTGCTTTTGTTTCTATAGAATTAATACATCTCTTCAGATCATCGATATGATCTTTATTTGGAATGATAATGGAGATCAGCGGTTTCTCTTCCCAGAGAAATTTCGTACGATACAGTCCCAGATATTCTCCCTTCTGGATCTCAACCGGAATTCCCATTCTGTCATAATGAGCCTGGATGGCACGCTGTCCTGCATCAAATGCATACATCTTACTTTCCGGATTTTCGGCTGTAGAATCCTCATGACATCTCCAGTGATAAAGAATCCTTGGAATATGACGGATATACTCTCTTCCTGCTGCTTCCACACAACGGAGCACAAAATCATAGTCCTGTGCACCATCAAATTCCTTTCTCAACATACCAACCTGATCGATCAGCTCTTTTTTTACCACAAAAAGATGGCAGATATAGTTTACCGTACACAGAAGATCAATATTGAAATCCGGCTTAAAATGAGGCTGGAAAAATTTATGGCCATCCATAGACATCTTGTCCTCATCGGAATACAGTACTTTGATCTCTTTCTCCTGGTTCAGTGCCTTTACACACTGAAACAGAGCATCCGGTGTCAGCTCATCATCATGATCTGCAAAGGCAATAAAATCTCCTGTTGCTGCCCTGATCGCCCCATTGGTATTCTCTGCGATTTGAAGAGCCTTTGCATTACGAATCACACGGATCCTGGCATCACTTTTTTCCATAGTAGTCAGAAACTCTGAAAGAGGAGAATCTGCCCCGCTTCCGTCAGAAAGACAAAGCTCCCAGTTTTCATAGGTCTGTGCCTGAATAGAATCGATTAACTGCTGAAGATATTTTTCCGGAGTTTTGTAAAGTGGAATCACCAGACTGATCTTCGGATTCCAGGAAAATTTTGTTTTCCGTTGTTCTGCAAGCTCAGCCTTATCCGGTAAATGCTTCACGATCCATTTGGAATAATCCACCGGACGGTTCTTACGGTTCATTACTTTTCCAAAGACCTTTCCGGTGAGGGCTGCAGCTCCGTGAAGCTTCATATAACGGCTTCCCTTTCGGAAATACACCGCTGCTTTTTCAGCAAGACGTTTCTGTGGCTGCAAATGCACCAGACGAAGCGTCCGCACATTACCGGCCTCAAATACAATATAAAATTCCTTTACACTGTCATAATGAAACTCAAAGAAAAATCCACTCTTTTCATCGATTTCTGTTTCCTGGTACTGATTCTGTACATCCACACGCTTCAATCTGGTGATCTCACAGGGAATCTTCTTCCTGCTTCTGTCCTCCAGCCGGATCGTCAGCGTCCTGTCAAAAGCAGCCCACCCGCGGACACGGCAAATCTTTTCTCCGGATTCTACTTCGATGCTCTCAATAAAATACTGGGGTTTTCCCTGTTTTTTCTGAAGCTGTGCAGCAGAGGCAGAAAACCACTGAATGCGCTTTCCACCCTTTACTGCATAGATACCAAGTTTCTTTTTTCCTTCCAGTTCTGCCGGCAGACGAACTTCCATCTGCACCCGCTCACCATTTACCAGGTCCAGATCCTTAAAGCGCTCCAGAGCACTGACACGCTCCTGGGCACTGATAACTACCGGAAGCGGCTCACCATCGAGAACGGCTTCCGCCTTATAGTCTTTGGGCCAGGTTCCCTGAAGATGGTAAACAGAGCTGTCCTTCAGATCAAACCTGTCTTTCTCTACTTCGTATAGCTCTCGCTGCATAACAATTCCTCCATTGCATCCTTTCCGGTATTCCTGGTCAGATACTGCTCCATCACCTTCTGATGCGCAGCCTCACCCATAGCTTTTCTGGCTTTCTTATCTGTGATCAGAGACTCCAGGGCACTGACCCATTCTTCTTTCGTTCTGCACATCCAGCCGTTTTTTCCATTCTCGATCACATATTCCATTTCCCGGTTACGGCTCATAATACTTGGTACTTTTACAAGTGCAGCCTCTGTCCACTTATTTTCTGATTTACAACAGTGGAACAGACTATCTTCCAGAGGCATCAGATTAATATCCAGACCAGCGATCACTGCCGGAAGCTGTCTCCAATCCATAAATGGAAGTTTTTCGATACGGTTCTGTACTCTCTCCATTCCGGATTCATCCAGAATACCGACTAATTTCAGATAAACCTCCGGATGACGTTCCATCACCTCCAGAAGCGCAGCTTCTACCTGGGCAAAATCCTGATCATGAGTTCGGGAACCGCTTAGATATCCGATATAAATTTTCTCCTCATTTTTATCTGTCTGCTCAAATGCCTCGTGGGAAAGGATTTCCATTTCCATACTCATGCAGTTCCGGTTGATCACTACCGGTTTTCCGGAAAACTCCTCCCGGAGCACCCCTGCCAGTGTTTCTGTGGATGTTATATAACCATCACAAAATTCCATACATCCATGAATCCGCTCCGCAGTTGTACGAAAATCGCTATATTCCTTTCCCTTCAGGAAATGAAGGCCTGCAATCTTTTCATAATCAAAAACAAGGTCATCAATGTCATAATATACACGGATCCCCGCAGCTTTCGCCCGGTCTGCCAGCATTTCTACTTCTATCAGTTTGCTGCATCGATAAAGGACAATTGCCTCATACTTTTCTAAGCTTTCCTTCTCTGCCTGATCCATCTGTATAAATCGGGAAGCATATCCTCTGAGGATCAATTGCTCACGGAAATGTTCCACCCGGTATCTGGATGCAAAAGAAATTTCCTCACCTACAAAAAGGATTTTGCGTTTTTCCACAGGAAGCTTATGGCCATCCAGCTTTTTCCACAGAGAAAGCATCTCTTCCACAATATTCTCCGGCTGCTCATTTTTCAGCACAAGTCCTCTGGAATACCGTTTTACACGTTCCACCGGTGCTCCCACCGGAAGAACTGCCAGTGGATATCCCATGGAAATGACCTCAGAAGTTGTATAGGAAAAGGTCTCCGGCCACACTGACGGAATCAGGAACATATCAATATCCTGTTCCAGAGAAAGCCTTGGGATCTCCTCTCTGGTATATCTTCCTGTCTGTGAAAATACCGGACTGTCAATTTCTTCATCCGATGTACCGATCAGTCTCAGACGGACATTCAGATTTTTTTCCTCAATATATCCTGCAAGTGCTTTCACAACCTCCAGACCTTTTTTATAACAGAGAACACCGATCAGGCCAATGTTAAAAGTTTCTGTGGTTTTTCTGACTTTTTTCACTGCCGGAAGATAATGTGGGGTATGAGGAATTACATGTAAATTATATACATCCGGATAAACTTTCTTGAACAGCTTCGCCGTATCATCGGAAAAGGCACGGATTTCATCACAATTCAGCAGAAATTCCCGGAATTTCCTGCGCCAGAGAGTCCCACTTCCATATTCCGTACACGCATTGCTGCCATTGTCCGGAATGCATTTATCACATACCTGACAGGATCCAACACTACAGTATTTACCCTGTGCATCAATCAAATTCACTGCAGGACAAAGTGCAAAGAAATCATGAAGAAGCATCAAAATTCTTGCCCCCTGCTCCTTCTTGAGACGGAGGATTCTCTCCAAAGTTCCATAAAGATTCTGGTATGTCACAAGCTCATTGATCCAGATCTCATCCACACGCATCACTTCATCAAGCACTGTCTCCAGATCATTGGCAAAAAACTCCATCTCATACTGTTTATACTGATATGTGAAATAAAAACGATTGCTCACAATATTATAGCGAATCGTAATAAACCGGTATCCCTGCTGCAGGGCCAGCCTTCTTTTTTCCACAAGATATGCTGTGGCACCACCACCAAGATCATGGTCAAATGCCAGGATTGTCGGAACCTCCAGTTTCCTGTTGAGAAGCTTCATCTCCACATACAGCCTTACCGGACGAAGTGGATCTCTTCTGCAATAATCAGCAGTATCCCTGTTATAATCCGGATGCTTGCGAAGCAATGCCTCACTGTGATCCTTCAGAAGGCGCTGCTTTTCCTCTGAAGGGAAGCTTCCCCCATGTTTATGATACACAAAGAGATTATCTACCTGTACATTTTCATAGCCTGCTGCGATTGCCCGCTGACACCAGTCATTCTCTTCTCCGTACCCTTTTCCGAAATTCTCTTCATCCAGAAGTCCAACCTCTCTGACTGCTTTGATATTCATACCCATGCAGAAGCCCACACCAGTAGGCATAACCGGATACTGTGGACGGATCATACGGAATTCATCATCGATCTCCCACAAAGGCATTTTCTCGAACAGCTTATTATCTCTGCAAAAATCCGGAAAGCTGCAGATCGTTCCACAGGTAGTAAAAGGTGTGGTAGTAGCAATATTGTCTCTGGCAAAAATAGGAAGCATCAGACGTTCCAGCCATTCTTCCGGAACCTCCACATCTGTATTTACAAGCGCAATATGATTTTCTGCCATCTTAAGCGCACGATTCACAGATGGTAAAAATCCCATATTGGTTTCATTATTCAGGAGCACTACATTGTCATGCTCAGCCGCATATTTTTCAAGATATTTTCCGGTTTCCGGATCCGGGCTCTTGTCATTTACAATGATCAGCCTATATGGCACCCTGGTCTTCTCAATCCCGGAGAAAAGGGCATCAAAATATTCCAGCCCATTATATACCGGTACGATCACATCTACCATCTGCTGATACACAGCCTGGGGATAATCCTTTCTCACACTGCGCACATGACGCTGTTTGAAGTGTCTGAGATTCCCCATACTCTTGGGATCCTCAATAGCTGAAACCAGAAACTCCTCCTGTCCAGATGATGCCGGCACTTTGCCAAGAAGAAATCTCCCGGTGTCTCCAGGATTTCCATACTCCAGAAATACCGTAACCTCTCCCGGAGCCAGAACCGTTGCCTGGAAGGAAAAACCGGCACTCTCCGCATCCGGATTGCCAATTGCCTGTGCCACATCCATCCGGTAGATCGTAGTCAACGGACTCTCCTGCAGTTTCTCTGTCCCTGCATAAAATGCGATCCTTGGCTGTCCCATCTCCTGAAATGTAGGGTCAAAAGCCCAGCCCACTGTGTTCAGTACACAGTCTTCGTAATGGAAGAAATCCACACTTCCCATGCAGGTTGGTGTTGCTTCCACATTCTGCGCAGCTGCCGGTGCATTGTTATAATGAAGAACTTTCTTCAACAGACGTTTTATCTGGGCTTTTTTTCCAGGATGACGAAGGGCCTCCTTCTCTGCCTCTTCAGCCGCCTTCCGTTCTTCCTTTTTGGCCTTCTCCAGAGCCTTGCGCTCCTCTTCTGCTTTCTGTCTGGCCAGAAGATTTTCCACATCCATAAGCTCCAGATATTCCAGTTTTCCCTGGATCACAATCTTATCCACATTTTCCGGATGCATTACCTGTATCAGATAAAATCCATCTGTTGTAAAAAATGCGGTGGTATTGTTGTCCATAACCATATGAACGCCCTGTGGCACAAGCCTTGCACTGCAGCCGCAGTCCAAGCGTTCCACCTTTACTTTCAGGAAATGGCCATTTGCCGGGTTCCACCGGATATTCTGTATCCCTTTTATTTGAGAAAGATCAAATTCCACACGGAAACGGTTGCCTGTAAGTCTGCCCTCTACATGAAGTGTATGCTCTTCGCAGAAGCCTCCCCCAAGGTCATAGTAGACCTTACTGTGCATCTGATGCTTTTCCCTCTCACTGTTTACGATCTCAGTAAGGGAAACCGGCATGCGCTTCTGTTCAAAGGGCATCAGGGAATCACAACCCACATATTCATAGACAAAATGCAGTGTCCAGTTCATGAAAATCTCATAATCTGTATATCCAATCCCGAACTCTGTCATCATATCATCCTCATGGATCAGCTGCGGAAGCTTTGAAATATGTGTATACAGCTCATGGATCAGACGCCACATAATAAAGTTCACAGGAACCGGGAAAGAAAACATCCACTCATAATCAATGATCTGATTTTCCTTCTCCCCCATGAAAATATTGCTGCAGATCAGATCCACATTTGCCGGGCAAATACACTCATAATCCTCTCTTCCTTCATAGCTTCCAAACACCTGACGGAATTCCTCTGTCCGGTAATCCGTAACTTTCCGGGCTGCAAAAAGCTCCTGATAGAGCCCCTTCAGAAGCTCTTTGATCTCATCCACATCCCCTTTATCCGCAAGCTCTCTGATCTCCTGATGAAGAGTTTTCCCGTTAAGAAGTGGATAAACAATTTTTCCCTGTTCTGCTTTACAGGGAAGATTCTGATATCTGTCAGAGCCCATGCTTTTTGTTCCAAGCTCCTCCAGTTTTTCCACAAACCCTTCTGCCTCCGGGACCATAGCCTCTTTTTCTGCCCAGGTCTCACCATTCCGGCGGATAATCCTTGTCAGCAGACGAAATCTCTTTTTCCGTCCCTGGTTCAGCTTCACATAAAGAATCTCTTCCTCTTCCTTAACTTCTGATTTTCCGGCCTCAACCAGAAAAGAATTCACAAAACGATCCAGGATTTTTTCTTTTTCAAAGGCTTTTACACCCTCACTTTCCGAAAAGAGAGCCGCTGTTTTGTCCGTATAAACCGGATAATTTCTTCCATAGGAATTGGTATAAAGACTCTCGTCTGTAAAAATTTCTGTAGGAAATTTATAATCCGGATATGGATAATAAAAATGCAGAAAAGGAAAACCACTGTTTTTCAGCAGTTCTCCCAATTCTTCTTTAGAAAAAGTACGCACAGAATGATTTTCCGGATAACCATCAATTCCAAAAAAATGAATATCTGTATGATCTTCCGGCGCGCCTGCAAAATATTTTAGTCCCAGCCTGTTCTCAATGGCAATCAGGAGCTTCCCTTCCGGTTTCAGATACCCGCCCATTTCCTTCAGAAAAGTCTCGTAAGGAGTCTCCCCTTCCGTAAAGCTCATGGCATACTCCAGCACTCCGTTTACCACAACATAATCAAAGTTTTCAGGAAAAGTCATATCATTGAGATTTCCCACCATAATCGTCAGATTCTCTTTTTCGCTGTTTCTGGCAAAATTAATCTCTGCTCTTCGTCTGGACAGCTCCACAGAGGTTACCTTTCCGGCCTTCTGACAGAGCATTCCTGTAATTGCCCCACAACCGGCACCAATCTCCAAAACCGAGTCTGTTTTTTTCAACGGATACCAGTTCAGGATATTCTCTCTCAGGTCTGAAAAATGATAGACCATGGGAAAACTTACTTCCTCCTCCGGAAGATCCTGAAAAGATTTTCCTTCCCTGGCCATTTCCAGAAGCGTATTCTCAATATCACCATCTGAATAATGATCTTTCGCTGTATAGTAATCTAAATTCAGCTTTGCCATAGTAATCCTCCACTTATTCCACACTTACCTTGGAAAACATATCAAAATATCCCACTGCTTTCTTATCTGTGATCACAGTCAGGTTACACACATCATATAATCTGTGAAATACCGTAAAATCACCATCTTTATAACCGGTACATCCCAGACACAGCATATATTCGCCTGCTTCCAGAGGCATTACCTGGGTAAATGTAATGTGTCTCACATCTCCTGCTTTTTGTGGCTTCACAGGTGTGTGCTCATACATGGTATTTGTTCCCGTGATCTCCGTACCTTTCAGATCTTTTAGAGTAAAAGCAAAAATCGGATCATTGACATCTGCCTGGAAGCTCACCTTCATTTCAACAGAAAAAGTCTTTCCCTTCTCAATCACATTGGTGATCATCCCGGAATCATCACGGATTGCGAAATCCTGGATTTCACCAAGCTTACTTCCATATTCCAGAAGCTGAGGATTCAGGTTCAGGCTGTCCTTCATACAAGTTTCTGCCGTACTTCCGGAATCAGAAATACTTTCCGCTTCCACTGCAGCGTCTGCCCTTTCCCCTGCCTTCTGATTTTCCCGGGTATCTTCCAGCTCATCGTACTGATTCACCAGTACCCGCCTATACAGATTTACCATCTCCTTGGCGTCACCCTCCGCCAGCTTTCTGCCTTTATTTAAAAGCACAACACGGTCACAGTATTTTCCAATACTGCTCAGATCATGGCTAACGAAAAGAATTGTTTTTCCCATTTTCTTGAACTCTTCAAATTTACGGTAACATTTTGCCTGGAAGAAAACATCACCCACAGAAAGAGCTTCATCCACGATCAGAATCTCCGGATCAATATTAATGGCAACAGCAAAAGCCAGTCGTACAAACATACCGCTGGAATATGTTTTCACCGGCTGATATACAAAATCACCGATATCGGCAAAATCCAGAATAGACTGCAGCTTGGCATCAATTTCCTCCCTGGAAAAGCCAATCATACTTCCATTCAGATACACATTCTCAATCCCGGAATACTCCATATTAAAGCCGGCTCCCAGCTCCAGAAGAGCCGATATCCTGCCATTTACCGTCACATTTCCACCAGTAGGAGAAAGCACCCCTGTAATAATCTTAAGGATCGTGGACTTACCGGAACCATTGGTTCCGATGATCCCAACTGTTTCCCCTTTATTTACCTGAAAAGAAACATGATCCAGGGCAAAATGTTCTTTATATTTTTTCTTTTTTGACAATCCCAGGGATTCCTTGAGCCGATCCATGGGATTATCATAAAGCTTATACATCTTACTCACATCATTTACTGAAATTGCAATATCCTCTGCCATTTTAAACCTCTCTTTATTTCACTCCAAACTCGTACCTGCACAGTATCCCTGTATATCAGAGAACATCTGCAAAATGGGGCTTCAGGCGTTTGAATATGACAGACCCCAGTCCAAAAAGCATTATGGTAACCACCCAGAAATAAACAGTCCAGGAAAGATGGTTCCAGATCCCCACATGACCTAACATAGAATCACGATAACCAGTTACAACATAATACATTGGATTCAGCTTAAACAGTCTGATCACCCAGGGATGAGAGTTCAGAATATTCACATCCCACATAATAGGGGTCATCCACACTCCTACCTGAAGAAAAATATTAATGATCTGAGTCAGATCACGGAAAAAAATCACAATTGCACTTGTAGCATACACCATCCCCAGTACAAGAAGGAATGTGCAGATGGAATAATAAATGATCTGCAAAGTATATAAGCTTGGCCTGTAACCATAGCAGGTGCACAGAATCAATGCAAAGATCACAAAAAATGCATGGACAAACAATGCAGAAATAATCTTCACAATAGGAAGAATACTGATCTTAAATACAACCTTCTTGACCAGATAATTATATTCCAGCAAGGCATTGGTTCCACCATTCAGCGCATCCTGAAAGAAAAACCAGGGTACAATACCGGAAACCAGATAAAGTACAAAGGGATAATTCGACACAGTTCCGGCCTTTAAGCCTACTGAAAAAACAAACCAGTACACAAGGATCGTAACAACGGGCTGGATAAATGCCCATACAATACCCAGATAAGAGCCTGCATATTTTGTTTTAAAATCATTTTTTGCCAGACTGAAGATCAGTTTTCTATTGTGATACAGCTCCATCGGCAAAGCTAAAATTTTATTCATTCTATTTTTCCTTATCGATTATTGTATTCCTGAAAACTTCCCCATTTGGTATCCTTATCAGAAAAGCTTAACTCCATTCCTTCCGGGATCGGCCACTGCACTCCAATATCCGGGTCATTCCAGATCAGTCCGCCCTCATCATTTGGATGATAAAAATCAGAACATTTATAAACAAACTCCGCATGTTCGGAAAGCACCAGGAATCCATGTGCAAATCCCTTGGGAATAAAAAACTGTTTTTTGTTTTCTGCAGACAGTACAACACCAAACCATTTTCCATAGGTTTCAGAATCTTCACGAAGGTCTACCGCCACATCAAAAACTTCTCCGCTCACAACACGGACAAGCTTATCCTGAGGATAATTAATCTGGAAATGCAGTCCACGAAGTACCCCTTTATGTGAGCTGGACTGATTATCCTGTACAAATTCAACATCAATGCCGGCTTCCTTGAAATCATTGTAATTGTAGGTTTCCATGAAATAGCCTCTGGCATCTCCGAAAACTGTAGGCTCTACTACCTTCAAGCCTTTAATTCCGCCACATTCTGTCACTTTAATTTTTCCCATTTTCTTTTCCTCTTTTCTGTTTATCTGTCTTTTTGTTTCTGCGGTGCTGCTCTTCTTTTTTCTTATCAGGGCAGCCAAAAGAATGATCAAAAGCAGAAGCATTGCCGCCCCTGTGATCAATAATACTTTTCGCAATTGAAGAATTTCCCCAGAGGTCTCTGTCTTCTCTCCGGATTCCTGTATTTCTTTATCTGCTGATTCTGAAATATCTGTCTGTTTCCCATCTTCCCTATTTTCCAGATCCTTCTCAGCTACTTCCTCCACCGAAGGTTCCGGTGTAGGAGTTGTTTCCGGAACCGGAACACTTCCAACCATATAATCACCGAAAAAATACTGGTTCACTGGATTTCCGTCCAATGTTCCTTCCCTGACTGTCAGATTATCCACAGTCACACCGTTGGGAATCAGTATCTCTCCACCATCTGCCTGCATCTTTTGAAAATTTTGATATCCGTAGTTGAACATTGCAGTAGAATCACTGCTTGCAATGGCAAGATCTGCTGCTTTCATGGTAACTGTAATATAAGTTGTTCCATTTCTCCGGGCTGCTGTCACAAGAGTATTTCCGGCAGCACTGGTATATCCGGTCTTTCCGCCAATACATCCCTTATAATAATATCCACTCTCAGGAGCAAGCATAGGATGATGAGTATGCAGTACTCTTGATTCACTGTTTTTATTTGTAGGTTCGATCACATAATCGGTAGCACCGATTATTTTACGGAATTTCTTATTTTTAAGTCCTTCCCTCATGATCAGTGCCATATCATGTGCAGTAGAATAATGATTTTCATCCGGAAGGCCACTGGCATTCACAAAATGAGTATTTGTACATCCGATTTCTGCAGCACGTTGGTTCATCATGTCTATGAAGTTCTGTTCTGTGCCCCCTACATGCTCTGCTATCTGTGCTGCTACCTCATTGGCGGAGCGGATCACCAGTGCATAAAGGCAGGATTCCATACTAAGCACTTCTCCAACCTGCATTCCGATATTTCCGGAATCCTGGCTGATATCCCTTGTTCCGGTCTCTGTAAAGACTACATCTTCTGTCAGAGAAGAGTTTTCCACTGCAAGCAGCAAAGTCATGATCTTTGTAATACTGGCAGGATATCTGATCTCATCCCCACCCTTGTTATACAGAAGAACTCCACTGTCTGCATCCATCAGCACACCTGTTTCCGATGTAATACCAGGTCCTGGGGGCCATCCCGGGATCTCATTTGTCAGAACCGACACTTCTGCAGCTGCCCCATTCTGCACACCAGCTTCTGCAGCAGAGCATACCTGCACGGCAGTCATTGCAATAACAGCAGAAATTACTGCTGCCTTAAATAAATGTTTCCATTTTTTCATCATACAGCCTCTCAAAATCCTTTAAAAGCCAGAACTGTATCTGTGACATATTTCACAGACTCCATATCCAGATTATAAAACATGGGAAGTCTCAGAAGTCTCTCGCTCTCTCTGGTCGTGTACACATCTTCCCCTGAAAATCGGCCGAATTTCATGCCTGCCGGGGAAGAATGAAGGGGAATATAATGAAATACACTGTAGATTCCCTTTTCCCTGAGATACTCCAACAGCTGTGTCCTTACGTCCATATTGCGCACCTTAAGATAATACATGTGCGCATTGTGGCTGCACTCAGCCGGAACATATGGCTGTTCAACCTTGCCTTCCGCAGCCAATGGTGCCAGATTTTCATTATAATAATTATATATTTCCATTCTTTTATGAAAAATCCTGTCTCTCGCCTCCAACTGCGCGTAAAGATATGCAGCATTCAATTCACTGGGCAGATATGAGGATCCAAAATCCATCCATCTGTATTTATCTACCTGTCCTCGGAAAAACTTACTTCTGTCTGTTCCCTTTTCTCTGAGAATTTCAGCCCGCTCCTGATATCTGTCATCCTGAAACAGGAGCGCACCGCCCTCTCCCATAGTATAATTCTTGGTCTCATGAAAGCTGTAACATCCAAAATCTCCAATGGTACCCAGAGCCTTTCCTTTATAGCATGCATCTACTCCCTGGGCAGCATCTTCAATCACCTTCAGATTATATTTTTTTGCGATCTCCATAATTTTATCCATCTCACAGGCAACTCCTGCATAATGGACCGGCACGATTGCCCTGGTTTTCTCCGTAATCGCAGCTTCGATCAGATTTTCATCTATATTCATGGTATCCGGACGGATATCCACAAATACAATCCTGGCTCCCCGTAAAACAAAAGCATCTGCAGTGGAAACGAAGGTATAAGAGGGCATGATCACCTCATCTCCAGGCTGGATATCTGAAAGATATGCTGCCATTTCCAGGGCATGTGTACAGGATGTGGTAAGCATCACATGTTTTACATGAAAATTCTCTTCCATCCATCTGCTGCATCTCTTTGTATATTCTCCATCACCGCATAGCTTTCCACGCTGCGCTGCGTCCCGTATGTAATCAAATTCCTTTCCTGTCAAAGCAGGTCTGTTAAAATCTATCATCTGTATTCCTTTTTCTATTTCAGTTTTTCAGTCTTCACACATTTTCTCATACTCACATAAGAAATTCAATCTTTACTTTCAGATTCCTGTGCGCTCCTGTATTCCGGAATTTTATTCTGATACACAATTTCTCTGCCCTGGGGATCCCGGATACTCATTTCACGGTAAAAGCTTTCTGTCAAAGCATCCAGTTCCTTCCTGCTGTTCCTGGCAGTATAGTACAAAGCCAGATAAGGATTAGGGCCATATTCTACTACATGCTCACCATCCTGATAAAAAATCCAGTCCTTGATTACTCCCTCCCTTTTTGCCAGTTCTCTGGCAGCACTCTGGTCAGCAATCTCCAGATTCCTTCCCTGGAAATAAATGACAGCACCTTGTCTCAGAGGTTTGTGGATATCATGTGTCTGAAACATCTGCAAGATTTTTTCCTTTTCATACAGCCAGTTAAGAAGGAGTTCTTCTATGGAAAAGCCATAGACAATTTCTGTCAGCTCATGCTCATATCCAAAGAAACGTCCGGCAATCTCGCATACCTGGATACCTTTTCCCGGTTTCCAGAAAAACTGCATGGATAATGCACCATCCTTCTGACCAGTATGACGGATATATTCCTGCAGAATGCCAAGTGCCTCCTCTTCCACCTGGGGCAGCAGGCAGGAGGGATATACATTTCGGGTGCTGAGAGGCAGCATCCCCTCTTCCATTTCTGTTTTTTCTCTGTCTGCAATGCTGATCACCTGTACTTTCTGCCCAGTCACCCAGGTCATCATATTAAATTCATAGCCATCATTATATTCTTCTATAAGAATTTCCTCGCAACTGGTGTATTCTGCAGTCTGCAAAGCTTTTTGGCGGATTTCTTTCGGATTATGGATAATAAAGATACCTCTGGATCCGTATTTATCCAGCGGTTTACAGATCAGTGGATAAGTAAGTTCTCCCACTGTCGCAGCCAGTTCTGTCTCTGTTTTCTCTCTTAAAAAATCTACAGATATTTTTTTATATCCCGGAGAAGGAAGTCCCAGTTTTTCCAGGAGCAGCCGACATGCAGATTTATCCCTGTACCAGGGCAGCTGCTCTGGTTTCAGATAACAGGGCAGTCCTGCCTTGTCCGCAATTTTCACCATACACTCCAAAAGCAGATCTGAAAAAGAAGTGATAATTCCATCTACCTGTTCTTCCCTGCAGAGAACGGCAATCCTGTCGATCTCCGTCACTGGGATCACATAAGATCTGTCCGCATATTTTCTTGCAGGTCCATCCGGATAACCATCACACACCACCGTCTCATATCCCTTTTTTCCTGCCATCTGTACCAGCTCTGTGAATTCTCCCAGAGACCCCAGAATCAATACTTTGTGTCTCATTTTATTTCCTCACATTCCTTTACAACTGCTGCCATATATTCCATCTCTTCAGGCCCATAACGCTGATCGCAGGGTAAGGGCAGGATATCTGCTGCCCAGTGATATTCCAGACTGTCCCTGTCGCAGGTCTCCATCACATTTTTCCAATAAACAGGCACAAATATCTTATGTTCTGCAAGACGTTTTCTGAGTTCAGATCCATTCACGTGAAAATACGGATAAACAAAGGGAGCCTTTGGGATAACCCGGTTAAACACACTGTCTGATCCCAGAAGCCCCGCCAGTATCTCATAATTCTCTTCCCGCTTTTTGGCAGCCTTCTCATAATCGATACCTTTTAGCAGGTTTCTGGTAAGAGCCGACATTCTGCGGATTTCCATATGCTCATAACCTGCAGCATTTTTCAGCATGTCCTTGTAATAAGTACCTGCATCCCGCTCATAGCGTCCCAAAATATGTTTCATCCTGTCCGCTGAATAATCCTGCGGGATTTCCCCTGTGAATCCGGCATCTGTAGACAAATATGCACCATCACTGACACCCCAGAATTTTCTGCAGGAATACAGAGTATCAATTCCCGGAAGAGGTTTCTGAAAAAAGGCATGGGTATGGTCTACAATGATATTCCCGTATATCCTGCTATACTCCAGGATCTGCTCATCTGTAAGCTGTCCATAATAATTCACCAGATAAAGAACCTCATCTTCGTCCAGTTTTTTCCTGGGATATTTCACATTCAGATTCTCATCCAGGTGATAAAATTCTATCTGAATATGATTTTCCTCACAGGTTTCTGTGACAGATGCACACAGAAAAACAGGTAAAATAATCTTTTTGTATCCCTTTGTCTGTAAAAGCCACAAAAGAGCCGTCCTGCCTAAATTTACTCTGTACAGATCAGGATAATATTCTGTCCCCTGCAGCTCTTCCAGCTGAAAATATCCACCGATCTCCTTTTTCATTTTTCCTCTGTATCCTCCCGGCGTATCACATAATGAGGCATTTTTTTTGCTTCATTTAAAATATTCATCAAATAAATCCCCATAATTCCGATGGACAAAAGCACCAGTCCGAAAAACGCCAGCATCACAAGCATCTGAGAAGTCCAGCCCTCTACAGAAATACCCATGGTAAAATATCTCACAAGATAATACACAGCCATGACCATGCTCACCAGAAAGCTGATAATTCCTATATTTCTTACCATTAAAAGCGGAAAAGCTGAATGAGCTGTAATATCATAGATCAGATCCTTTACCAGCCGTTTGAAGGAGTATCCGCTCTTTCCATAAGCTCTGTCTGCATGCTGCACCGGAACATTAATGATCCGGTTAGAGCTGAGTACCAGAAGATTACCAATCTGAGGCAGATAAGTATTTGTCCGAAGCATGGCATCCACCAGGAAACGACGGATCAGTCGATAGCTGGTAATCTGCAGATTGGGATCCTTCCCCAGCATTTTGGAGGTAGCCCACACAGACACCTTTGTACCTAGCTTTCGGATCGGTCCGTGTTTTCTTCCCTCATAGCTGGCTATAATTACATCCACATCCGGGCGTTCTTCCATAACCCGCACCATCTTCGGCAACTCTTCCGGCTGATGCTGGAGATCATCATCCATAGTCACTACAAAATCTCCCTTTACATGGGCAAAACCGCATAAAAGCGCCGGATGCTGACCAAAATTTCTCGCCATCTGTATGATTTTCACTCTGTGATCCCTGCTTCGCAGTTTCTCCATTATCTCATAGGAGCGATCCTTTGATCCATCATCTACCAGAATCAGCTCAAAATCCTCCTTCAAAGTCTCCCGAAATACCCTTTCCAGACGATGATAAAGTTCCTCCAGCGTATGTTCAGAATTATATACAGGAACAACCACTGAATATAAGCTCATATGTCTTCCCTTTCTTTCTTAAAATATTACAATCTTTTTTATCATACCATTTTCGACATTTCTTGTAAAGCGGACATTCACAATCTGCTTCGCGATCTGCGTTCAAGTGTTACTGTTCACACACCACTATCCCGCGAGGTGTTTTGGCATGAATATGCCAAAATCCCGAGACATACAAGCCAAAATTTCATTGCCGCAGGCAATCTGGAATGAATTTTGGCTACGTTACTGTGAACGGAGTGAACAGTAACGTTCAAGTTTTCGGTTCTATAAACTTGACTTCCCTGTATTTTTATGTTAGTGTTCACTCCGAGAGCAAGGAATATCTGCGAATTTTTAATTTTGGAGGAATTATGTCAAAGATCAAAGATTATATACAGCTGCATCTGAATATTCTGCTTTTTTCACTGACCAGTGTATTTTCCAAATTTGCTTCCATTCAATATAACCGTCATGGGCTGCGCTCGCCTATGCTTTATGTCTTTTTATTTTTAATGATCGCAAACTGTGGAGTATATGCCATTGCCTGGCAGCAGGTAATTAAGAAATTTTCCCTGTCCACTGCCTATGCCAACAAAAGTGTATACCTTTTGTGGTCCCAGATCTGGGCTGTTTTTATTTTTCACGAAAGTCTGTCTGTGAGAAATATCATAGGTCTTCTGGTCGTTTTATTTGGAGTCTGGATGGTGCAAAGATATGAATAAAACCTTTATCCTGATCATGCTGGGCGGCACCTTTTTCACTGCTGTTTCCCAGATACTTTTAAAGCAAAGTTCAAACATAAAATACGAAAACAAAATCAGAGAATATCTGAATTTCCGGGTAATCCTTTCCTATGGGATGTTTTTCCTCATCCTTCTTTTAAATACCTGGTGCTATACAAAAGTTGAAATGCGTTATGGACCTGTGATCGATACTGCAGCCTATGTATTTGTCCTTCTCCTTTCCAGACTGATTCTGAAGGAAAAAATCACCAAAGGCAAAATTCTGGGAAATCTGATCATCATTACGGGCATTCTGATCTATACCCTATAGCCCGAAGCCTGTATATCCGAAAAAGCTGCCAGTCTATGGAAATTTTCCACTTTACAAAAAAAGTGCCTGGGACTCTTGTTCCCATGGCACTTTTTATATTTGTAATATCCAATCTGTTATTTTCTGTTTGTGCAGACTCCCTTGGAATCGAAGATGTACTTCTTTCCTGAAGCAGATTTCACAGTCATATTCCTGTACATGTAGGCCGTCTTTCTGTTAAAATAGTACCATTTTCCATTCAGACGCAGCCATCCTGTATGCGCATATCCCTGCTTATCTATATAATAGCGGTTCTTTTTATAGGTACACCATCCACTGCATCTCTTTCCATTTTTATCAAAAATATATCTCTTGGAAGAGTCCGGAGAAATCAACATAATATTTTTATACATAAAACCGGATTTCGTATTAAAATAATACCAGCTTCCATCCAGCTCCAGCCATCCAAGCTGTGCCTTTCCGTCTTTCTGGAAATAATAAGTTTTTTCCTTCACGGTCTGCCAGCCATACTGCCGTTTTCCGGTTTTATCTACATAATAAATGCCATCTTCCAGATTAAGGATCTTGTTCTTCTGCACTTTTCCCTTTATATAATAATAGTAGTCTCCGTTCTTCTCTTTCCAAAGCTTCTCCGGTTCAGAGGGTACGGGAGTCGGTGTAGGAGTTGGTGTTTCCGTAATAACTTTATCAGGCAGCTGTTTACAATATCGGACGATCGCATTGGCATCTGCCTGACCGATCTTCTTCAATTTGGCATTGGAGCTCAGGAATCTGGTAACATCTGACCGATTACTGATAAATGCATGCTCAATGATCACCCCCGGAATATTTGCCTCCACACTCTGTGCAACAATCCCATAATAATCCCGTGGTTTTCCATTAGGATATTTGCTTCCGCTTTCGCTCATCCGGTATTCCATTCCCTTTGTTTCCGGAAAGCGGATACGAAGCCCCAGTTTTTTCAGTTCTTCCACCACATAACTGCCAAACAGCTTTTCCTGTGCAGCCAGCTTTGGTCTGTAAGTTCCCTTGGAGATCATTACAGATGCACCATTAGGCGAAGGGCTCTCGGAATCATTAATATGCTGACTTACCAGCAGATCTGCATGATACTGCTTTGCAATCATCACTCTCTCACTGAGTCCCTTTGTTTCATTTTTGGATTTGGTAAGATAAACCTCAATATTGTTCTCTTTACTCAATGCCTGCATCGTGTAATTGGCAATCTTCCAGTTGATCTCCTCTTCTCGGTATACCTTACCGTTATATACAGCACTGGCACCTGACTCTCCGCCCCCATGTCCCGGATCCAATACTACTACATGCTTCTGTACTGATGTTGTTTCACTATCTGCATATACGGATGCTCCGGCAGACAAGCTTGAAATTCCCACTGCTGCTGCTAAAACGATGCCTATTATTTTCTTCGTCTTTTTCATTTTCATCCTTCTTTTCATTTATTTTTTCTTATACTGTCTGATACATATACCAGCTTTGTCAAATACAGATACTATCTTTCTGGCACTGGTCAGAGTAATATTTTCTGCCCGGGTCCCTGAAAGCTTAGCACTGCCTTTATAAAAATAATACTTTTTACCCTGATATGTCAACCAACCTTTATATGCTTTTCCATTTTTCTGGAAATAATAGGTATGATACACACCATTTTCTTTTACTCTGTACATACCATTCTGGTACCTGACACCATCCTTGTCAAAGAAATAGATGTCCCCGTTTGTCCTGGTTACCCGGCGGTTTTTATACATCCATCCCTTTTTGGCATGAAACCAGTAATATTTACCGTCAATCTTTTTCATTCCCTTGGCTGCAGCACCGTTTTCCGAAAAATAATAGGTTTTTCCCTCTATTGTCTTCCAGCCTGTGGCTTTCACTCCTTCAATATAATAGCAGAGCGCGCCATCCTCCTCTATCCAGCCATTCTTGACAGGTTCCTGTACACTGTCTCCGTCCTGATCCGGCTTTACAGAAGGTGTATAATTGGAATCTGCCTTCCATCTGGGTGTAATCTTTCTGGTGTAATCTACATATCCAAAATCCACATCTACATCATTCTCTGACGGAATCCCAGGAATCAGCCCTTTGGTAGAGTTCAGTCCAGATGCAGTATTTCCGTCTGTAGCCTGCCATATTGTATAGGAATAGCGGTCTGCATCCGGAGCCTGAATCTTATCCCCGTAGCTGGCAATCCACACATCCACACCGGGTAAAAGACTCCAGTCCACATAAGTATCATGCCAGTATGTATTACAGTACACCATGGGGTAATATCCTGCCTTCCGCACCTCATTGCAAAAAGTCAGCGCCAGTCTGGATATCTCTGTAGAAGAAAGCTTCTGCATCCCACTATATTCCAAATCATAAACCACCGGATAAGAAACTTTATAACCATCCATTTTTGAAATAGCAAGTTTGGCCTCCTTCAGGGCTGTTTCTGTATTGGTCGCAGTACTGAACACATAGGTTCCCACAGGAACACCTGCTAGCTCTGCCTGGGTCATATTATAATCATAGGTTTTATCCATATATGTCAAACCATAAGAAATTCTCACAAGTGCGAAATCAATCCCTGCGTTCTTAACCTTTGTCCAGTTTATTTTCCCCTGCCATTCAGAAACATCCATTCCCCATGTAATAGCTCCCGGTATCGCCACGCCGCTGCCATTATAACAGACTCCGTTTATTTTTTTCCATGCTTTGGGAGATACCTTTTTTTCAGTTTTCTCTGAAGCCCCTGCTGAGGGTACACATTCCAGTTCTTCCTCAGCCACGGTGCTTCGCCTGTCATAATGAGGATTGGCCTTCGCAGAATGCAATGGAAATGCCATACATATAGATACCGCCAGCAATCCTGCCAGCAGTCCCTTTTTCACATCATTCGCTTTTCTCATACTTTTTCTCCTGTTCATTTGTATCCTGTTTTTGTTCGATATGTTTGTTACATTTTTGTTAAGAATATTATACACGTTCCCCTCTTATCTTGCAAGACAACAGTTACAACTGAGCAGGAGACTTACTTACTTCATTCAATTAAAAGAACAAAAAGCGCATCGGGATTCATCGACCCGAAACGCTTTTCTTTTGTTCATTATATGTTTATTATGCTGCAGGATCTGTAGGATCAAAATTTCCTGCCCCTCTCAGAGGAGTAATTGGTTTCTTTCCAAGCGGTCCCTTAAAGACGTCATCTGCTTTGTACTTTCCATCCATAATGTGGATAACAGAACCATTGCAGTTTTCATATACCCATTTTGCATCAGCAACACATGCACGGATACAACCATGGGATGCCGGCTGTCCAAGCTTCAAGTACTCTCCAACCGGAAGATTATAACGGTTAGGCTGACCGCAGGCAATAGAATGAATAAAGATTCCTCCCTGTCCGCATCCATCTACATGAGTTCCGTACTGTCCCCAGGATGGTCCCATCAATGGCTGCCATACAGCACTACGGCTAAGTCTGTAGGTTCCCGTCCAGGTAGGTGTTCCCGGCAAGCCTACGGATACGCGGATTGTCTTGATCGGTATTGTCTTGGAAGAATCCGTATAAACAGTCATAACACCATTAACCCTGTCAACTTCCAGGAAATAAGAACTTCTTCTGTACATACTGGTCACATCTGAAATTCTGTATCCATTTTTATCAAAGTAGTAAAGTACACCATTTACTCTCAGGCTGGTATTTTTTGCAAATCCATTTCCATTTGGATCAATGTATTTCACCAGATTCTGTGCATTACTTACAATTACCCATCCTGTAGTGTATTTTCCGGTAGCATCCAGATATCCGTTGACACCGTTCTTCTTCATGAACTGATTGGTCTGTACTTTGTAATTTTTCAGATAATACCAGGATCCATTATACTTTTTCCATCTGTCTGTATACAGACCGCCGGTGGAAGATGCAATATACCAGTTATTCTTGTAACGCACCATGGTATTTTTGTACATAGTTCCCTTGTGGACCTGTGCATTGGAAACCTCAAACAGATACATTTTTCCGTTCATTTTTGTAAGACCGCTGGCCAGTTTTCCGCTTGGGGTAAAATATAGCCCTGCTGAAGTCAGCTTATCTGTATAATGGTTTCCCTTGGAATCAAAGTAAAACCATCCCACATACTGACCATTTGTCCTTGTGATCTTCTGCCATCCGTGCTTCTCTTCTACTCTGCCCGGAGTTTTTCCGAAATAATAATAATGATTTCCCACACGGTTCCATCTGTTTTTCCAGGAAACTCTCTTACCATTGGCTGCAAAATAATATCTATAATTATTGTATCTTACCAGTGTATCTCTGTAGATCACACCGTTTTTATCTGTTGCATAATAAGCTCCATTGGCAGCTTTTTTCATGGTGCTTTTCAGGATATAGCCATTGGCATCCAGCAGATAAGTGGAATCTCCTTTGATATTTTTGTCCAGTCTTGTAGCAGTTACACCACGCTTATAATATTTACCGATATCTTTAATATCAGCACCCATGCTGTAATAGAGCCAACGTTCCCCTTTGCTGTCAATCACCTGTCTCCAGCCTTCATGGAACATCCGTCCCGGAATTGTACTGTTCTCTTCAAAATAATACTGATTGGAAACCCCGTTTACAGTCAATGTGATATCTCCTGTCCGCGGTTTTCCGCTTTCATCCAGACAGTAATATTCACCATTGATCTTAAAGTAACCAGTGTATGTTCCGGCTTCCTTCTGTTTCTTTTCCAACTGTTCAATGGTTTCCTGTACACCATTCGCATCAAAATAACGGAATACGCTGCCGTCCCACTGCCAGGTCGCTTTCTTCTGCTGTCCTACTGTAGAAGCATAGGGAGTTATAGCCTCATTTTCACAGCCCGGATATACAACTGCTTCCTCTGCTGTAGTAAAATAATACTGTACAGTATCCTCAGAGGCTTCTGCTGCACCAACTACAGCTTCTGCGCTGTCCTCTTCTTCCCCTTCTGTGGTAACAGCTGCTGTTTCCGGATTTACCTCAGCCTGTCCGGTCACCATATAACCATTTTCATCAAAAAGGTAACATCCTGTATGTAATTCCCCTTTGTACTCCGTGCTGATTTCCACAAGACCATCAGCTGCTGTATAAAAGCTCTCCGATGAAAGCTCATTCTGCTGTACCTCTGTCTCTGAAGCATCCGGCTGTACGGAAGCTTCCTCAACTATTTCAGGGGAATCTGTCTCATCCTCCGCTTCCGGCTGCGCATAAACCTCTTCTGCTGCATCTGTCCCAAACTCAGCAGATACCTGGTTTTCCTCTTCTGCTGCCGGTGAAGTCACTGTTTTGTGTAATTTAAAATGTCCGTTTTCCTGAACCCAGTCTTCAGCCTGGACAACCACTGCTGCCCCGGCCTCCAGAGAACCATCTGCCACAACAGTTCCGGCTGTTCCAGTAGATAACTCATCCTCCGCATCAGAACTGAACTCATCCTGTATGTGGTCAGTGTCATCTGTCTGAGCATCCTGTTCATCCCCATCGCCTGCAGAAAACACATCAACATTTTCTGTTTCTTCCATTTCTGCCTGAACCATCTCGCCATCCGGTGAACTGAATGCCGCTGCTCCTGCTTCTCCCACAGTAGCCAGACTTAACGTCAGTCCCAACATCACTGCAACCAATCTTTTCTTCACAATAACATCCTCCTTCTTATATTTCCCTATATCCGGAATCCACAGCTTTATTCTCCCAGTCCGTCATCAATTGCACCTGTCAGACCGTCCAGAGCCTCCTGCTCATCAATTCCCTCACATATAAGTTCTATTTCATCCCCACATTTTATACAGGCACCCAATACACTGAGTACACTCTTCGCATTGGCAGTTCCTCCACAGTAACCAAAGGTTACCTTAGACTGATATTTTATCGCCTCATTGCAGAGGATTCCTGCAGGTCTCAGATGAAGACCCGTGGGATTCTTAATTGTTACTTTCTTACTGACCATTCTCTTTACCTCTTATCACTTGCTCTCATCCGAAACGGAGGCGGGCGAGATCACAACCTCTGTATAGACATCCTCCACCATTTCATATCCATCCGGAAGACTCAGTTTCACAGGAACCTTATAGTTTCCGGCCTCCTTATCTTTCAAATCTATTTCAGCCTTAACATCCTCATTAATATTCAGATCTTCCAAATCCTCCGATTCTGATTTGATTCTGAGGGCAATCTGTGCAGTTTCAAATGTTACCTGAAGATTATCCGGTTTATTCTTAACCTCTATATTCTTGGTCGGCAAATTAAATTCCTGGCTTCCAACCGGAAGAATACTCACCGTTACCCACACATCTTCACTGGAATCACTGGTAAGCTTCACATTATCCGGAAGGAGATTCTTCAGACTGATTTTTCTCTCCACATCCTTGGATTCACCTGAAATATCAATACGATCTGCCGGAATAGTAATCATATTATCATTTTCAGACAAACTCTCCAGACCCTCTGTATTTCCTGCAACGCTGATCGTATCCGGCACAGTCTTCACAGATCCAACCTGGTATCCGCCAGCAGGTGTTCCTACATATCCTGCTGCAATTTTAACTCCTGTGCGGATTTTCCAGAGCTTGGCAGTAACAACAACCTTGGCATTATTCTCAATTCTCAGAGAATTCATCTCCGATTCAGAAAGCGCCTCCTGATTCTTATCATAGATCGTAAGATTTACTTCCTGGGTATAGTCCTCTGTATTGCCATCCAAGGCAATAGTAGCATTTACCTTATCTATTTTATTCACCAGGGTTTTGGGACCTGTAATTCTTATTTTCTCCGGACTGGCAGTCAGGCTTCCCACCTCATAATCCTTTCCCGGCTTTGTGTCTCCCTTACTCACATTCACCACAAATTCCTGGGTTTCTTTTTCATCCAAATTAACCGTAAGATTCTGAGGTGTAACCTTAATATCACTTGGCAGCACTCCGGATGCCAAGCAGGTGACTGTGATCGGAACCATTACCGGATCTGTATCCAGACTTACCGCCTGCTGCAAATCTGCCACAGCCGTAATATCTGACAGTCTGATCCTGTCCCTGACTTTTTTACTTGCAGTGATGGCAACCTTTACAGAATCCTGATTTTCTTCCGGCATACACATTTTACCGATGGTATCTGAAGATTCTACATATTCTTTATTAATCAGCTCCACATCTGTGATCGTATAATAATTGGTGCCAACAGGATTATCGATATTCACCACAATCAGCCATACAACAATTGCGATTGCCACAGACATGATCTTCAAAGAAAGATTATCAGTGAGTTTTCTCTTCTTCATGCTTCATTCTTCCTTTCAGTAAATGCCGAAGCTTGCTGTTGTCTACAACCTGTTTATTCTGAGCCCTTACCAGGATCTCTCTGAGTTTGGCACTGTTTACTCCCCGGATCAGTCTTCCGTTCTGGGCCACAGATACCTGTCCTGTCTCCTCCGATACAATAATCGTCACGGAATCTGTCTGTTCACTGATTCCAACACCTGCCCTGTGCCGTGTTCCCAGCTGTTTGCTCAGTTCCATATTATCTGAAAGAGGCAGGTAACAGGTTGCTGCCACAATTCGGTTCTCTCTCACGATCACAGCTCCGTCATGAAGCGGAGTATTGTGTTCAAAAATATTGATCAGAAGCTGGCTGGTCAGGATTGCATCTACATTAATCCCTGTACGGATATAATCTGTCAGCTTTTCCTCCTGCTCAATCACAATCAATGCCCCTGTCTTTACTTCTCCCATATCAAAGCATGCCTTCACCAGTTCACTGATTGTCTTATCTGTAAACCTCTCCTTAACCTCCTTTCCCGCATCAAAGGGAATGAGGGCGGACATAATCTTCTTCTGTCCCAGCTGCTCCAGAACCTTACGAAGCTCAGGCTGGAATATAACGATCACACCTACGATCAAAGTGCTGGCCAGATTGGAAAAAATCCACAAAATGGTATTCATCTTGAAGATATAAGCAACAAGGATAAACAGGAGAACTACCAGAATTCCTTTCAGCAGGGTATAAGCATGGGTATATTTTATCCATACCATGAACTGATATACAAAAAAAGCGATCAGTGCAATCTGAATAATGTCGATTATGCCTACCTTGGGAAAAGCGATTCTTGATAACATTTCCACCAGATTTCCCGCAATATTCTGCATAACGTTCTCCTTTCCAAAATAACAGAGCGCCCCCAGTTATTTTAAATCTGTAATTCGAATTTTATAAATCTTTTAAAGATTCTTCCAGTTTTTTCTCAAAATCTGAAGGATCCACCTCATTCTGCCTGACCACAGGCACTGCATCTGCAGCCTGCTGTGATGCAGTATTTTCACCGTGGAAAATAGGATTTGCATAGGAAACCACCTGATCCTCCACTGCTGTATCCTCTTTTACAGGTTCCGCATTTATCTTCTTGATACTCCGCTCAGAAGTAGCTACCGCTGCCTTGGGAACAGCTTTCACATAGTAATAATACTCATCATCCTCATATTCCAGTCTCTCGGTCCGGCTGTAATCTCCACCAAATACCAGAAATTCCAGAAGTAATCCTACAACTACAGATACTACTGTATAAATAATAGTCTGTACAATATTAATATTCAGTCCAAAATAGAAACCACCGGCCAGAATTATGAGCACATAAACCACGCCGCCCATTACAATGGAAATTCTCCATGCATAATCAAAAGAACGGGTACGGATCAGATTCACAAGGAGGATCACCGCCACAAAAGCCACCACTGTGATCCACATTCCCCAGTTCTGTACTACTCCGTCTGCCAGAAGCTTCAGCTTATCTGTCATAAGAACATCCGGATTCTCCAGAAGCTTATGCTGCACCTTCAGAAAACGAATAAAATAATAAACAATTACTCCACAGCCTGCCGGAAGCGCAGAAACTGCACTGCTTAACAAACCACTTCCAATAGGAAGAAGAGCCGGTATACTGAATCCGAAAGAAAGAGGGGTAAATACCAGTACCAGATTTGTGCCTGCGCTGAATCGAAGAAAAAGAATCAGCATAAACAAGATCAGTACCAGCAGAAAACCTGCTACCTCTATCCCCAGGGCATAACCGTGAGCGATCATCAGGGCAAAACCTGCAAAAATCATAACTCCGGAAGGTAAAATCGAACAGATCAGGGCCAAGATGAGAACAATAAATATATTATTGAGCTGGCTCATATATCCCATATTTACATTGATCCATGTAAAATATAAAAATGCCAGAATACAACGAAGCACCGGCAGGATATAAATTTCATGCTGTCCATATAAATTCTTAATCTTCTGTTTTAATTCAAGTAATGCTGTCATTTTCTATATCCTCCTGGAATTCCTCTGGCCGAGGATTTTTTCTCTTCACGTCCATATATCCTGTTCAACTGTATCAGTTCACTGTAATATTTTTTCACACTTTTTTTTGCACGGTGATATTTCACAGAATACTGTATGTATGTGAGCAGTGAAAAAACGATCAACACAGCAACATACCCCACAACAATCTCTGTTCCCAGCTTTACCAGATTCATTTTATGAATATTCTCCATCAGGTATTCTCCGAAATATGCCGCAACTCCGGCCAGTGCCAGGCCATATCCTATGGTCACAAGGAAAAAATTCTTGATCAGAGCCAGACCAATGTAATCACTTCTGTAATATTTGCTCACCGGAAGGTATTTTTTTCCCTCTCCTTGTTCATACATTGCAAGCTTATTCATGATTTTTATCTTTTCTTCATTTAACATAAATAACTCCTTAAACGCACGTGAACTTGTAATCATACAGATTAATTGTATCATACATCATCTGTTAATGAAAGCCTTAAATCCAATTTATATCCTGCCAATACACACAGTGAGAAAATAAACTGCCGATGCACCTTTTTTCTTCAGACAGGACGCCATGGCATCTACAGTACTGCCGGTAGTATAAACATCATCCACCACCAGAATCCTCTTTCCATTCACCTCTCCATTAACCAAAAAAGCTTCCTCCAGATTTTTTCTTCTCTGCACAGCAGTCAGCTTTTTCTGAGATTTTGTCTTCCGAATTTTGAGAACCAGCTCCTGCCTGACAGGAATTCCTGTGTAATCGCCCAGTTTTTCTGCCAGAAATGCAGCCTGATTAAATCCCCGCATCCGAAGCTTTGTACGATGTACAGGCACAGGTACGATCAGATCCGGATTCCAGTCTCTCACATCCCTGCTGCCATAAAGATACATTGCCCTGGCATAAAACTCTCCGTATTCCCTGCATCCGCTGTATTTATATCTGAGAACAGATTTTCGCATCCTGTCATCATATACAAAGATACCTCTGCCCTGATCAAAAATATGAGGATGCCTGAGACAATCTGCACAGTATTCCCCTTTTTCCACAGGCTTCCCGCACAAATAGCATCTGGGCTGACCGATAGGTTTCAGTTTTTTTTCACATTCCGGACAGATCAGTCTGTTCTGATCCTTTAGTATTTTCTGACACACCGGACAACATCTGGGGTAAAAAACATTCAGGATATTTCTCAGCAGTGAATTCACCCTTCGCCTTTCTTTATTGACTCATTCAGCTCCCGGATCCGCTCATCCAGGGCACTGTAACGTTTTTGCTGTTTTTCATTGCGGATCATCTCCGCAAAGGTTTCCTCACTGCCTACCACAGTTACACATTTCCTGGCCCTGGTCACAGCAGTATACAAAAGGTTTCTGTTTAAAAGCATCTGGGGACCGGACAAAACAGGCAGGATTACTGCCGGATATTCCGAACCCTGGGATTTATGTATGGTAATCGCGTAGGCCAGCTCCAGTTCCTCCAGCTGCTTAAAAGAATAGGTAGCAAAACGTCCATCTTCAAACTCAACCTCCGCAGTTTCGGCAAATTCATTAATCTCACGTAAAATTCCGGTATCACCGTTAAAAACTCCAATTCCCTTTTCTACCGGGATCCCATATCTTCCTCTGACCTCCCATTCCATCTGATAATCATTCTTAATCTGCATTACCTTATCCCCCTGACGGAACAGGCGATCTCCCAGTGTTTTTTCCTTTTTGGAACCATCCTGAGGATTCAGATATCTCTGGAACATCTGGTTTAGCCGTTCCACTCCCAGAAGACCTTTTCGCATGGGTGTCAGTACCTGGATTTCAAAAGGTCTGGCATTTACATATCTGGGCAACTTATCCTGGATCAGCGCGATCACCACACGGATGATCATATCCGCATCATATCTCTTCAGAAAAAAGAAATCCCGGCTTTTATTATGAATTTCTACCGGTTCTCCGCGGTTAATCTTATGGGCATTTACTACAATGTCACTTTCAGAAGCCTGACGGAAGATCTTGGTCAGCTCTATTACCGGAAAGCAGCCGCTGTGGATAATATCTCTCAGCACATTTCCCGGTCCCACACTGGGGAGCTGGTTTTCGTCCCCTACCAGAATCAGTCTGGTTCCCGCTGTAATTGCCAGAAGCAGAGAATGCATCAGATGAATATCCACCATGGACATCTCATCAATAATGATCACATCTGCCTCCAGAGGATTCTGTGCATTTCTCTCAAAATGTACAGCCCCGACGCTTCTGTCATCCTCCGGCATCCCATTCAGCTCCAGAAGTCTGTGGATGGTCTGTGCTTCATATCCGGTAGCCTCTGTCATTCGTTTGGCTGCCCTGCCTGTAGGTGCAGCCAGCCGAAGCTCAGCGCCCTCTCCCTCAAAAAACCGGATGATTGCATTGATCGTAGTTGTTTTTCCTGTACCCGGTCCTCCGGTCAGTATGAAAAGTCCATGGCCAGCTGCTTCTGTCACTGCTTTTTTCTGCATCTCATCCAGCACTGTACCGGTTTCCTTTTCAATGGCTGCAATCCTCTTTTCTACAATATTCTCATCCTCAGGGCAACAAATATTCAACTCACAGAGCATTCTGGCAGTATTCAGCTCCAGATAATAATACTGGCTGGGATAAATGATTTTTTCGCCCTTCTTTTCCTGCATTACCAGCTTTCTGTCCAGAAGCATATCCATTAGATGCTTCTCCATATAAGATTCATCCACTCCCAGAAGCTTTGCACATCTGGCAAAAAGCTGTTCCTTGGGAAGGTACGTATGCCCTTCTCCCGAAGCCTGCAGCAAAGTATACAACATTCCACTGCGGATTCTGTAATCTGAATCTGCATGGATTCCTATTCTGGCTGCAATCTCATCTGCGATCTTAAATCCTACCCCCGAAATGTCCTCAGCCAGTCTGTAGGGATTTTCCTGCAGTACTGTATAAAGGGAATCCTTGTACTTCTGATATATTTTAGCTCCCAGATTCAGAGAAATCCCATACTTCTGCAAAAAAATCATAGCCTTGCGCATTTCTGTTTTTTCTGTTACCTGAGCCGCAATTTCTCTGGCCTTCTTTTCGCTGATCCCCTTCACTTCAGCCAGTCGCTCAGGTTCCTCTTCCACGATCCGAATGGTATCTTCGCCAAACCTGCGCACAATCCTGGCAGCCAGTGCTGCACCAATACCTTTGATCGCTCCGGAGCCCAGATATCGTTCCATAGCATATGTATCCTCTGGAATCTTCTCTACAAAAGATGAAATCTGAAACTGTTTTCCATATACAGGATGGTGGGTATAAATCCCGGATGCCTGGATGGTTGTCCCCTGCGAGATAGCCGGGAAGCTTCCCACACAGGTTAGTTCTTCCTCATTTTCTGAATTTTTCACCACCATAACTGTATAACCATTTTCTTCATTTCTGAAAATGATGTGATCTATATATCCCGTAACAGTTTCACTCATTTATTTTCTTCCTTTCCCTGATCCGTCCAATCTATGATAACAGAGGCAAATTACTGTTTGCCATTGAAGCCATAACCTACCCCTAAAGCAAAAAGGCTGCCATATAAGCATAATAATATCCAAAAATGCTTACTCCGGCAACCCTCTTTCATTTATCCGTCGAGCCTGGCCACGACTTCTGCATATTTTCCTGTACCTACTGCAACTACACCCATTGCATTCTGCACTGTCAGCGTGCTCACACCGGTTCTCTGCTCGATCAGTGTATCCATTCCATGAAGTAATGCCCCACCTCCGGTAAGGACAATTCCCCTGTCCACAATATCTGCTGCCAGTTCCGGAGGAGTCTTCTCAAGGACCCCATGAACTGCTTCCACGATTTGTCCTGTAGCATCCTTAAGGGCCACACGGATTTCCTCTGAGGTAAGTGTAACAACCTTGGGAAGTCCTGTGTTTACATTACGTCCCTTTACCTCCATAGTTCTGGGGTCTGGTTCCTCACAGGCAGTTCCGATCTGTATTTTAATCTTCTCTGCCATATCTTCTCCTATAAAAAGGCCATGACTTTTTCTGGCATAATTCATGATCGCCTGGTTAAAAATATCTCCGGCCACCTTGATAGAAGCAGAAACAACTACTCCTCCCATGGAAATCACTGCAACATCTGTAGTTCCGGCTCCAATATCTACTACCAGATTTCCAAAAGGCTTGGTCACATCCAGTCCTGCTCCGATGGCTGCCGCAATAGGCTCCTCTACCATATAAACATTTCTGGCTCCCGCCTGATAAGTAGCTTCCTCTACTGCCTTTCTCTCAATCTCTGTAATTCCGCTTGGAACACAAATACTGATCCTGGGCTTACGGAAAGCACGCCTTCCCATTGCTTTGGAAATAAAATATTTCAGCATTTTTTCCATAACATTATAATCTACGATCACGCCCTGTCGGATAGGGCGGATAATCTCCATATCAGAAGTAATGTGTGCCTCCGCACTGCGTGCTTCTTCCCCGATTGCTCTGATCTTCTCTGTATTTTTATCATAAACTACAACGGAAGGCTCATTAAGCACCAGACCTCTTGTTGTAGAATAAGCCAGACTGTTCCTGGTCCCCAGGTCAATTCCAATATCACTTGCAGGCATAGGAATCCCCTTTCTTTCTGTTTTGATCAAGCGGATAAAATCATCCGCTCTGCTGTTTGCGTATTCATTATATACAACTTTTATTGAAAAAGAAAGCCCTGCAATATTATTTCAGATATTATTTCAGATATTATTCCAGGTATTTTTTCACATATTTTCCGGTATAAGAAACCGGTGACTGTGCTACTTCCTCCGGTGTTCCACAGGCAACTACCGTACCTCCCTTGTCGCCCCCTTCCGGACCAATATCAATAATATAATCGGCTGTCTTGATCACATCCAGATTATGTTCGATGACTACTACCGTATTGCCGCCCTCTGATAATCGTTTCAGAATCTCCACAAGTTTATGCACATCAGCAAAATGAAGGCCTGTTGTGGGCTCATCCAGAATATAGATGGTTTTACCTGTACTTCTCTTACTCAATTCTGTGGCAAGCTTGATCCTCTGGGCTTCTCCTCCGGAAAGTTCTGTAGAAGGCTGTCCCAGACGGATATAAGAAAGTCCCACATCATAAAGGGTCTGGATCTTTCTTTTAATCGAAGGAACATTTTCAAAAAAGGTCAGTGCCTCCTCCACAGTCATATTCAGTACATCGTAAATACTCTTGTCCTTATATTTTACTTCCAGAGTTTCTCTGTTATAGCGTTTTCCCTTGCAGACCTCACAGGGCACATATACATCCGGAAGAAAATGCATCTCGATCTTAATAATACCGTCACCACTGCAGGCTTCACATCTTCCGCCTTTCACATTAAAGCTGAAACGTCCTTTCTTGTAACCTCTCGCCTTGGCATCTGCTGTGGCCGCAAAAAGATCCCTGATCTGATCAAACACCCCGGTATAAGTTGCAGGATTGGATCTGGGTGTACGCCCGATGGGTGACTGATCAATATTGATCACCTTGTCAAGCTGATCTACTCCCAGAATATTCTTATGTTTACCGGGAATCACTCTGGCCCGGTTCAGATCTCTGGCCAGACGCTTATACAGAATCTCATTGATCAGAGAACTCTTACCTGATCCGGAAACTCCGGTAATGCAGGTCATAATCCCCAGCGGAACTTTCACATCAATATTCTTAAGATTATTCTCTGCTGCCCCTTTGATCGTAAGGAACCCGGTGGGTTTACGTCTTTCTGCCGGTACCGGAATCTTTAATTTCCCACTTAAATAAGCTCCTGTAATAGAATTTTCATTCTTCATCAAATCTTCGGCAGTTCCCATGGCAACCAGCTGTCCACCATGCTCTCCTGCTCCCGGCCCGATGTCCACAATACAGTCTGCAGCACGCATGGTATCCTCATCATGTTCTACAACGATCAGGCTGTTTCCCAGATCACGAAGCTTCATCAGGGAACTAAGAAGTCTGTCATTGTCTCTCTGATGAAGTCCGATACTGGGCTCATCCAGAATATAAGCAACACCTACCAGACCGGAGCCGATCTGTGTAGCCAGACGTATTCTTTGTGCTTCCCCGCCGGAAAGAGTACCTGTAGCACGGCCCAGGGACAAATAATCCAGACCTACATCAGACAGAAAGCTGACTCTCGCTCTGATCTCCTTCAGTATCTGCTTACCGATCAACAGCTGCTGTTCCGATAACTGCATATCTGCCAGGAAAGCCTTCAGCTTCTCTATAGAAAGATTGGTAATCTCATAGATATTCTTATCTGCCACTGTTACAGCTAGGGATTCTTTCTTCAGTCTCTGTCCTTTACAGGTTTTACAGGGAGTGATTCGCATAAAAGACTCATACTCCTGCTTCATGGTATCTGAGCCTGTCTCCCGGTATCTCTGCTCCACATTTCGGATCAGTCCCGGGAATGCTACATCATAAACACCCTCTCCGCGCTGGCCTTTATAATAAACCTTAACTGAATGCCCATTGGTTCCATTAATCAGGATATCCTTGATCTTCTCCGGATAATTCTCAAATGGGGTTGCCAGACTGAAATCATATTCCCTGGCAAGTGCATCCAGGATTGCTCTGGAAAAACTGCCCTCGCTTGTGCATGACTGCCATCCTGTCACCACAATGGCACCCTCAAGGATACTCAATGATTTATCCGGAATCATCAGATCAATGTCAAATTCCATCTTATATCCCAGTCCCAGACAATCCGGGCAGGCACCAAAAGGATTATTGAAGGAAAAACTTCTGGGCTCGATCTCATCAATACTCACTTCGCAGTCCGGACAGGAGAAACTCTGGCTGAAATTATGGATATTCCCATCCATGGTATCTACCATCAAAAGCCCTTCTGCCAGCTCCAGTACAGTCTCAATGGAATCGGACAGTCTCTTCTCGATCCCCGGCTTTACGATCAGACGGTCTACAACGATCTCTATATTATGTTTGATATTCTTATCCAGACTGATCTCCTCAGATAATTCGTACATATTTCCATCAATCTGCACACGGACGTAACCGCTTCGCTTGGCCTGCTCCAGAAGCTTGGCATGGGTTCCCTTACGTCCTCTCACAACAGGAGCCAGCAGTTGGATCTTTGTTCTCTCAGGAAAAGACATAATGCTGTCCACCATCTGGTCTACTGTCTGCTTCTTAATCTCTCTTCCGCATTTGGGACAATGGGGAATTCCCACTCTGGCATACAGAAGTCTGAAATAGTCATAAATCTCCGTCACAGTCCCTACTGTGGAACGTGGATTGCGGTTCGTCGATTTCTGATCAATGGAAATGGCAGGGGGCAAGCCCTCGATACTCTCCACATCCGGCTTCTCCATCTGTCCCAGGAACTGTCTCGCATAAGAAGAAAGAGATTCCATATATCGTCTCTGTCCCTCTGCGTAAATGGTATCAAAAGCCAGTGATGACTTGCCGGAACCGCTCAGTCCGGTAAGCACCACAAACTGGTCTCTAGGAATATCCACACTTAAATTCTTAAGATTGTTTACATTGGCGCCTCTGATTCTGATAAATTGTTTCTTCGTTGTATCCGCAGCCATTTCTGCCTCCTGTTTCTTATAGTATTTCATTCACCACTTCATTTCCGAATTCTGTTCCCAGTATAATATAGGAACATTTGTTCGTCAAGCTGTTTACAGCAAAAATTCTGCCATAATCGAATTACTTACATGGATTCCTTCCCTGCTCAGGAAAATCCTGCCATCTTTCTCCAACAGCAATTCCATGGACTCATACTTCTCCAGAACCTCTCCATACACTGACTCTATTGTACAGCCAAAACACCTCTGAAAATCAGCCTTTGAAATTCCCTTCGTCATGCGAAGCCCAAGAAACATAAATTCTGCCATCTCATCTTCTCTTGTGAGAGAGGGCTCTTTTTCCCTTATTTTTTCCGGATTTCTGCTGTTTTCCAGATATTTTTTCATATCTGCCGTATTGGCAAAGCGTTCTTTTCCATAAAGAGAAGAAGCTCCCAGACCAAATCCCAGGTAATCCTGTCTGGTCCAGTAGCCTACGTTATGTCTGCATTCCCTGCCTTTTCTGGCATAATTGGAAATCTCATACTGTTCAAACCCATATTCCTTCAGGATCTGCGCAGTTGCCTCATACATATTGTATTCTGTGTCTTCATCAGGCAGATTAAGCTTCCGCGCAGCAAAAGGTGTCCCCTCTTCCACGATCAGACTATATGCAGAAATATGTTCCGGTTCCAATTCTGCAACTGTGCGCAGATTTTTCACCCATCCCTCATAGGTCTGATCCGGGATCGCACTCATTAAATCAATGTTAATATTGTCAAATCCAACTGTCCTTGCCTCTTGATAGGTTTCCAAAAACTGCCCGTAATTATGAATCCTTCCCAGAATTTTCAACTCCCTGTCCTCAGGGGACTGCAGTCCTATACTCAATCGGTTGATTCCCATTTCTCTGTATGCCTGAAGCTTTCCAATATTTGCTGTTCCCGGATTTACCTCTATGGTAATCTCTGCGTCTTCTTTCATTTTAAATCTGTTTCTGATTTCTCTCAGTATGTCTCCCAGAAGTCTCTCATCCAGCACAGAAGGAGTGCCTCCTCCAATAAATATGGAGGATACACTCCTTCCTTCACCTTCCTCTGCTGCCTGTATTTCCCTCAAAAGAGCCTGTACATAATCAGCCTGCTCTTTTGGTCCCGAAGGCCCTGAAAGGAAATCACAGTAATCACATTTTCTGATACAGAACGGAATGTGGATATAAATTTCCATGGGAGAATTTTCTTTCCTATTCTTCATTTTCCCCTGCCAGATATTCATTCACCATTGTCAGGTTTCCGTTTGTAGTAACCGCTGCAGAGTCCACCTGTTCCACAGAAGGAGTAGGTGTATTAGAAGGCGCCGCCACAGTAATAGGCAGCACCTTGGAAGAAGCCGCATCCAATTCCTTCTTTTTTCCACAGCCAGCTATGATAACACAGGATAAACCTGTCAGTAAAATGACCACTGCCCTTCTATTTATTTTTATCATGCCAAACACCCTCTATTCTTCTGTGCGGTTTTTATTTATCATCCAGCTTCAGTACACTCATAAAGGCTTTCTGCGGGATTTCCACATTACCTACCTGGCGCATACGCTTCTTACCTTCCTTCTGTTTCTCCAGAAGTTTCTTCTTACGGGAAATATCACCACCGTAACACTTGGCAAGAACGTCCTTACGCATAGCGCGTACCGTCTCTCTTGCAATGATCTTGCTTCCGACTGCAGCCTGGATGGGAATTTCAAAGAGCTGACGCGGAATCTCATCCTTCAGTTTCTCGCACATCTTACGGCCTCTCTCATAGGCAGTATCTGCATGTACGATAAAAGAAAGGGCATCCACCTCTTCTTTATTTACCAGAATATCCAGCTTCACAAGTTCACTTCTCTCATATCCACAGAGTTCATAGTCCAGGGAAGCATAACCTCTGGAACGGGATTTCAGAGCATCAAAGAAATCGTAGATGATCTCATTTAATGGAAGTTTATATTTCAGAAGAGCACGTGTTTCTTCCATATAATCCATTCCCAGATACTGTCCTCTTCGTTCCTGACAGAGATCCATGATGGCACCGATAAATTCTGTTGTTACCATGATCTCAGCATTTACCATAGGCTCTTCCATATATTCGATCTCTGACGGATCAGGCAGATTGCTTGGATTCGTCAGATTGATAACTTCACCATTGGTTTTGTGTACCTTGTAGATAACACCAGGTGCTGTAGTTACAAGGTCAAGGTTATATTCTCTTTCCAGACGTTCCTGAATAATTTCCAGATGAAGAAGTCCCAGGAAACCACAGCGGAAACCAAATCCAAGAGCTACAGAAGTCTCCGGCTCATAGAAAAGAGAAGCATCGTTAAGCTGAAGTTTCTCAAGTGCATCTCTTAAATCTCCATATTTAGCACCGTCTGCAGGATATAATCCGCAGTATACCATAGGATTTACTTTTTTATAGCCCGGAAGTGCTTCTGCACATGGTCTGTCCTTATCTGTAACTGTATCACCTACGCGAGTATCACCAAGGTTTTTAATGCTGGCAGTAATGTAGCCTACCATACCTGCTGTCAGTTCCTCGCATGGAATAAACTGACCTGCACCAAAGTATCCTACTTCTACAACCTCTGTGGTAAAGCCTGTTGCCATCATATGGATCTGGGTGCCTCTTTTCACACGTCCATCCATAACACGGCAGAATACGATAACGCCTTTGTATGCATCGTAGATTGAGTCAAAGATCAGTGCCTTCAGTGGTGCATCTACATCACCGTGAGGTGCCGGGATCTTTGTCACGATCTGTTCAAGCACTTCTTCTATATTAAGTCCTGTTTTGGCAGAGATTCTCGGAGCGTCATGAGCTTCAAGACCTATGACATCTTCAATCTCATTTACTACACGGTCCGGCTCTGCACTTGGCAGATCGATCTTGTTGATAACAGGAAGAACATCCAGATCATGGTCAAGTGCAAGATATACATTTGCCAGTGTCTGGGCTTCGATTCCCTGTGCTGCATCTACTACCAGAATCGCACCGTCACAGGCTGCAAGGCTTCGGGATACCTCATAGTTAAAATCCACATGTCCAGGGGTATCAATGAGATTAAAGATATATTCTTCCCCATCTTTAGCTTTGTATACAATACGCACTGCCTGGGATTTGATAGTGATCCCGCGCTCTCTTTCAAGTTCCATGTTGTCCAGTACCTGTGACTGCATTTCACGTTCAGTCAAAGTTCCGGTCATTTCGATGATTCGGTCGGCAAGAGTGGATTTGCCATGGTCTATATGTGCAATAATACAGAAATTTCTGATTTTGCTCTGATCTATCATTCAGGAATTCCCTCCTAAGTTCTTTCTTAATCTACTGTAGTTGTTGGTTTTGCTAATTTTGTATTATAGCATATGGGGGAAGGGTTTGTCATCTACTTCTTATCCCTGCAAGACTTTATTGAGGATGTAAGCAAATGGTTCCATGGCGTTTTTTACTTCCTGGACAGTATTGGTCTGTGCACCGGCTTCCAGAAGGATGGAACGGGGGCGTAAATGAAGGTTATAACGATAGCCTGCAAGGTAGATTCCCCTGTAAAATTCAGGATAATATTGGGCTGCCTGGTATTCCAGCTGGAAAGAAAATGCCAGGTTTTGCTGTATGTATGGATTTGGAAGATATTCCAGTGAACCTTTAGCTGTAGTGTAGCTCAGTCCATTATAAAAAAGGATCTGAGCTGTAGGTTTTCCATTGATCTCTGTTACAAGATGGCGGTCCTCGGGAACACCATCCCGATGGAGGTCTATGATTACCTGGATGTCCGGATTTTCCTGAAGGTAGGGTTCCAGATAATCCCGGGCATAATCATAGGCAGCACTGCGGTCCAGTTCCCCTCCTGCCATATCGAACTGTTCTTTGAGATGGACAACCTGATATCCATAATTTTCTGTAAGAATCTGTACCAAATAATCCCCCACTCCTACAATAGTATCCGCTTCTTCCCCTTCTCTGGAATCTGCAAATGTTTCCTGTGAATGACTGTGATAGATTAGGATCTGAGGTACATCTGTGTCTTTTGAAATTTCAAAATCCTGTTTCAGAAAATCTTGGGCATTCAACTGTGCAGGATTGGTTTCTGTATTGGAATCTACAATATAAAACTGTCCCAGCAGATAATCATAGTCAGCCAGCAGATCAGGAGACAGATCAATTGCCGGATCAGGAACTGCTGTTGAAATAGTCTCCCGGGAAGTATCCTTTTTTTCAGTCTTCTTGGTTTTCTGTTTCTTTGTTTTCTGCTTCTTCTTGCTTTTGGAATTTTTCTTCTTTTCCTTCTCTGAAATTGAAGTTTGCTCTTCCTTCGCCTTTTGTCTCAGATATTTTCCATTTTCACTGGCAATGGCCTCATAAGTTTTCTGATCACCATACTGGTCTATTTCCCGGGATTTCTTTTCCAGAAAACGATACAGTGGCAGATGCCTGTACACATTTTTTCCTGTAAAAACAGGCTCTGGCACAATTGTCAGAATTGTAAAAAAGCACAGACTCAGCAATATTCCAAGCGCTTTCTGAAATCTGGTCACATGATCACCTCTCAGGAGAATCCTATGACAAACTTTCCTTAAATATACTTCTGACCTGTCAGCAAAAAGCCAGATTCAGCCCCTCTGAAATAGTAAAGCTTAAATATTTTACAGTTTCATCCACATCCTTTGGTGTCACAAACATGGTATGAAGATGAGGTGAGATCATTTCCTCCAGAAACTCCTTCCGTTCGGCCTCTTCCAGGGCATCCAGCAGATGGGCCATGGAATCATGAACAATTGTTGCTGCATCTACCACTGTAGGAACTCCGAGCCCGATCACTTTTGTCTGCAAATTTTTCTCTGTCAGACCAATTCTGTGATTTCCAACGCCGGATCCCGGATGGATTCCTGTATCTGTGATCTGTATGGTTCTGTTTAATCGTCTGGTACTTCTGGCAGCCAGCGCATCTATGGCAATTACCACATCCGGTTTGGTCTCTGCCACAATTCCTTTAAGGATCTCGGAAGTCTCCATTCCTGTCTGCGCCATTACACCGGGAATAATCCCACTGATGCGGTGCATCCGTTCTTTTCCCAGACTCTTTAATCCGTATTCTTTGATCATATGTCTTGTGATCCGAAGATTTTCCACCACATGAGGTCCCAGAGAATCTGCTGTGATAGCCGAATTTCCCAGCCCTGCTACCAATATGGACGTTTCCTGTTCCAATGAGATCAGATTTCTGAGATGTGTGGCAATTTCCCGGGAAATTTCTCTGTGGTAATCCTCATCGGGCATGGATAGTCCCGGGGCTTCCATTGTAATATAGTTTCCCTGGGGTCTTCCCATTGCTTTGGCACCGTTTTCTGTAGTTATTTTTACCACTGTAGTCCGAATATCCTTTTCCTCATCATAATTCTCAAGAACCTCTACGCCCCGTATTTCCACATTTTTTTCTGTAAACTGCTCCCTGGCTTCCAGTGCCAGGTCTGTCCGGATTTCGTAACTTCCCAACATAATTTTCCTCCTGTGTATCTAATGTACTCTCAAAGTCTTTATTGCCATTTACACTGGATTCCCTGCGAAGTGCAAATTTATTTTTACATTGTCATTTTCCACGTTTTCATGATAAATTATACACTGTCACAAATATGTTGTATTTTTCTCTATAATAATATGATTTTTTCTTTATTTTTAGGCCAAAAATATATTGACAAGTCAAAAAAACTGTAATAATATATATAAGCATGTTCATAGGAACGCCCGTGTCTGTTTCTATGACAGGACATTTAAATCGAATAAAATTGGAGGTGTACGAATTGGCTAACATTAAATCTGCTAAGAAAAGAATTTTAGTAAACAGAACAAAAGCAGCTAGAAACAAATCTATCAAATCTGCTGTTAAGACTTCTATCAAAAAAGTTGAGGTTGCTGTAGAGAACAAGGATAAAGCAGCTGCAGAAGTAGCATTAAAGGATGCAGTTTCTACAATCAGCAAGGCTACATCTAAAGGTGTTTACCACAAAAACAACTGCGCAAGAAAAGTTGCTCGTTTATCCAAAGCTGTTAACAGCATTGCATAATAATATATTTTAGATTTTAATTATAAGCTTATGATTAAAAGAGACAGCCATCACCGTCATGTGGCTGTCTTTTTTTATGCTTTTGAACTGTATTTGATGATCAGCAATTCTACACTGAGCTTATCCTCCAGCCTGCCGGTTTTTACAGCTTCTTCTGCATCCACAAAATCTTCTACTGCACATTCCAGCTCTGAGACCGTATAGGCCCGGGCGCAGGAAAGAACGTTGCGAAGGGCAAAAACCGGAATTCCAAGTTTAGAAGCGATCTCAGTTTGCCCAAGACCGGAAGCTGTAAATTGTTTGGCCAGAAGAAGCTGTCTGTATTGTCTGGCAAGAAGAAAAAGAATACGCATAGGAGGCTCCTTCAGAGTAAGGAGATCATAATAAAGCTCCAGGGCCCGTTTTTGATTTTTCTCCGTTACTGCACGCACCATATCGAAAATACGGTTCGTGGTCTGAGTCGTACAAATCTCTTCAATATCTCCCCCAGTGACAACATCCCGTCCTTCTGTGTAGCAGATCAGCTTTTCAAGCTCCATGCGCAGGTTCCCCATGTCTGTACCTGTTTTTGTCAGAAGCAGCTCCATATCCCTCTGTGTAATTCTTTTTCCGGCTTTTCCCAGAAGTCCGGCTGCCCAGCGCATCAATGTTTTCTCATCCTGTCTGATAAATTCCGCGATAGCCCCACAGGACTTCACCGCTTTATACATACGGCTGCGCTTATCTACCTCTGATTCTACAAATACCATACAGAGATAATCCGGAAGCTCCTTCATGTACTCTGCCAGTTCCTCACATTTATTTTTGAAAAAGCCGGTATCCTCCAGAATAATCACTCTTCTGTCTGCAAAAAAGGGCATAGTTTCACACAGATCAATAAGCTGACGGATATCAATGCCTTTTCCTTCATAATGCGCAAAGTTCATAGTATCTCCGTCTGGATTCAAGGCTTTTTCCAGATTTGTTTTATACTGCTGCTTCAGATAAGCTTCTTCTCCATATAAAAGATATGCTTTTCTGAAATTCCCTGTTTTAATGTCTTCCTGTATATTTTTCAATAGTCTTTACCAGCCATTTCTGTTCATTTTCTTTCAGTCTAGCGGAAATCTGAAGATCAGTCAATAACAAACCTCTGTACTTTCATTTTTTCCTCATCTACTTCCACTATCACTGCTCCGCTTCTGTCTGTCCTGCAGATTTCAGTTCCTGCATTCTCCAGGCGGCGGAGTGTTTCCGGTGAAGGATGCCCATAGGTATTAGAGGCAGAACAGGAAATTACTGCCAGCTCTGGTTTTACTACATTCAGAAATTCTTCGCCTGTAGAATACCGCGAACCATGATGGGCTACTTTTAGAAAATCCACATCCTCCAGACGGTGGGCACTCTGAAGTTTTTTCTCTGTTTCCATACCAATGTCTCCTGTAAAAAGCCCCTTGAATTTCCCATATTCCAGTTCCATCACCATGGCTTCCTCATTCACATCCTCCCCCACAGCACCTTTTTCCGGCCAGAGAATATCCAGCTGCGCATTTCCATAACAGATCCTGTCTCCTGCCTTTACCTGAAACACCTGCACATCTGCAGTCTGCGCAAGCTCTCTCAGTTTCAGATAATTTTCCGGTTCTTCTTCCCAGTCCGGCAAAATCAAATGATCGACCCTTATGGAAGTGAGCCCCTTCCCCACATACTCAAGAATTTCCTCTGTACCACTGATATGGTCTCCATCTGTATGGGAAATAAAAATCCCATCCAGCCTGGATATGCCCCTGCTTTTCAGATAAGGCAGGATCTGATACTGTCCCACAGCACTTTTGTTGCTGCTTCCTCCGTCAATAAGTAAATTCCAGGTTCCTTCAATCTCCAGGACGATGCCATCCCCCTGGCCCACATCCAGACAGGCGATTCGCAGATTTGGTCTTGCCCTGTACCCCAGCAGCCACATCCCAAACCCTAACATCCCGATACACAGCATTGGAAGCTTCCATCTGCGTATACGAACCCTCTGTATTCTATCTCTACATTTTCCATACATCATTTTAAAGTACTGCGCTCTCTAAAATATAATAAATGTAAAGCGGACATTCGCAATCCGCTTCGCTACTTGCTCATGAACGCAGTCGCTTCGCGACCTGTCAGTGGGAGCTTTCAACTCCCACTGACATAAGCATCCCCCCTTACCCACCGCTTAGTGCTCTACGCACTTGAAGCGAGGGAATGCTTATCTGCGTTCAGCTTGTGGAATTCTCTTTCCCCATACAATAAACTCTATATATCCATATGCTCCCACCCATCAGCAAATAATACCCTGCAATCTGCCAAATCTGCGGTTTTCCTCCCACCCAGGTACAAAACGGAAGCCTTCCGGCAGCTATACATATCCATTCATAGGCCCCAAGCACCACTCTGCCCGGAATAGCTGCCAGCCAGGATGCCCTCAGGCTGAAAAGTCCCATCAAAGTTGCTGCAGTCCCACTTCCCAGCACCACTCCCACTGTAGGAAGTACCAGTAAATTCAGAAATATCCCTATCACCGACACTTCCCCATAAAACCAGAGCACAATGGGAAGTGTGGTAAGCTGTACTACCGCAGATGCCAGAAAGCTTTGCCGGAACTTTCCGCCTGTGCTTTTCCTTTTTTCTGCTCTTTCCATTCCTTCCCATATCAATGGCCATATACATCCAACTCCTGTCACAGCACCAAAAGACAACAGAAATCCCCCGTCCAGCATATATGCCGGACTTTCCACAAGAATCAGGATTGCAGCCACAGCCATGGCTGTGGGCAGATCATAAATCCGTCCGACAATCTTCGCTCCTACAGACAGCAAAAACATGGTCACAGCTCTCATTGTGGAAACTCCGCCTCCTGTCATCATTCCATACTGAACCATGATCACCAACGCCAGCATCCCAGCAGGCCAGATTCCCAGACCTATCCATTTCAGGAAATTATAAAGCCCCAGCCCCAACAGGCTGATGTGTAGTCCCGTCTGGGGCTTTACCCTGTCTTTTATAGATGGCATAACTTCTTATTATAAAGGGATAGTCAGCATACAATGCTAAGGGGGATAGTCCACTAGGGGATATACCCCCTTTGAACACCCCAGATTTGCTTATTCTTGAGATTTGTATAATCACGCAAAACCATTTTTGCGGCTCTCTGTTATATGTATCGTATAACACCACTATATTTGTAACAAAAAATAGCGTGGCTGTCAAATCGTAGCCACACTATTTTTTGCGTTCCGTCTTACTGCTGATTCTGTTTTTCAGTAAAGAATGCTCCATAACTATACATCTTCATGCTCTGGTATCTGCCCATATCCAGCAGATTGTTTATTATGATTTCCACGTCCCTGTCCTCACCGGACTGCTCATGCAGTCTCTGGCATATCCTTCCATAGGCTGCAAGCATTTCACTGTAGAGTTTTTCACAGTATCTGCCTTCTTCAAATTCATTCTCTACCACACTGCTTTCCTCACAATCAAATTTATCCAGATCATAATGTCCGTTCATCAGATCGTAGATCATTGTTTTGAATTCCTGATCCTGTACTCTCATATACATCCTCATCACTTTCCGTGGTCACAGGAATGCATAGAAAAAGGGAAGCCAGTCTTGTCAGATACAATCAAACTGCTTCCCCTTACTTCTTCAGCGTCCTTACGAAGTTCATCAGTATTCTGCGTTCATCCGCATTTAAGTCATCCCATATCTCCAATAATTCACCTTGCTCATCCGTCAGGTCAGGCCGCATACCATCTCCGGCAAAGAACTGTGCGATTGAAATTCCGAATGCATCACAGATCCTTTCCAGGGTCGGTACTGTAGGTATGCTCTTCTTATTCATTATATTTGCCAACGCTGTCTGCGACATATCCGTGAGCTGTGCAAGTCTGTATTTGGAGACTTTATGCTTGCTGCATAATTCTTTTACCCTCTTTGGTATGTACTCCTCTGTACGCAAGTAAATTACACCTCTCTTCTATCTGTACGATATACATATTGTAACCGTTACGCAGAAGAATTATTAGAACCATATTTCTTTCGTAAATTACTCTAGTGTAGTGGAGTATCTGGGTAAAAAAATATGAACGGCAGATTTATGCAGTTCAGTTTTGTATCATGACAGAACCTTGATTTTCCTTGTTTCCATCATTCTTATATCGTCTTGTTTCAGTTATAAGCATACCATCTGCATCAGTATCCTTCAATAAAAATCGTTCGACATATTTCGCACTTTCCCATCCCCCCTGTTTTCCTTTTACTCCATTACGCTTTATTAAATTACACAACCTTTTTGCACTCATTGATAGATAATTTACCTTGCGTAAGAAAAAGAAAACAGGAGGTACAATCTATGAATCAGACGCAGATATCTGTCAACCACAAGCAGATAGGATACCGTATCAAGGAAGTAAGGGAGCAGAACCATATTTCACAAGCGCAGCTTGCGGAAATGACCGACCTTTCCGTCTCCTACATAAGCCACATTGAAAATGCAAAAAGGAAAGCAAGCCTGGAATCTGTCATCCGTATCGTGAATGCCCTCGGCATTACCGTGGATGAACTGCTTGCCGGAGTGCAGATGAACAATCCGGCTGCATACCAGACAGACATCGATATGCTCATGGAGGACTGCTCGGAAAATGAGAAAAGATTCATCTATGAGCTTATAAAGGCAAGCCTTGAAACCATGCACAAAAACGGCTGGGAACTTGCTTCCAGTGACAGGCACAGATAAAGGCACACTATTTTCACACAAATAAATTTTCTTTGAAATAGACTATAGGGATATGGCTGTCCGTATAGTCTATTTTATTTCAGCATGAAAATTTTATAATAAAATCCAGCACAGAAATAAAGGTGGTAAGTCATGAACGAAAACGAGCAGAAAGCCGGCTCAGTTGCCGACCAGAAAAGTAAGATAAGGGAACGTTATAAAGGTATCGACCCGGATGAACTTGACGTAATCCCTGCCCTTCCGCAGGAAGATATATTTGCAGTGGAAAATGAACAGCGTGTTGCCGTATATGCAAGGGTGTCAACGGATGATCCGAGACAGACATCCTCATATGAACTGCAGAAGAACCATTACCATGATGTCATCAGTAAGAGTCCGAACTGGAAACTGATGCAGATCTATGCGGATGAAGGCATCTCCGGCACTTCACTCCAGCACCGTGACCAGTTCAAGCTAATGATCGAAGACTGCAAAAAAGGTCAGATAGATCTTATCGTGACCAAGAGCGTATCACGTTTTGCCAGAAATGTGGTGGACTGCATCGGTTATGTCAGGGAGCTTCTCGCACTCCCCCATCCTGTCGGTGTTTTCTTTGAAACGGAAAGGCTCAACACCTTTGATCCTAAAAGTGAGATGGTGCTTTCCTTCATGGCCACACTTGCACAGGAAGAAAGCCATACCAAAAGTGAGATCATGAATGCATCCATTGAGATGCGTTTCCGCAGGGGAATCTTCCTTACACCGATACTCCTCGGATATGACCATGATGAAGACGGAAACCTCATCATTAATGAAGGGGAAGCAAAGATCGTAAAGCTCATATTTATGATGTACTTAAACGGATGCACCTGTCAGGAGATTGCCGATACCCTGACGGAACTCGGCTGCGAGACCAAAAAGGGAAACACCGTATGGTCTCCCGGTTCCATCCTTCAGATACTGCAGAACGAAAGGCACTGCGGTGATGTCCTTGCACACAAGACCTACACTCCGAATTACCTCAATCACAAATCAAAGAAGAATATGCAGAACCGTCCCCAGTACCGGAAGCGCGACCATCACGAAGCCATCATATCAAGGGATGACTTTATTGCGGTTCAGAGACTGATCAGCAATGCCAAGTATGGGAACAAAGGGATTCTTCCGCAGCTGAAGGTCATTCCGGGAGGTGTCCTGAAAGGTTTTGTATCCATCAACCCCAGATGGGCGGGATTTAAGGAAACGGATTACATGAATGCATCTTCCAGTGTTTATGACGGCACGGAACAGTCCGGCCCGTCTCCCAGTCATGTGGAAGTAAAATCCGGTGAATTTGACCTGCGTGGATATGAGATCGCACGCTCACAGTTTTTTGACAGCACGGACCGTATAACCGTTACCTTCAGCCAAGGAGATATCCGCTTTTCCGCTCCTGCCGTCCGCAAACTTGACAGCACGCTTGTGGAACTGCTCATACATCCAAAGAAACTGGTCTTTGCCGTAAGGAATGCGGGGAAAGACTGCCGGAATGCCATGCAGTGGTCTAAAAAGAAAGACGGCAAAAACTCTCCACGTGAGATCAGCGGGACTGCATTTCTTCCCACGCTCTATTCCCTCCTCGGCTGGAACGATGACTGCCGTTACCGCATCACGGGGGTAAAACGTGGCAGCGGGAATGATGCCGTACTGCTCTTCAACCTTTCCGAACCGGAGATATTCATCCCCAATGACATGGTCGGTGCACCGGATGCGGATCCGGCCGTAAAACCCTTTACGGACAACCAGCAGAGAAATGTCCGAGCCTATCCGCCTGACTGGGCAGACACATTTGGGAGCAATTATTACAGCCACGCACAGGCAGAGGAACTTGCCGGATTCACCGGACGTAAAGACCCGGATACCTCCCATGCCCCAGTAACATACAACGACACTGATATACAGGTCACCAGTAAAAATGACATCGAAAAGAATATTAAACAGATCATGTCAGATATGAAGGAGAACACAGATGAACATACAGACAAACGATGAAAAGAATACCATTCCCGTGACCGAGGATGATGCTTTCAGCTATGACGGGTATCAGGTCGTCCGAGGCGAGTTCTTTGCCCATACCTATGAACCGTCCTTTACTTTTAATTCCAGCAAGGTATCCGTAAACACCGCCTGCATAAAAAAGCTCCCGGATACGGATTTCGTGCAGATACTCGTAAACCCGGATGAAAAGAAACTGGCGGTGCGTCCATGCCAGGAGGATGAGAAGGATTCCTTCCGGTGGTGTTCCGCAACGGCAAAACGCTCTCCCAGACAGATCACCTGCCGTATCTTTTTTGCCAAGGTCGTGTCGCTTATGGGATGGAATTCATCCTACCGCTATAAACTGCTTGGGAAGCTGATACGGTCAGACAATGAACTGCTCTTTGTCTTTGACCTCACCACGCCTGAGATCTTCGTGCGTGAGGAGAAGGAAGACGGAAAGATAAAAGCGTCCCGCACGCCAAGCTATCCGGAAGAATGGCAGAACCAGTTCGGTGTGCCTGTCGAGGAACACCAGAGCAGTTTACAGGTCAACATGTTTGACGGTTATGCGGTGTTCGGCATCTCCGAAAACAACACCGCTGAGCCGGAAGAAGAAACAACAGAACATCCAGAAAAGGAGGAACAGCATTATGAACAGAGAAACCTCTTTGAAGCCGGTCCTATGCATTGACTTAAAGAAAAACAGGATACGCATACACAAGCTCACGCTCCATATGCTCGGTGACCCGGAGTATATCCAGCTGCTTGTAAACCCACAGGACAGCATGATTGCCATAAGGAAAAGTGTGCATAAGGATTACCTTGCCCACCGTGTACGCTACAGTAAAGCCGACAGCCGTTACTGTTACGAATTATACAGTACGGAACTTTTACAGGCATTACGGCATACGGGCATATATCTGGAGGACAACCGCAGCTACCGTATCTACGGTGCACTGAATCCAAAAGAATGTCTTGCCAGCTTTTCCATGAATGAATGCGTGCTTGTAGATGATATAACCCGAACGGAGGAATCAGTATGAACAACAGACCAGTCCCGGAACTTCAGATGAATCCGGAATTTGATGAGCTGATACAGCCAAGGGAAGAAAAGTACCTGGAAGAACTCGAAGAAAACATTTTTGACCACGGATGCCAGGAGCCTGTATGCGTATGGAACGGTATCATACTTGACGGCCGTCTGCGGTATAAAATCTGTACAAAATGGGATATCCATTTCAACATCCGGCGCATGATGTTTGAAAGCCGTGATATGGCAATCTCTTTTATCTGCCATGAACAGCTCAAACGTACAGACCTTACCGGGGAATACAAAAAATACCTGATAGGCAGACTGTTCCGTGCGGACATGAATACCGCCAGTGATGAATTCATGAAAAAACATCCTGACACGGAACTGAATGCAGACGGACAGGTGTCACAGAAATATGTCCGTAAGACGGATATTGCCACCATCATAGGCAATGAATTTAATTTTGGTTTTTCCACCGTGACAAAATATGATATTTATGCCCGTGCGGTCGATGACCTGAAACGGAAAAGCCCGGAGATTGCAGAAAAGATATTAAACGGAAAACTCCGTGTATCCCATGAAAATATCATAGAACTCTCCCGTCTCCCCATTGAGGATATCAACGGACTGAAAAGGCTCTTGGACAGCGGATCTATAGACCGCATCGGATACTCCCAGATCCGGCACGAACTCCGGTGGCAGAGGCTTCCCACCGGAAAACCGGACTCAAGAAGGATAAAACGGGAAAAGGAAAGTGCCGAAGCCGGAATAAAGCAGATGCCCGCCACTGACCCGGATGCGGAACTCGAGAGCCTTAAATTTACGATACCTTCATGGTCAAAGACCATATCAAGGACCATGGAGCTTACAGATTTTCCTTCCACCTCAGTTAATGCAAGGCGTGAAGTGAAGATGCAACTGTTAAACCTAACACGAAAAATAACCAGACTGCTTTCGCAGCTTGAGGAGGATGATCCAGATGACAGAAGAACAGACAGCCGGACAAACGCCACAGGCCATTGACCTGATGCAGTTCGTCCCAAAAGTACACTTTGAACAGATCCCTATCAGGAATCTCGTATCCAACCAAGAATACCAGCGCAACCTCTCACAGCACCATGTCCAGCGTGCTGCCGCCAACTTTGACCTGTACCAGATAAATCCCGTAAAGGTCAGCCGGAGGAACGGCATCAACTATGTATTCAACGGACAGCACACCATTGAGATTGTTGCCCTCGTTTCAGGATCCAGGGAGACACCCGTGTGGTGCATGGTATACGATGACCTCGGATATGAACATGAAGCGGATATCTTTGCAAACCAGATGAAATATGTAAAGCCCCTGCTGCCTTATGAGATATTCATGGCAAACATAGAGGCCGGCAATGACAAACAACTCATCATCCGTGACCTGGTGGAATCCTATGACCTTACCATCGCATCCACCACGACCGCGGGCGGTATCTGTGCTGTCGCAACCCTGGAAAACATCCACGACAAATACGGCTACCATATGCTCGACCATGTCATCCGTCTCATTGCGGCCACATGGGAAGGGGCATCCCAGTCCTTCAGTGCAAACATGATGAACGGACTGGCACGTTTCCTGAATGCTTACGGTGATGCCATAAAAGATGATGTATTTAAGGAAAAGCTCGGTAGGATATCCATTAAGGAACTCGCCCGCACTGCAAAAGACAGGCGTTCCGGCTCACTCGGATTTGCGGAAGCCATACTGATATACTACAACAAAAAAAGCCGGAATCCGCTTACCTGGGATAAACTTTATACCCATAAACTTCCGCATAAAAAGGACATGGAAGAAGAACCATCCGACATTCCTGAACCCGGGGATGCGGACGGTGAAAGCAGCCAGATGGAGCTGTTTGGACTTCATGACAGCGGGGTTTCCGGGTGATCTACACGGAAACCTTTACCTTGCTGCCTTCCTGAAAGAAGAACTCATATTTCTTTGCACCAAGCACCGTCACTTCCGCAAGGACAAGCTGTGCGATCTCCGGGACGAATCTGGTAAGAGGTTCATTTCCCACGGCTTCCATCATCTGCCCCGCCCTGATCTTTTCAAGCGGTGTCCCGTCCGACTTCATCTGCTGCCATCTTTCCATATGCTTATCCCTGTCTGCCACCAGTCTGTTGAATGCTTTTACAAATCCCTTTTCAAGGTCTGCATTATCAACGTAGGCATTCGTGCATGCCACTTTTCCATCTTTCCTGTGGTTCTTGCACTGCCACTGTACGATTCCCCTTGATCTCCATGAATGTCTCGTGAACAGGCTTCCGCATTCCCCGCAGAACACCTTCTCACAGAACGGCATGCAGTCCGCGCCGTAACTGTACCTGTCCGTGCCGTGCGCTTCCATGAACCGTTCCCTGCGTTCAAATTCTTCCTGCACCGCATTCCATGTCTGCTTATCTATGATCCCCTTATGGCTGTCCTTTACATAGACCTGCGCTATCTCACCGTTGTTTTTAACCTGTCTCTTGGTAAGGAAATCTGCCGTATAGGTCTTCTGCAGAAGCGCATCGCCCATATGCTTTTCCTGTTTCAGGATACCCACGATTGTGCTTGGATACCATTTCGTCTGTCCGTTGCATCCCGAAACCTTCTCTTCCGTCAGTTCCTTTGCGATCTGTGCCGGATTGATGCCGATAAGGAAATCCCTGTAGATGCGTCTTACCGTTTTTGCCTGTTCCTTATTGATGACCAGCTTACCATTCTCATCTTTATCATATCCTAAGAATTTGAACGTATTCAGATGCATCTCACCATTCTTGAATTTGGTGCGGATGCCCCATTTGCAGTTCTCCGAAATATTTCTTGACTCATCCTGGGCAAGCGAGCTTAATATTGTGAACAGAAGCTCGCCCGTGGAATCAAGGGTGTTGATGTTTTCCTTCTCGAATATGATGCCGATTCCAAGGTTCTTTAATTTTCTGGAATATGCCAGACAGTCCTGCGTGTTTCTGGCAAAACGGCTGATGGACTTTGTAATGACAAGGTCTATCTTACTGCTTTCGCAGTCTGCGATCATCCTTTTGAACTGTTCCCTTTTCTTTGTGTTGGTTCCTGAAATACCCTCATCCGCATAGATGCCCGCCATTTCATAATTTTCATGGTCATTGATATATTTGGTGTAATAATCGACCTGTGCTTCAAAGCTGTGGAGCTGGTCTTCCTGATCCGTGGAAACACGGCAGTAGGCTGCCACCCTTATTTTCTTTTCCTGTACCGCCCTGCGTCCTGTTTCACGCTGTCGGTTTCTTGCTGGTATAACTGTAACGCTTCTTGCCATTCTTATCGTCCTTTCTCTGAATATAAATATCTTTTTTGATTTCTCCCCATCCCCTGATAACGGAGTCAGGTATCCTTGTCCCCCTGCAGAATGCCACTCCTTTTCGTTTTGCCCCGTTGCATATCCATATGACCTTATGGCTTTTCGGATTTACATGGCGAACCAGTCTGCTTCCGCAGAGTCCGCAGAATATCTTCTTTCTGTACGGATATGCTTCTTCCGTATTTTCCGGTATTGCTTCCGGCACTTTCTTCTTATGCCTTCTTTTCCATGAACTCTCCTTCAGATAGGTGAATTCCTTTGTACCCTTTACAGAAGGTTTCTCATCAATATACATATTTCCGTCAAAATGCCATGCTTTCCGAAGCACCCCGTCCGGAATGTTTATCCCTTCGCAGAATGATTTCCCATGCCGCTTCGTACCGCTGCACCCCCAGTTCAGTCTGTTGCCGTTACTATAGATGCGTCTATAAAGCGGATGTCCGCATTTTGCACAGAATATCCTGTTCATGTATGGGTAGTTCTCTTCCGTAAAATCTTCAATAACAGATCCTTCGGCAAGATAATCCCGCTTTGCTTCAATGGCATCCTGTGCTTTCTGCCAGAGTTCGGGGGAAACAATTGCTTCATGGTCATCCTCGATATACCATGCATCTACTTCTCCCCTGTTTCTCACCAGTTTTCTTTCTTCATTCACAAAATGCTTATGCATGATGTAATCACCTTTATAGATTTCATTTTCAATCAAGCGGAACACTGTGCTGTCGCTCCACTTTGTACCGCCCACGGTCTTTACCCCGTTTTCATTCAGATATCTTTTAATGGCTGCCGGGGTATAACCGTCTGCTGCCATTTCATATATTTTTCTGACCCACACCGCTTCGGATTCATCTGCGATATAGACTCCCCTTTCGTCTTTCGTATATCCGAAAGAACGCTCAAGGTACTGTACCGGAATACCAGCTTCATATTTTCTCTGGTACACCATCTTTGCCCCGGCACTTCCGCTTTCGCTTTCTGCCTGTGCAAATGCCGCCAGTATCGTAAGCATCAGCTCACCTTCCCCTGACAGCGTATTGATATTCTGAAGTTCAAAAAAAACACCTACATTCAGTTCTTTCAGCTTTCGTGTAGCTTCCAGAACGATTGAGGTGTTTCTTGCAAAACGTGATACCGATTTTGTTAATATAAGGTCTATCTTCCCTTTTTGTGCATCAGCAAGCATCTTCTGCAGACCGGGTCTTTTTTCCTTGAACCCTGATATGGCAAAATCACTATAAACTCCGGCATATTCATAAGACGGGGTCGCTTTTATGACTGTTTCATAATGCCTTATCTGGTTTTCCAGTGAATTTTCCTGTTCATCCGCATCCGTTGATACACGGCAGTAAGCACAGACTCTTAATTTTCTCTTCTGTTCCCTGTTTCCTTCCCTTATCTGAATCTCCAAGTTCTGCCACTCCTTTCTCTTTGGGTAGTCTATATATCACTCTGAAAGCCAATAATAGCAAGTACAATCTGCGATACCTTTCACCTTTCTTTCCTTGGCATAAAAGGAAAAAAATACGGCTGACAGCCATTCCTGACCATCAGCCATATCCTTATTTTAGGAGTTCATTTACCCTTTTCTGCACTGCAGAATAATCGTATCCGGCAGCACTGATCCGGTTCTTACGCTCCGTTCCGTTTCCCCAGTCACCATGAATGACTTCCCTTGCGATCTCATCCACGGATTTCTTGGATGGAGAGAGCTTTTTATTCACGATGCTCTGGATGGCAGAATAATCATATCCCGCCTGAGACAGACGGTTCTGTCTTTCCGTGCCATTACCCCACTTTCCGGCAATGACCTCTGCTGCGATCTCCTCGTTTGATTTCTTTGCCGGAGCCGGAGCACTGCTGTTTCCCTTGGCATAACCATTCAGTCCTGCTGCCTTGATCTTTGCCGGGAAATCCACATAGCAGTAATCCTGATCACAGGTCTGTCCGTTGATCTTATTGCTGCGGATAAGGTTCGTCTCACCGCCAAACTGCCAGATCTGTGTTTCCGCACCGCTTGCCGGGGCTGGCTTGCTCTTTCCCCATCTGGCAACCCAGTGGGTGTAGTGGGTAAGCTCCCCATCGTTCATCTCGCTGTTAAAAAATGACTCGGATGAATAAATGCCAACCCAGTATCCGGCTGCTTCCATCTCTGAACAGAATGCCTTGATGATCTGTGTCAGTGTGTTCCTGTCGTTCTTTGTGATCATACTGCCCTCCACATCATAAAAGACCGGGTACTCGAATTTCTTTCCCTTAAGGAGTGAATAGAAATATCCAGCCTCTTTCTTTGCTTCTGCAGTACTTCTGGCATTTCCATAAAAATATGCCCCTTTCGGAAGTCCGCATTCCACGCATTTCTTATAGTTTGCCTCAAACTGGCTGTCCTTATAAAGCCCGGAATCCGCACCTCCGGCTTTGATAATGGCAAACTCTACGCCTTCCTTACTCTTAGCTCTTGCAAAGTCAAAACTGCCTTGCCATCTGCTTACGTCAATTCCAAATTTCTGACTCATAATATAATCCTCCAATTCTTTGTAATAAAAGAGGGAAGGTGCTACCCTTCCCCGTTGTCTTTGTCATCTTCTGCCCTGTCATGGAGCTGTTCCAGAACGGCTTTTATCTTTGCCGGAACAGGCAGTCCCAGATGGGATGCATTCTCCAGAAGGGATATCCCTTCATTTGAGATGTAGAAGAAAATGGCTGCCGTCCGAAGCACGCTTCCGGTGCCGATGACATGTACATCCATAATGTTTGCAATGCCGACCATAAGGAAAATCAGCACCTTACGGCAGATTCCCTTAAAACCGACTGCACTGGACAGCTTCTGGTCACTGATTGCACACATCACTCCCGTGATATAATCAATCACCACAAACGCAAGCAGTGCATAAAGCAGGCCGTCACATCCGCCAAGGAAATAGCCGAGCCATCCCCCGACTGCCGTAAATACAAACTGTACCGCATTCCAGAATTCCTTCATCGTCTTGTCCTCCTTTGATTTTTTGTATGAAAAAAGCAGCTACCCGTAATGGATAACTGCCGATTTCCGAAAATTATTTTATTGTTCCTGTAAGATATAGGTTATCTTCATTGTCTTATCTGCCGTCTTGGTAATCGGGGCATCAAGGTTATTGATGGTTGCCAGATAATTACACATCATGTACCAGCCGGACGTTGACCATGTGCCATAATCACAAAAATAAATGAGTGGTTCATTTCTTACAGGAGTCACGCTCATCGTATAACTGGAATTAAACAATGTCTGTGTCTCCGGTGGCATGATCTCATTCGTTGCCAGATCCGCAATCAGAAGCTGTTCATAACTGTATTCGTAATAAACCCGTCCGTTGATCACGAACTTTGGCACGCCATTGATGTTGGTCACATTGGTCCGCTTCAGCTTTACAACATTGGCCGGATTCGTGATCTGGATTTTATACACATCATACGGGGCATCATATCCCCTCAGCAGAAGATAGCCTTCGGTAACGAACATTCCCCAGTTTCCTTCCGTCCTGAGATATTTATCCGTAGTGTTTGTTATTTCATACTGCTTGATTTTCCAAGTGTCCACTTTTATTTCCGTTATAAGAAACTTTCCCTCTGGGGCAGTCCTGCTGTTGCTGCTCGTGCAGATATACAGACAATCATTTGACGGATCATAATTATATGACCAGTAGCCTATCTGCAGTTCCGAGGATAGCTCCGCCAGTTCGATTTCTTCGATAAGCGGTTTCGTGGTATAAATATTATCAAGAATAGACACCGTCTTTAAAAATGCACGTCTTTTTGTGATGTGGATATGGTTCTTATCTGCCACCTTGAAATAATACACACAGTCCTTTGCCCTGTCGATTAGGAATATCAGCTCTGTTTTTCCAATCGTCATACCAGAATATCTGCTGCTCGTGCTTGCCCCTGTTCTGTCAGGGTACACATACTGAAGATTGTCTTCTGCAATGGACTGCATCAGTAAATTGTCCCTGATTGGACTGGTATTTTTACTGCCGTATGATGTAAGACCACCATTTCTGTGTGTAAGACAGATGCTGGCAATCGTGCCGTTCGCCTGACTGGTTGCAAAATCATATACATATTTCACATACCTGTCTTTCAGATTTACTTCCGATTCTGTCTGGTTGAATCCGCCACGGAAGGTATTCTTTGTGTTGTTCTGCATTCCATGTGAAGCACAGCCGACAAGGTTTGCATCTGCCGGGGGATAATATCCATCCGCATTCTCCGGTATCTCCCTGTCGAAGCACAGGATTCCTCCGAGCAGTTTTTCATAATACGGCACAAACTCATTTAAGAACCTGTTCGGTCTTTTGGAAAGTCCGAGCGGTTTCAGGATGTCCCTTAGTGCATTGGTGACCATATTGCTGTTCTGGTAAGTCTCCACCTCACCCGTATTTACATCAGTAAGTTCTATTCTTGTTGTTCCCTTGAGCATCGTCATCATCTCCATTTCTATAATTCATGATAAAGGATGTAAGCGTTGCATCGCCCGCAAGCCAGAAACGGAAGGTTATCGTCTTTGCTTCCAGCAGTCTGGCATACAATTCATCCAGATTCATGGTGAGAAAATCCGCCATCGGGGTTTCATCCGTAAAGGTCTCCCCGTCATAACTGTACTGTACCGTGATTTCTCCCTCATATTCTGCATTCAGTGCCTTGATTCCAATAACCGTGCCGTCCGAAAGATCCGCCATGCATTCAATATACTGCTTTGGCGGTGTTCCCGTGATCACGGCATTCAGAGGAAATGCCCTGCTGTCACTCCAGCTTAATACGGAAGGAAGTATCAGCCCTTTTATCAGATTCCACTCCGGCATCTTTGCAAATCCATATTTTTTAAACAAAAGTGCATTGACTTCTGTTTCTTCCAGTCCGACAAGCACATCCGCTGTTTCTGACAGCTCCTCATTTATGATCTGGTTCTCCACCGTATACAGTTTTCCGTCCCCGTCTTTTATGAGGAGTTTAAACGGGACCAACAGGTCAATCGGTGTGTATTTCACTTCAAAGGTCTTACTGTCCGCATAATACTGGAAAGTAATATCCGGGGAAGCTGCATCGGGCTTTGTGAAAGTATAGTTCTTGTCTGCACTAAACCCAAAACCGCCATCATAGCACTGGACAGGAACAGAAATCATATGAAGGGAAATATCCCCCGTGTCCCAGAACAGGAGGTCATACTTTAGCTGGTAGTCCGCCCCGGATGCATTGTAATGCGACCATCCTTCCCACCGTATTTTCAGGAAACGGTAATAACTGTATAAAGTCCCTTCTTCCCTGTAAAGCGATCTCATTCTGGTATCACGGTTATCCACTTTAAGGTGCGTGGCATCACTGCCGATTCCCCAGTAAGAATCACCATGTGCATAAATATACGGCACGGCTTTTCCGAGGAACGTGAAAAAATCCGCACCGCTCACGGTAAGCGTACCGCCATCATAGTTGTTGCTGTCCTGTAACAGACAGGTCATGTTGGTGATACCGGCCGAAAAAATATCATTTATATTGTCATAGTTCATAGTGTAAATTCCACTCCTTTCACTCCGTCAAAGCCGGATATATCAACCGTTGTCCTTTCCAGAAAACCTTCATCCACTTCATCCGTCACGGCTTCCTGTGTCTGTTCAGTTACTGCTTTCAGTTCAAAGAACCCGTTTTCAACGGTAATGGTATCTGGAAATTTAACGGAAGTCTCTGCCGTAGTGATTACAAACTGCGGACGGACTGCTGCGGTATAACCATTGACTTCCACCCCGTCCACCCTTGTGAAGTATGAAATATCGATCACGAGGTCTTCTGCATATCCGTGATCGAGGGATTCCGGTCCTGACTTCTGTACATACCGTTTCCGCAGCATGAACCGTTCTTCCGTATTGACCGTGATATATCCGTTATAATTCGGATTTCCCCGCACGCTTGTAAGTACAAAGGTTCGGAGGATCTCCGTGATCCATGCACGATCCGTAAATGCATCCGCTTCATAGTTCTGGTCAGCAATCGGAATATTTCCGATTGTCTGTGTCAGTCCCTGTGTCTTTTGGGACGGGAATGTTACGGATGCCGTATCCTTAAACACATCAGCCACAAACGGTACATCCGTAATGCTGATATTTCCAATATTCTCATTGATATTGATGCGTCCATTCCAGTCTCCCAGTCCTGCTGCGAGTCCCTGACCACTGATGGTTGCCCTGATCTGTGCCTCACCGATCTTTGCGCTCCCTGATGATATCTTTAGATACATGGAAAATGTATTTGAACTGTTCTCTATGACCTTTGATATCGGAAAAAACAATGTCATAATATGCTTTCCATACAGACAGGTCTTTGTCGGCATAAAGGTATCAATGGTTTCATTATTTATTTTGTATATGATGGAAAGCTCCGGAAGTTCCGGCTCCGGGTTTTCTTCTTCCGTTTCTCCATCTGCAGTGGCATCCTCCGGCTTTATTACTTCGAGAAGCATCTCGCACTGGAACGCTGCCGTTGTGTCCTCCGTTGCAGTAAAATCAATATCCATAACATTCGTCAGTGGCTGTCCTATTTCAAACGGGGCAACATTTACAAAGTTATAAATAATGGTCCTTCCGCTTTCCACGGAATTGATAAGACCCGTAATGTTCTTATCGTTCTTGCTCTTGGCAGACGCAAGTCTCGGATTTTTACCCACGCATTTCAGTGTCATCTTTCCGTAGATCTTACACTCGATGCTTGTAATGCAGCTTATTTTTGTTTCGTCTGCATGACCGCCTGAGAACTTAAGGATATCACCGACTTCCATTGCCGGATTTCCTATGGTGTTACTGTCAAACGGGACATAATTTATCTTCTGCAGTGCCGTCAGGATTTCCCGCAGGATTTTCTCCCTTACGGATTTCAGTCCGAACTGAAGAAGCGGATTGATACCGAGGTTCATTGTAAGGGCATCATCCTTTTCCATTGCAATATACTCTGCCGTCTGGCTGATCTGGTTCGTGGATGACACGGCAGTATATCTTGTAACAAAATCCGAATAACTGCTGTCAAACCTTTCCTTCTGCTCCACATTCCATACGGACTCATTTCCATATCTTTTGAGAACCAGTTTTCCATACCGGTCTATCTGGCAGAAACAGCCTACCACCTGTGCCACATAAAAGATCAGATCACGGAATGTTTCCATGTCATTATCAGAATAAACACCGAGGGTGGTTTTTCCATTTGGGAGGGCGTTGATCTCCGCAACCGTCTGTGCCAATTCAACCTTACATGCATCACACGCAGCCTTTAGAAACTGATATGGCGTTCCGCTTGAAGAATCCAGCTTCAGCGTTTTTTCAAACCGGAGCATATGATCATAGCCTTTCAGTTCCAATGTCCGTACCTTCCTGTTTGCTTCGGAGATCTCATAAATTCCCATCGGTATGGTCTCTTTTGTCCCATCCAGAAGTGTCAGGCGGTAATAAAGCCTTACCTCTGCATCCTCAAGGGTATAACGGTCGATTTCCGAAAACAGGCTGATTCCCATTTCAGCAGCATAAACCGTTCCGAGTTCTATCTCCGTATTACTGCAGCACTGCCACTTTATGTAGCCGGAACCTTTCACGATATCCTTAGCCGTAAACGGATATTCCTTTCCGGCTTTTGTCGTGATGGTCCCGTACCATTCATATTTTCTTGTATTCTGCCTTACGGCATTCTTGAATTTTTCTGATACCTCAAACACCGTATCCGCCTCCTACATTTCTTTCAGGGAAAAAGATACCGTCCACAGACCTTTGTATGATGTATCCTTTTCCAGCTTTGCCTTAAATCCAGTAATATACATTTCTGCTTCTTTTAAGTCCAAGGTTTCCGTATCGAAATATTCCACTGCGATCTTCGGCAGTTTGGAATATACCGTCAGAAGTTTTACCCACTTCGGTGATACTGAAAAAGAGACGGAAATGTCTGCCACTCCCGTCCTTACCACATCCCTCTGTGTTGTTCCGGCTTCCGTTTCCCCGCCGGAATCTGCCTCTACATCGGAAAGTCCCACGTCATAAGAATCCGGCTTTGGAAGGGAACGGCCGTTAAAAACAAGATACTGTATATATGCCATGCTATCTTCCTCCGCTTCTTAAATTTGCCCTCTGCTGTGCCGATACAATAACCTCATCGAGCATCGTACCGCCCAGATATACAGGAATGACAATGTCACCGCTGTCTCCCTTAACATCCCGGATTGCAGAAGTAATTGCAGAAAGCATTCCTGAAATGCTTTCCGTCTGCTGTGCCGTAGGGTTTCCTGTCATGTTTTCCACCCCGCTGACCTTTGGATTGATGACCATGTCGGAAGAAACCCCGCTGACTGCTTTCTGGATCATTCCACGGCTCTTTTCGATTCCCTTGGCAAGTCCGCCCATAAAGTCAGGCATCCATGATTCATAATCAGTAAGAGGGCCTTCATCCGGCACGGAGAAGTGAAGGAATGACTTGATCTTGTCAGCCACACTCTTTACTGCATCCCCGACTGCACCGATGCAGCTCCTGATGCCGTTTACGATTCCCATGATGAGATCCTTACCCCATGTAAATGCCTGTGAAGCCAGACCCGTGATGTGGCTCTTTACATTGGAAAATCCTGATTTTACGGCATTTAAGACATTTCCCATTGCCCCCTTCACTGCATTTACGATTCCATTAAATACGGATGTGACTGCACCCTTGATTGCACCAAGAACCGTGGAGATGGTGGACTTGATGGTGTTCCAGATAGTGGAAATGGTGCTCTTTATCGTATTCATTATCGTGGTAATGGAATTTTTGACTGCAGTGAAATCTCCCGTGATCAGTCCCTTGATTCCGCTTACCACTGCACTGATGATCGTCTTTATTGCATTCCATACCGTGGAAAAGATGGTCTTTATCGCATTCAGAACTGTGGTAATGACCGTTTTTATCGTATTCCACACGGTCGTGATAACCGTCTGGATAATGGTAAGCACCGTCTGGATAATGGTCTTATAGATATTGAAATACGTTGTGACCAGAGTTTTTATCACATTGAAAACTGTAGTAAACACGCCCTTGATTGCATTCCAGATCGTAGTAATGACGGTCTTTATTACATTGAATACCGTTTCAATGATGGTTTTATACAGATTGAAATAAGTGGTTACCAGCGTTTTTATCACTTCAAACACGGTCGAGAATATCATCTTGATTGCTTCCCATACCTGTGAAAAGAACGCTTTTATGGCATTCCATACCGTGATGGCTACCTGTTTTACATTCTCCCAAAGGTCTATCCAGAACTGACGGAATCCATCACAGTTATTCCACAAATAAATAAAAGCAGCCACAAGAGCTGCTATTGCTGCAATGATAAGAACGATTGGATTTGCAAGCATTGTAGTATTAAGTGCTGCAAATGCTCCTTTTACCGTATTGATGACTCCGGCAATCTTCGGAACGATTGTCATGATCGTGCCGACTGCGGATATTACCTTGCCGATCACGATAAGAACGGGGCCGAGTGCTGCTGCCAGAAGTGCAATCGTAACGACCGTCTTTTTTGTTCCCTCGCTCAGTCCATTCAGCCAGTCAACAAACTTCTGTACCCATCCGACTATCTGTTTAATGGCCGGCATCAGGAGTTCTCCAAATGAAATAGCCAGGCCTTCCAGTGCTGACTTTAAGATGGTGATCTGTCCCTGTAAGTTATCAAGCTGTGTATCTGCCATCTGCTGTGCAGCACCACCGCTGTCCGTGATGGACTTCTGTAAACTGTCCCATGTTTCTCCCGTATTTGCAAGCAGGGCATTTACGGAAGAAAGGTCTGTCTTATTGAAAATGGTGCTGATGATATTTGACTTCTCAGCAGATGTCATTCCATCCATGCTCTTATTGAGGTCACCAAGAATATCATTCATTGACCGCATGTTTCCTTCAGAATCATATACGGAAAGTCCGAGGGCTTCCATCTGGGCTGCTGCCTTATCCGTAGGATTCTGTAAGGACAGGATAATATTACGGAGGTGTGTACCGCCTTCTGCACCCTTGATACCATTATTTGCAAGAATACCAAGTGCGGTATTCAGTTCTGCCGTACCGCCCTTGATGGATTTTGCAGTCGCACCAATGGTAAGGATTCCTTCGCCAAGCTGTGCAACCGATGTGTTCGTGGTAGATGCCGTCTTTGCCATCTGGTCTACCATTGTTTCTGCTTCATCCACACCCATTCCAAGGGCAGACATCGCATCCGTTACCATGTCCGAAGCATCAGCAAGGGCAATATCTCCGGCTGCTGCCAAGTTAAGAACGGTCGGCAGTGTATCACACATCTGCTGTGTATCGTATCCGGCAAGGGCGAGGTAATTCAATGCTTCCGCACACTCAGATGCGGAAAAGGCCGTCTCTGCACCCATCTTCTTTGCCAGCTTTGAAAGGGTATCCATCGTATTTACCGACTGCCCGTTGACCTTGGACATAGAATCTTTGGTGATTCCCATTGTTGCCTGTACCTGTGACATGGAAGATTCAAAGTTGGCTGCGGTCGTTACGGATGCCGTACCCAGTGCAGTCACTCCGGCTGTTACCGGGAGAAGCTTTTGCCCGGCAGAGGAAATGTTGTCCCCAACCGTCTTTAACTTCTCGCCCGTTGTTGCAATTTTCTGTACTGCCGTTGCCGACTGGTTGGCCTGTGTTTCCAGATTCTTTAAGTCCTGTTCCGTTTCCACGATTTCCCTTTGAAGGGCATCATACTGTTCCTGTGAGATCTCGCCATTGGCAAGTGCAGTATTCGCCTGTTCTGCTGCCGTCTTCAGGGTTGCCAGTTTCTCTTTTGTCTCACCGACCGCTTCCGCAAGCAGCTTATGCTTCTGTGCCAGAAGCTCCGTATTTCCCGGATCCAGTTTCAGAAGTTTATTTACATCCTTAAGCTGTGACTGGGTAGACTTAATCTGTCCGTTCACGCCTTTAAGTGCATTCTGCAGTTTGGTTGTATCACCACCAATTTCTACCGTGATACCCTGAATACGGCTTGCCATTCCTCTCACCTCCTCCTAAAAATGGGTACAAAAAAAGGAGCATTCCTGCTCCGTAATAAAATAAAAACACCCGCCATTTCTGACGGATGTCCTATGTAATATTATAAAATTGTCAGTGTTGCAAACTTGAAGCTGTCTAATTCAATTCAAACATCGCCTTTTCATAATCTTTTACATAATAACTGATATTTTTGCGCCCCCGCTGAATAATTGTATGCCCTTCTGCTTCTAATTTTTCTTTCTGTGCTTCTATACCACCAGGATATTTTGCGTTTAACTCTCCATTTGCTTTCAGCGTTCTCCAATAAGGCGTTTCATCCTCAGAGCGCTGATAGCTTGCCCAAGCTACAATGGATACAAAAATTCCCGCCGTAATAGGCTCTGTAAAATCTGCGCCGTTTTGTTCTGCGAAGTAATCACGAATTTTCCCAACAGTAATTACTTTTCCATAGGGAACACACTTCATAATTCTGTCATAGTCGATTGGCGGTGCAAAGTACATTCTGTCCCCACCATATTTTTCTATGCTCTTTTCATCCGTAATCGTCTGAAACTTAGGCATGTCCTTACTGTCATGCAACATAGCGTTGAAATCTTTTTTATCTTCATTTGCCATAATAGCCACCTCCTGCTTTAAGCATAGCCTGTTTTTATAAGCCATGCAATGAGGCTGTTTGAATTTTTTTTGCTTTCACAAATAACGATTTGTAGCTGAGAATATCCCAGCCTTTTTCTGTAGATAAGTATAACAGAAAAAGACTGTTCTCTCAATCAGAATCGGTCGAAGTCTTCCTGTGTGGCAAGCTCAGCATACTTATAATCATCGTTCCGGCTCTCGCTGTACATATCATTGATAAGGCCTATCGACAGCATATCAAGATCTGCCATCGATAAACCTAACTGCACGCATCGCAACAGAAACAGTGGGGTTGTCATTTCACGCTCTGTCGGACGAAGTTTTTTTTAGCTTCCACATCCGTTTTTACATTCAGTCCCCACAGTTCAATAAGCTGCGGAAGGACCTGATAAATTGAAAATGTATTGAAATTATCGAGCCACTCTTCCGGTGTGTCCGGAATGCTTGGATCCGCATGCTTGGCCATAATAAATGCTATATTTTCGAACATCTCAAGAGAAAACATATCAAGGTTTGATGATTCCTCTTTTCCATCTCCAATACTCTTTTCAAGCACTGCCAGATCCTTATAAATATCCCTCTGGAACTTTAATCTGTAGATTCTTGGAATGGCTGCACTTGCCTTGAATGTAACCATCTGTCCGTCAATTTCTATATCCTTTCTGATACCCATGTCTTAGTCCTCCCTATGATACACTCTTGGTTGATTTTGCTGACTGCTGCTCCAGTGCCGGAGTTGCAGCCGGAAGATACACACTCTTATACCAGTTGTTATAAACTGTATCTGTCGTGGAATCTCCTGTCTTTGCCTTGACATATCCGTCTGCCATTGGTCTTGCCTTTACTGTCAGTGTTTCTGTCTGCACTTCCTTATCTTCTTCATTAGTCTTTGACTCAATGGTCGGACGGGATGCGGAACAGTTATAAAGTACATGACGGATCTTACGGATATCACCATCAAATTCAAAAAGAAGTGCAAAGCTTCCTGTTTCGGAATTTGCATTCTCCACAAGCACCTTATTGGCATCCTGTTCCTCTTTTAAGATATCCGTTCTGAACGATTCCGGGATCATGGCAAGTTCAAGGTCACCATCATATCCCTGATTGTTGTTGATTACATAATACTCAATACCATCTGCATAAAATGATTCCGGCTCTCCTGTCGGATCCATGCTGATGGATACTGCACCGGGCATTGGTACAGGTGTTCCAAAACTGACCGTGCCTTCCTCTGCAACCGTAATAGGTGCGTAATGCACATTGCAGATATTAAATTTGACTTTGTTCTTTTTATTAGCCATCTTCTATACCTCCATCTGATAAAGCACCTCATACAGATTTTCAGTTTCTATCCATACTTCGCTTTTTTCATAAAAAATACCGTGCAGATCAAGCACGGCTTCTACTGTAAATTCCAGTTCCGGATTTTTCAAATCCGTATAAATTTCTATATTCAGACGGCTGGATTTATAATATACCCTACCGTCTGCCGGGAAATTGCTGCTTCCCGGATAAAGAAATACTGCAAAAGGCGGTTCCGGGGATTCGCCTTCCACAAAATGGTCATAAGCAAACGGAAGATTCATTTCTTCCATCATTACCACAACTTCTTCATGTGTCATGAACGCAGCCCCCTTTCAATCTTCAGCAGAAGCTCCCTGTTTCCTTTTGCCTCTGCCGGGGCAATATGCTCCCTTCCGGCTACCCTGCCGCCGCCCCGCTTTGCATGACCATGCTCCAACAGGTGGGCGATCTGGTATCTGTCCTTGGAATGGACAGTCATCGTGAGGGAATTACTGCTTTCCGCTGTCTTTTTCACGGTCCAGCTCTTTTTGTACCGGCCGGTACGCTTTGGGGCATTTGCCTGAATGTCTTTCTTTACCGTCTTGGAGGCATCTTTTACCGCATCCTTGACCGTATCCGTTGCAAGGTCTGCATACTCTTTGAGTCCGTCCATGATTGCATCCGCAAGACCGTCAACGGTCGTTCTTCTCTCTGCCATTCCATCACCTCTTTATCAGGGCAGCCCTTATCCTTACTGATTTGTTTTTGTACTGCACGTTATCAACGAATGTAATATTATAAAGTCTTCCACGGAAAACTATGCGGTAATGCTCCGTATCAAGTCCTGACACCTCACTGCAGTACCGGATAATAAAATCCAGTTCTGTTTCTGCATTGACCTGTTTTGCTTCCCAGTATTCCTTACCGGACAGATTGTTTGCATAGGAAAAACACTTATAATGATCTTCCCACACAAGCATGTGGTTTCCCGTCTTATCTGTTTTGGTACTGCTTTTCTGTATCGTGATCCTCTCACGCATGAGTTCAATCATTAGAATCTCTCCTTCCTGATCCCAAAGAGCAGATATTTCAGTGTTTCCGTCATTGTCTTATGATCGGCTTCTTCCCTGTGCTCATACAGATAAGCAATGGCATACAGTTCCGCAGTACGGATAAGTGCCTCATGCCGTTTTAGTCCTGCCCGTGTACGTCTTGTCACATTTAAGATCAGGCTGTCGGATGTCTCCATCAGACGGAGGATGAGATCATCCTCGTCTGACGAATCGACCCTGAGATAACCTTTGGCTTCCTCAAGCGTTACGAACATCCGTCCACCTACTTTCCGGCAGCCTTGATATCAAGTGTCTTAACTGCCTCGGAAAGGATCAGCTTGCCGTCCACACGCTCGGAAGCAAGGAATCCGACCTGACCCGTTGTAGCATAAAGCTCATTCAGTCTCTTGAAACTTCTGCCCTGACGATCAGCAATCCAGTAATAACTGTAATCACCAAATGCCATGACACGGCTTCCTGCTGCAAGCTCCGGCACATAAATGGATGTGCGGTACGGACGGTTGAGGATCCTGTCCGGCTCTCCTTCCCTTACGGACGGCTGCCAGATATAATTTCCGTTTCCATCCTTCAGCTTTCTGATTGCCTTTACGGTCGAATCATTAAGAAGCCACACTGCCTTGTTACGGTATGGAGCACGCAGGGAGTAATAAAGATCCATGACATCATCAAATGTAATGGAAGTATTATTGGCAGTAACCCCTGTCTCTGCACCGCCTGTGGCATTGAAGATTCCGGTAGGTTTTCCCTTGCCGTCACCGATAAAGAATGCTTCCTCTTCCTTTGTACCGATTCTTCTTCCGAACTCCCTTGAAATATACTGCTCAATATTGAACACACTGTCATTTAAGAGTTCATCGGACACCTTGATCATGGTTGCCAGCTTATAAGCACTGATGGATGTCTGACCGAAGCTGTCATCAGATTCAGGGAACTGTCCGCCCTCATCGATCCATGCTGCCTCGCCCTTTGATGTGACGATAGGGATCTTGCGGTCACCGCTTGAAGTCTTGATGACGGTTGCAAGGTTACGGAAAAATACTTCCTCTTCCAGTGCTTCCACGAGTTTCTTCTCATACTCATCCGGTACGAGATATCCGCCCTCGGAATCCGTACCAATGGAAAGGGCATTCTGTACTTCGTATGACATCTTGTTTCTCATACTGTTCCAGAATGCCTTTTTATACTCATCCGTTGCCCTTCCTGTCTTTGTATCACCGTCAGTCTTTGAATTCGGCTGATTGGTGATCGGTGTGCTTGTTGCCTTTGCAAGCTCTGCATCGATGGCAGCCTGTCTTTCCAGTCTCTCGATCTCTTTTCCGAGATTTACGACATCTGCTTCCATCTTGTCATAAGTGGCTGCATCCTCTGCGGATACAAATCCTTCCTGCGTTCTCTTGGCATCAAGGAATGCCTTTGCAGCATCCCAGGCCTTTGCTCTCTTTTCTCTTAACTCTAAAATCTTACTCATCTTGAAATCCTCCTTAATGTGTTAAAAGACTCAGTCTTTTTTCCAACTGGTTAACTGGTATCATGGCATCCGTATGGGATACCTTGGAAAGGAACGATTCATTCATCGCCTTTGTGGAAAACATCATGGAATCCTGCTGGAACGGGAGCTTCTTTTTCTTCTCCTTTTCCCCGTCATCCTTTTTCTCCTCTTCCTCTCCTTCACTGCCTTCGTCCGGCTTTTTCTCCGGCTCTTCCGGCTCTTTCTTTTTCTCATCCTCATCGGAATCAAAAAGGATCTTATCTGCAAATCCAAGCTCCACGGCTTTCTTGGCATTAAACCAGGTCTCGTCATCCATCATGTGCGAGAGCCTTGCACGGGTAAGCCCGGTCTTGGACTCATAAGCATTTAAGATGGACTCCTTGACTTCATTCAGCATTACGATTGCCTTCTGCATATCCTTTGCCTCACCCATTGCCATAGTCGCAGGATTGTGGATCATCATCATTGCCACAGGAGATACACATACTGTATTTCCCGCCATCGCAATAACGGATGCTGCCGAAGCTGCAATGCCGTCGATCTTGACGGTCACGCTTCCCTTGTAGTCACGGAGCATGTTGTAGATCTGTGCTGCTGCGAACACATCACCGCCCGGAGAATTGATCCATACCGTGATATTTCCGCTTCCGGCATTCAGCTCATCCTTGAAAAGCTGCGGGGTAACTTCATCCCCGTACCATGTTTCATCCGAGATCATGCCATTTAAAAAGAGCGTCCTTTCCATATCAGGCACGCTCTCATCTTCATTCTTTATCCAGTTCCAAAACTTCCGCTTCATCGTTTACCTCTCTTTCTGCTGTTTTCCTGTGCCGGGAGTTTTTCTTCTTCCTTCTGCTGTCCGTTGTCCGCTCCCGCAAATGCCCCTGCATCCGCAAGTTTGGTCATTGCACCGTTCACAAGATACAGGTTGCCTCCTTCCTCATCAGGGATAGGGTTCATGTTCTCCATTTCACGGATGTCATTGGCAGAAAACCAGCCGTTCTGTCTTCCGACTGCATAGCCGTTCATCCTCGACTGATAATCCCCACGGAGAAGTCCGTCCACATTCAGCTTAATGAAATACTTTCCCTTTTCTCCCGGCAGAAGGAGCGATCTCTGGAGCGACTGCTCCCACCGGATCACCCAAGGGTCCAGTGTGTATTTCACAAACTCCAAGGACTGCTGCTCTATATTCGAAAAGCTCGACTTATCAAGGTCACCGACCATGTGTGGCGGTATCCTGTAAAGTCTTGCTATTTCATTTATCTGAAATTTCCTTGTCTCAAGGAACTGTGCTTCTTCCGGCGGTATTCCTATCTGCTGGTACTTCATGCCTTCCTCAAGCACTGCGATCTTGTGTGCGTTATTCACACCACGATATACGGAGTTCCAAGATTCCCTGACCTTGGACGGATCCTTCAGCACTCCCGGATGTTCCAGAACACCGCCCGGATTCGCACCGTTTGCAAAGAAACTCGCACCGTATTCCTCACAGGCAAGCGTCATGCCGACAGCATTCTTTGCCATCGCAATCGGTGAATAACCGATCAGTCCGTCAAATCCAAGTCCCGGAATGTGAAGTACATCCTCGGCTTTCAGCTTGATGTTGCCGTATTCCTTGAACATGGGATTTTCATCACTGTTTCTGGAATACACATAATAGATATTTCCCCTGTCATCCCTCTGCACTTCCATCTTGTCAGGGAGAAGCGGATACAGACCAAGCACCCTTCCGGCACCATCCCTTATGATCTGTGCATAGGCATTTCCCCATATTAAAAGATGACTCATCAGAGTTTCCCTGAACACAAATGAAGTCATCTCCGGGTTCGGCTCATCATGGAGCAGATAATATAAAGGGTGGTCATGCACCAGCTTCTTGCCTCCGTCATCCTGATACTCATATACATGAAGCGGTAAGGATGCAATTGCTTCCGCAAGAATCCTGACACAGGCATATACTGCCGTTGTCTGCATTGCAGTTCTTTCATTTACGGGCTTTCCGCTTGTTGTCCGTCCGAACAGGAACGAATATCCGGCATCAGCCGCCTTATCCACAGGCTTATCCCTCGCCTGTCCGAAACCAAATAAACTTTTTATTCCCATTGCTTCAACCTCCGATTTCTGATATGATTTTTATGACACACGGAGTGATTCAGAATAATTTATTATTGCTGTTTCCTTGCTACACCTCCGTGTGTCTTTTTATTCTTAAAAGACCAGAATGCCGCGGTCATCATACACACTTCCGTCACTGCCCTCATTTCTGATTGCACGGTCAAGTGCCATGACGGTTGCAACGGCCCCGTCAATCTTCTCCGTGGATTTTTCCTTATCCATTTTGATATTCCCTGCCGGATCCTGACGAACAAATACATTATCCATCATCCACCGCAGCACCTTATGTCCGCCATGTGCTATCCTCTCTTCCAGTGTCAGCTTCATCAGCTCCTTGGTCGGAGGACTCATATCCTTATACCCCTGTCCGAACGGAACAACGGTAAATCCCATGCCCTCAAGGTTCTGTACCATCTGCACGGCTCCCCACCTGTCAAATGCGATCTCTTTGATATGGAATTTTGTTCCAAGCTCATCAATGAACTGCTCGATAAATCCATAATGGATGACATTGCCCTCTGTGGTCTGAAGACATCCTTCGGCTGCCCATACATCATACGGGACATGATCCCTTCTGACACGCAGCCTCATGTTATCTTCCGGTATCCAGAAATACGGAAGTATCATATATTTTTCCGTATCATTTCTTGGCGGGAACACCAGCACGAATGCCGTGATATCTGTAGAACTTGAAAGGTCAAGTCCGCCATAGCATTCCCGTCCGAGAAGTTCTTCCTCATTTACGGCAAATGCACAGGCATCCCATTTATCCATCTGCATCCATCGTGTGCTCTGCTTTACCCACTGGTTAAGACGGAGCTGACGGAATACATTCTCCTCTGCTGCATTTTCCTTTGCACTGATATAAGCATTCTGTACTTTTTCAATGTCTATCGTATAGCCGAGCGAAGGATTCGCTTTATACCACACATCCTCGCTTGACCAGTCATCATCATCGGAAGCACCATATATCACGGGATAAAATGTCGGGTCAATCTTTCTCCCCTCAATGATATCCAGAGCCTTCTGATGCTGTTCAAAACACACCGAATTTCTGTCTGTTCCGGCTGTCGTGATCAGGAAGAACAACGGCTGTGTTCTCGCATCACCGGAACCCTTGGTCATAACATCAAACAGCTCACGGTTCGGCTGTGCATGCAGCTCATCAAAGATTACCGCATGGACATTCAGACCATGCTTGGTATATGCCTCTGCCGACAACACCTGATAGAAACTGTTGGTCGGTTTATACACAAGTCTCTTTACGGACATGACAGGCTTTATCCTCTTTTTCAGTGCCGGACACTGATCCACCATGTCCACCGCAACATCAAATACGATGGAAGCCTGCTGTCTGTCGGAAGCACATCCATATACCTCTGCTCCCCACTCACCGTCACCGCATGTCATATACAGTGCGATGGCTGCTGCCAGTTCGGACTTTCCGTTTTTCTTTGGTATCTCACAATAACAGGTGTTGTACTGCCTGTATCCGTTTTCTTTTACTGTTCCATAGATCGTGCGGATGATCTCATCCTGCCAAGGCAGAAGTTCAAAAGGAACTCCCCTCCACCGTCCTTTGGTGTGTTTCAGGCAGTTGATAAAATTCACCGCATGATCTGCTTTTGCTTTATCAAACATTACTTTGCACCGCCTTTCACAAGCAGAAGCTCCATTTCATCGTTCTGCTTGTCTTCCCCGTTATCCGTTGAAATACGGCTTCTTGCAGACGGTGTAAGGCCGAACTGCTCACAGAACTTATTCATGATCTTCAGATAGGTCTGGGCTATGGATACCTGTGGTACCTGCTGCCAGTAACCGCTCGGAGTCTTCACGATTGCACCGTGCTGTGTGATGAATTCCTCTGCTTCTTTCCATCTTGCATATGCCTGACAGTATCCTGCGAATGCTGCCATGTCTATTTCAGTCAGGATGCCGAGATGCTCCAGTTGTTTCGCCATCCTTTTCCATTCTTTCTTTGCCTCATCCTCAAGCCATGCCGGACAGCGCGGGGCCTTTTTTTCAGGCTTTGGTTCGCCCGTGTTAAGGCTTCTCTTGCCCGGATTTCCCTCAAGCATCTTTACTGCCGTAGGCTTTGGTTTTCTTCCTCTCTGTGCCACTGTCCTCACCTCCTCGTAAAAATGGGCATAATAAAAGACCTCCGGAGAGGTCCTTTGCTTTGTTATCCGTGTGTTTTTAAAGTGTCATTCTGATTGCCGGGATCCTTGCTTTTTCCCCGGTCATAAAATCTGTGTATCCTGCATTCACCTCGGTAAGTCCCGCCATCTTTATTCCTTCTTTTTCAAAAGCTGCAAGTGTTTCGATAAGTCCTGAAAAGGTGCTGCTTATCGTAAATTCCTTGATTCCGTTTTCCCTTAAGGTCTCTGTGATCTCTGCAATGTCGTGATCCCAGATGGTATCCGCAAAATCGAGGTCTTCGTTTCCTGTGTATTCAAGGTTTCTGTATGCTGCAAACACCGTTGCATTGATTCCGTAATCCTTAAGGCTTCCTCCCTCTTTGATGGCTCTTTCAAAAATTTCAATCTTCTTCATGGTTTTGTTCCTCCGTTTTCTTTGTTTTCCCTTTCGGTAGGTACATATTCGCTCTAAACACTGATTATATCCAGTGATTTCATCACCATAATGTACACAAAGATAACGGCAGTACATTGTGACAATGTACATGATAAAAGGCAGGGGGATTATGCCCTGCCCTTCCTGTTATTTTACCTTGGTGAGTGCCCATGCCATCGCATGTCCGGCATCCTCAAATCCTTCTTTTCTTTCGATCCTTGAAATTCTGCACTCGCATCTTCCAAGTCCGGTTTCTTCCGGGGTCTCGACCAGCTCGTAAATCTCTGCAACGCTTCCCTTAAAGCAGTGGTCCCATACCGCAACCGTGTAATCCCCGTAATCAAGGACTGCTGAATTCATGCATCCGTAAAGTTCCATTCCTAAATTCTCTGCTGTTGTGATTTTTGTTTCCATCATATGTTCCTCCGTTTTCTTTTTTCCCTTTCGGTAGGTACATATTCGCTCTGAATGCAGATATTATCCAGTCATATCTGCCCCGTAATGTACACAAAGATCCGCCGGAGGAATTGTACATATTACCGCTGTGACCTGTGGATGGTTTCAAGGATCTGGTCCTGTTCCGTTGCCCCGACACCGATGCTCTCAAGAGCCTCACGTGTGCCACAGTCGGGGCAGATAAGCGTTGTTCCGTCAGTCCTTGATAAGGCGGGCGGTGCTGCGTATCTTTCTCCGCACCGTGGGCATATCCGTATCCGCAGTATTTCACTCTTCATGTCCTGCCACCTCCACCGCTTTTATCTGTGCTTCGGAAAGGTAGTGCTCATCAAATCCGAAACTGACATACCCCTGAAGGCATATGCTTACATAGGAAAGGGAAGGTACTCCTATCTTCCGTTCTTCATGCATGATATACACAAAGCACTTCCTTCTCCGTATCTTTCCCGTGCGTATTCCTTTGATATCCAGTTCCATTTCCTTTTTGTAATAAAATGTCGGGAATCCTTCGTAGCGGTCAAGTTCCGCCTCATCCGATTCCGTGACCTCCCATGCCGCAACGGGAACCTCTCCGCCCTTCTTGGGTTCTATCGTAAGATAGGCACCCGTAAGGCTTCCCTTGAAAAGCAGTTCATAATTTTTAATGACTGCAGTTCCGATCACCCTCGCATGCGGGCATCTCATCCGCATCTGTCTGATGTTTAGGTTGCTGCCGTAAGCAATGTAATATCTTTTCTGCATAATGTTTCCATCCTTTCCGAAGGGAACACCCTTCTACCACCTTAAGACCGCACATGGCGGTCAATGCTCCAAGGTGGCAGGAGGCTGTTCTCTTCAAGCAGCCCTTCCGCTTCTGAATGCGGTGTCTCCTGCAAGTCTCTTTGTGAGGATGTCCCTTGCCGTCTTGAATTCATCCCCGATGAATCCGAGTCTTAAAAGCCATGTCCTCATTGCGTATTTTGGATTTTCTGTCTGCTGTGGTTTCGGACTTGCCGTCCTTACTTCCTTTGCCATCTGGCTGAGTGCAAGACAGAGCTGGATGTAACTTTTAAGCTGTCCTGCATGCAGTCCGTTCAGCTTTCCATCTGCCGGGGCATCAAATTGAAAAAGTCTGAATTCAACCGTCCCCTTTGTAAAGGTTGCATGGTAGTTCAGCATATGGTATCTGCTGTCATTGTAATGCTGATTCCGTCCGTAGCTTGCACCGTTTGAGGTGTACCAGATGTCTGCAAGAGCAGCCATCGTCTTTGGCTTCTTCTTGTTGAGTTCTTTGAGGAATCTTGGGTCTACCGTTCTGCAGTAGCGGTTCATCCTTCCCCTGTCAAGGTCTAAGGCATCCGCCAGAAGGTTCTCATGCCCCGCCATGATGTTTGCAAGATTTCTGAGTGTCTGCGGTGTGTGCCCTTTTGCACCGATGTGGATGTGTACTCCGCATCCCCTTGTTGCATCGCTCTTTGCTCCCGCATGTCTGAGCTTTCTGATAAGTTCCTGCAGTGTTTCAATATCGTTGTAGGTAAGGATCGGTGTCACCAGTTCGCATTTCTTATCATCTGGTCCCGCAATGCTGACGTCCTTCTGGAATTTCCATTCCCTTCCGTCCGCATCCCATGCTGACCATGTATAATATCCGTTTCTGGAAGCCGTGTTTTCAAATCTTCCCGTTCCAAAGAATGCGGCTGCAAGCTCTGCTGCCTTATCCCTCCTGATGTTATTCATCTCGACCTCAACTCCGATGGTCTGTTTCTTCATTTCCTCAATCTGTCTTGCAATCCTTTCGTTCATGGCTTGTACCTCCGTTTGTTTTCTACCCTTTCGGTAGGTACATATTCGCTCTAAAACACACATATATCCAGTTATATATGAGCCATAAACTGCACAAACATCTGCGGTTGGAATTGTGTATATTATGACTTCTCCTGTGGCAGTTCTTCCTTTAATTTTTCTGCAAATTCCGCAAGTTCATCAAGGCTCATTTTTCCGATTGCTTCAAAGGCACGGACCTGTTCTTCCGTCTTCGGTGTCGGCAGCGGATAAGGATAATACCCAAGCAGATAATCAAGGGACACATTGAATCCATCCGCAATCTTTACCGCTTCAACAACACTCATCCTTGCCGTGCCGTCCAGCAGATTCTTTACCCTGCGCTCCTTCAGGCAGCACTGTTCTGCAAATTCTGCAGGAGTTGTCTTGTGTATCTTTGCTATCGTGTTCAGGTGCTCCGTCACCATCTTATGAAACTCCGTATTTTCCATTTCTCGGACTTCGTCCATTGGAAGGGGTTCGATATCAAACGCTTCTTCCATCGTCTGGCCGAAGGCTGCTGCGATCTGTACCGCCTCGGCCGGTGTAAGCCTTCCCCTGCTGTGAAGGATCCTTTCAAGCCTTCCCTCTTCCATACCGCATTTCTCTGCAAATTCCGTTATCCCCATCTGATGCTTCTTCATCAGTGCCATCAGCTTTCTTCTGATTTCTTTCATTATCCACCTCGTTTAAAATTCTTCATCCGTGCAGCAGGTCATCCCCATCTGCAGTTTTATGTATATATTTGTATACCGGTCCCGTTCACTTCCGTCAGAACCCATCATGGCCTGAAGGAAGAACTGCTCCGCAGCTTCCTTCGTTTCCCATGTATCTTCCTTACCGTAACATACGGTCGTTATCTTATTCATTGGTATCCGCCTTTCTCCATTCATCCACTCCGTAGATCATTGCAAGAGAACCGTGTCCCTCCCACACCGTGTGGAGCTGTCCCGCATCATCCACGAACTCGACCGTTCCTATGGTTCCTGACGGTATCTTTCTGTATGGGTCATCAAGGCGGATAAGTTCCACCTTTGTTCCCGCAGGATATTCTTTTCTGAGTCTTTCAAGTGTCTGTCTGCTTACTCCGAACATACCGTTGTCCCCCTTTCTGCCCTGCGGTTGGCTTTCCATTTTTCCGCATCTTCCGGGGTTCTGAATGCCGTATGTCCTTTCAGTCCCTTAAGGAAGAAATTTCTTACTTCCTTTCCTTCGCTTCCGCCAAATCCGATGGAAACAAGCCATGCCCTCATGTAATATTTTTCATTTTCTTCAATGGTCTGTTTCGGATTTACACGTTTCTGTTCCGATGCCTTCTTTACCATAGCTGCTGCCAGTCTGCAGTAATTCATCATGCTGTCCGTATGCGGGAATCCCGTAAAATCAATGTTTCCATCCTTAAATGCGACTCCCCTGCATCCGCCATGTTCCATAATGAAATCCGCAGCTTCTTTTGTATTTTCAAAGGTTCTTTCGGCAAGCGCATCCGTCAGCGTATCCGTAATGGAAATGCATTCCCTTCCGGCTGCCCTGTTGATAAGGTACTGCTTGGAATGCATCATGTTTATCAGGTTGATGATTCCCTGTGGTGTCATATCACCAATTGGTATTTTTATTTCCGCTTCTGGTTCTTCCGTCTGCGGTTCCTGTGTTTCTTCTGCAACATCGTTCTGAAAAAGCACTCTTCTCACCTCATCTTCCATACTGTCATCTTCGAGGATGACCTTTGCGTCCCTGTCCACCGTTATGCTTCCGATGCGGTATGCAAAACTTGGTGGTCCAAGGTACTCCGACCTCTGTCCGAAATGCCCGGATAAGGCTTTTACCAGTTCTTTTCTGTTTTCAGCGTTTGTTATAATCTCCATTATGCTGATCTCCTTTCCTTTTGGTAGTACCATATATCACTCTGAACGCCCATATAGTCAAGCAGATAATGGTACTTTCCAAAAGAAAATGTAAGGTCAGTTTCTGGACTCCGGCAGGGACATCGCAACCGCATATGCCACGGTTGCCGTCACCGCATTCCCCGCCTGTTTATAAAGCTGTGCATCGGAGTTGACAGCTGATGCACGGTCAAACAGCTCATCGGAAAATCCCTGTAACCGGAAGCACTCCCTCGGTGTCAGTCTTCTGATGCGTCCGCCCCTCATGAGCGTACCCATCTGACCGGAACAGTCCAGCGTCTGGGAGCATCCCTTGCCTACACGGCCCCGTCTGGTCGTACTGTCTGGATACGCAAGATTGATACCGTCACCTTCACTGGCAACATCGTATCCTGTCTTTGTGGCATTCCTGACTTTCACGGAATCTGCCTTCTTACAGACATACACACCATGCCTGTCCTGGGAGGTCAGCGTGAACATTGGCTCTCCGTCATCCTTCATGCGTCTGCCGTTCTGTCTTTTCTCCATACGTTCCGGTGTCAGGACCGGATGAACCTCAAGCACCGCTGAGTTCATTGCCGTGTGGTTCGTCATCCCAGCAGTGTACCGTGCAGTCAGGCATCTTGCCGTGTCCGTGATCTTCGGATCATGGTTGCTCTGGTCGATGAAATAAAGCCCTGTCTTTGCACCCACGCCTCCGGCATTGCCGACAAGCGTTGCGGAGATGCCGTCCGTCCCGTAAACACGGTAACCCTGCATACCGCCTATAAGCTGGTTAAGAGCTGCTGCGTTTTCTCCGGTGAGAGGTAATATTTCTCGTCTACCTCTGCTTCTAAGATTTGCGATAATGAACACACGCTCACGGTTCTGTGGCACTCCGAAGTTTTTGGAGTTAAGCACCTGCCACCGACAGTCATACCCTGCTTCGTCCATTTCAGACAGAACTGAGGCAAAATCGAATCCTGCATTAATCGATAACAGGTTCTTAACGTTCTCAACAAGTAAGTATGTGGGTTTAGCACTTTCTTCTTTGCCTTTGAGGAGGTCAATAATGTTGTAATATATTCCACTTCTTTTTCCGACCAGTCCCCGCTGTTTTCCGGCAACGGAGATGTCCTGGCATGGGAATCCGAAGCACCAGATGTCTGCATAGGGGACATCTTCGGACTTGAGTTTTGTGACATCATGAGCTTTCCACTCTCCTTCCGTATCATACATTGCCTCATAGGAGGCTCTTGCAAATTTATCATATTCACAGTATCCGATGCACTTATGGCCGGCAGTTTCAAGACCGAGCCTGAAACCGCCTATGCCTGAACACAGGTCAAGAAATGTCATCTGCTTCATTATACATCCCTCCCCTGCATAAATCCTGATATGAAATTTTCATATTATCACGGAGCACATATACATCAGCATCCGAACCGCATTGTTCAATGTAGCGGTTCACGATGACATCCACAAACTTCTCATCCAGTTCGATGCCGTAGCAGATACGGTTCGTCTGCTCACAGGCAATCAGTGTGGAACCTGATCCGAGGAACGGGTCAAGCACGATACAGTTGCTCATGCATGAGTTCTGTATCGGATATGCCATAAGTGCCACGGGTTTCATGGTCGGATGATCCTTGCTTGCCTTCGGACGGTCATATTCCCAGATGGTTGTCTGCTTCCTGTCGGAATACCACTGGTGCTTACCGCCCTTCTTCCATCCAAACAGGCACGGCTCGTGCTGCCACTGGTACGGACTCCTTCCAAGCACCAGTGCATTCTTTTTCCAGATGCAGCAGCCGGAAAGGTAGAACCCGGCATCCTTAAATGCCTTTCTGAAATTCAACCCTTCCGTATCCGCATGGAAAACATAAATGGAAGCATCCTGTTCCATCGACTGCTCCATGTTGACGAATGCTGCGAACAGGAATTTATAGAAATCCTCATCCGGCATATTGTCATTTTTTATCTTTCCGGCTGTCTCCTCAACATTTACATTGTATGGAGGATCCGTCAGCACAAGGTTGGCTTTCCGTCCATCCATCAGTGCATCGTAAGTTTCCGGCAGAATGGAATCACCGCAGATGACACGGTGCTTTCCGAGCATCCACACATCACCCGCCTTGGCAACGGTCGGTTTTGCAAGCTCCGCTTCCACATCAAAATCGTCTTCCGTGATTTTCTTATCATGCACGGAATTGAAAAGCTGCTCTATCTCCGGTGGTTCAAAACCCGTGACACCGACATCAAAATCGGAATCCTCAAGGTCTTTGATAAGATCTGCCAGAAGTTCCTTATTCCATTCACCCGTGATCTTATTAAGGGCAACATTGAGTGCCTTTTCCTTGGTCTTGTCGATATCGACCATGATACACTCCACTTCAGTATATCCAAGGTCTGAAAGAACCGTGGCTCTCTGGTGTCCTCCGATAATGGTCATGTCTGAGTTGATGATGATCGGCTCGACATATCCGAACTCTTTAATGGAGTTCTTGATTTTTTCATATTCCTTATCACCCGGCTTCAGCTTCTTTCTTGGATTATAGGAAGCGGGGATAAGGTCTGCTATCTTATAACTCTGAAACTGCATCTTCCTGATCCTCCTCTGCTAAAAATCTGTGCCGGAAGTAACATTCACGGCCACAGTATTTTCTGTTCTTGTTTCCATAGGAAATAAATGGCTTCCCACACTGCTCACATACAAGCGTGTAAGAAGCCTTCTCGCTTTTCTTCACTGCTTCGGGATGTGCTTTCCACCATTCCCTTCTGCATTTTTCACAGCAGAACCGTCTCGGTCTGCCAGTCTTCGGCTGTTCGATTGGATTACCGCAGAAGTGGCATACCTCTTTACCGTCCACCATGAGTTTCATATTTTTTGAAACCACCGTGGCATATCCGGCAAGGTTATGCCGCTTGCAGTAATTCCTGACGATGTCACGGGACAGTCCGATTGCCATTCCTATGGCTTTATATCCCATGCCCCGCATACGCATCTCATTGATCTGCTTTGCCTGTGTGTCCGTCATCCTTTCTCACTCTCCTTCCGGCACACGAAAAAAGGCCGGAAAAACAGTGTTTTTACACTGTTTTCCAGCCTTAAATATTGCGTTTTTCATAATTTTCCGGCAAAAGAAAATACCCCTTTTTGCCGTGTTTTAAGTACATTCTGCGAAAATTATCCTGTCTGTTTTATATCCCCCCTGTTTAATTCTGCGAAAATTCACGCAAAGGGGGCCATCGGTCTTCAGCGGTTCGCTCCGTAGAGATTTTGATACCCCCACGGTCTGCCGTCAGAACCGATACTCAGGATTGTTATCTTCGTTCCATGTCTTTTTATCATGACACGGTTTGCATAAGCTCTGCCAGTTCTTCTCGTCCCAGAACAGAACGGGATCACCACGGTGCGGCTTCACATGGTCGACCACGGTGGCGGTCACTGCCCTGCCTTCCTTCATGCACTGCACGCACAAAGGATGTGCTTTTAAGTACCTCGCCCTTGCCTTCTGCCACTGCCTGTTGTAACCACGCTTGCTGCTGCTCGCCCTGTCACCACGGTGCAGTGCTTCATGCTCCTCACAGTACAGACCGTCTGTCAGCTTCGGACATCCGGGGTGTCTGCATGGTTTCTTTGGTTTCATCGGCATCTGCCATTCCTCCCTTCTATGTACACGGGCGGTGTGAAAGGATTGGAAAGACACCGCCTCCGGGCATAAAGAAAAGGAGCATTTCTGCTCCCTTCCATTTTTGCCATCTTAATCATAGCACCTGTAAAATAAAAAGTCAGTACACCCTTAGTACACCTTTAGTGCACCTCTAGTACACCACCCTCTATTTCTTTAACCGTAGCAGACCTTTACCAACAGAGCTGATAGCTTTCCCGCCCATCTGCCTTATCTGTTTATTAGAAATCAGTCCTGCCGAAACAGCAAGCAGCAGCATACCGCCTGTAATGTTCTTATTGATCGTTTCACGTTCTTCTTTCAAAAATTCATTATGCCCGTTTACTTCTTTTTCCTTAATACGGTCAAGTTCCTGAATACGTTCTTTCGCCCACTCAATTTTTTCTTCATCTTCTGAAGTCTTTATAATATCGTAAAGTGCTTTGCGTTCGGCTTCCTGACCTTTATCTACAGTTTCCTTAAAACTGACAGACGAATCTGTAGTTTGTTTATGTACTGCTTTTAACGAATCATATCCATGATTCACATTATCCCTTAAGACATTCAGCTTATCCATAAATTTTTTATGTGCCTTGTCTCCACGGGTAAGACCTGTATTTTTTGTTGCTGCCATAATAACGCCCCTTTCCAAAGTCCAATCTATTAATTCAAAACATAATAGTTTTCATATTTTTTAATCACAGCTTCTGCAAACGCATATGCCTCCTCATTATAATCACTATAGTTTTCCCATTCTTCTATGTCCTTAGATGTAACAGGTCTGATTATATATTCGTCTGTTACAAACATTTTTGCTATATCCATAAATTCATCAAAACTCGAAGTTATCCCTCTGGCATCAACATAGTACCATCTTCTGTTTTTATATATCTGACAGAAGACATGAAAGCTCTTATCGTTTTTTCCCTCAATAATATATGGATTATAATTAAATATTTTACTCAGCGACATGGCAAAATGATTACATGATCCACACAATAAAGCATGTGCTGAAACATATGGAAATTCGTCATTGTCCTCAGGATATTTAAAAAAGTCGCTATACATAATATTGCATAGTGCTTTTTCCCCTTCAGAATAGTTATAAAATCCTTTATGTTCTTCATAACGTTCAAAAGTAATCAATTTTTCAGTATTCGGCATTGCATCATCTCCTTTGATTAATTTTACCATAGTGCAAACAAAAAAGACAGCCGTCTGACTGCCTTAATTGTACTCTGCATATGCACCTATCTGTATCTGAAGTGCCACGGTGATCTGTTCCATGACCATGTCATCCAGCACTTCCCCGATTCTGTCACCAAGCCTTGTCTTATCAAGCGTTTCCACCTGTTCTGCAAGTGCAATGCTTGGTCTGCTTAACCCGCTGCCTTTTGGAATCTGCACATGGGTCGGAAGATACTTTTTCTTCCACACCCTTGCAGAAAGCGGAACGACCGTAACCACGGGGGAATGCTTATTTGCCTTATTGTTGCTTACCACCAGTGCCGGACGGATACCGCCCTGTTTGCTTCCTGCCTTCTCACCAAAATCCACATAGTAAATATCTCCACGCTTACACATAAAACCTCCTATCCGAGAACAAAGGCTTCCACCTGTCTGTCCCTAAGTTCATACTGTTTATCAAGTTCCTTTAATGCTGCTTTTCTGTACTTCGCTATCATCGTGTGGCTCACATGGTATCTGTCCATCATGATGTCCCATGTCATATCCTCATCCAGAAGATCCGTGATGATGCTTCTATGTTTTTCTTCCAGTCTGCTTACTGCATGCTCAAAAAATTCCAGTTCTTCCTTCAGGAACATATATCTGTGGAAAAGGAATTCATACCACTCGTCATTTTCCCTTTCGATTGCTGTCCTGTACTTGATTGCTATGTTTGCCGTCTTATCGGAAAGAGTGCTGGTCTGCACCCTTTCCCCTTCCGGATGGGAATAGAGCATGGAATCGATCATGTCCTGTTCGCTCACTCCCTGAAACTGACGGAGCTGGAATTCAGTCACGGTCAGTTCCTTTTTCATGTTCTTATATTCCTTCATCATTACTTCTGCCGTCATCCGCCATACCTCCAATCCTTGCCTTTACCGCTTCTATCATTGCGTTCTGTGTATTGTCCTTCCTCTCGATTGCACGAAGGATATCCTCATCGACCGTCCCGTCCGTTACCAGATGCTCTATGACAACCGTGTGTTTCTGTCCCTGTCTGTAAAGTCTGGCATTAAGCTGCTGATATAACTCAAGGGACCATGTAAGCGAAAACCATACAATGGTTGAACCGCCCTCCTGAAGATTCAGTCCGTGTCCTGCCGATGCCGGATGGATCAGTGCAACAGGGATCCTTCCGGCATTCCAGTCATCAATGTCTTTCTTTGTATTGATATCCCTTGCCGGAAATCTCTTTAATATCCTCTCCCTGTCATGCTTGAACCAGTACGCAACCAGAAGCGGTTTCCCGTTTGCCGATTCAATAAGGTCTTCCAAAGCATCCAGTTTTCTGTCATGGATATTTCTGACATTGCCGGATTCATCATAGACAGCTCCGTTCGCCATCTGCTGGAGCTTGTTGGAAAGTGCTGCTGCATTTACTGCATCGATGTCCTGTCCTTCTCCGTATTCAAGGATCATCTCATCTGCCATCCTGTCATAAAGAGCCTGTTCGGATTCCGACATGGAAACAGATACCCGGTTGCACACACACTCCGGCATATCAAGATAATCAACAGCCTTCATGGAAATGCTGATATCGGAGATAAGCTCATATATTTTTTCTTCCGCACCCTCCCTCGGCTTGTAGGAAAAGATGATCTCCCGGTTACGCTTATCCGGAACAAAGAACCTGTCACGGTATCCACCGATGAATCTCCCAAGTCTCTGCCCCATATCAAGGATCCCTATCTCCGCCCACAGGTCCATAAGATTTCCCGGTGTTCCGGTAAGTCCGACCACCCGCTTTGCCATCGGCCTTACTTTTTTCAGGTCTTTGAACCTCTGTGCCTTTGGGGACTTGAAGCTCGACAGCTCATCAATGATGACCATGTCAAAATCAAAAAACACATTTTTTGTCATCCACGAAACATTGTCCCTTCCGATGATTGTCACATCTGCTCTTGACATAATTGCTTCTTTTCTCTGCACTGCAGTTCCCATTGCCACTGCAAATGTCATGCCGTAAAGATGCTCCCACTTTTTTATCTCTGCCGGCCATGTGGTCTCAGCCACACGCTTTGGTGCAATCACCAGCACCCGCCTTATTTCAAAATAATCAAACAGCAGCAGCCACAATGCCGTAAGTGTTATTACCGTCTTGCCAAGCCCCATGTCGAGGATCAGGCAGCTCACGGGATGTGTGATTATAAAATCCGTAGCATACTGTTGGTAATCATGTGCCTTGTATTTCATTCAGAATACCTCCAATCTGATTGATGTTATCAACTACATAAACAGGAAAGCCAAGCCTCTCAAGTATCCTCTTTCTTTTCAGTTGAAGCGGTCTTGGTTTCTTTCCCGGTGCTTTCAGTTCCACAAATGCCATTTTTCCGTCCGGCATCAGGACGATGCGGTCAGGCACTCCATTCATACCGGGTGATACAAATTTTAATGCCAGGCCGTTACGCTTTTTTGCTTCTTCCCTTAAATGTCTTTCTACTGTACTTTCTAGCAAAACCGGATACCTCCTTTGCCGATTGCGGTTGCCTTATGCCGTTTACTCCTATACGCGCATATACACATGAATTGCTCTTTCTATCTCTATTTTTAATTCTCAACTGGATTTAATGGGAAACTGGGAAACTACAGACCGCAGACCCTTATTTTCCAAGGTGTCAGCACGGTTTCCAACTACCGTTGCCCATCTGCATTTGGGAAACCTCGGAAACCGCCTAACGGGTTTCCTGTGGTTTCTCATCCATTCTCACAAAAGTCTTCTGCACTCCGTAAAGGGGGACTTTGGTCTTTCCGGTGGTGTTGGAATCATACTTCTTCCATCCCCCGATCTTGTTTAAGATGCCTTCGATCTCATAGGAATCCGCCTTCTTTAAGTTCTGGCGTTCCTTACCGAAGCACTCCACCCATATTTCCATGATGCAGACACGCTCACGCACGACCGTTCCCTTTACACCTACGGTTTCAAACTCACCGCCTCCGAGGAATGCCCTTCTCTGGTAGATGTCCATTGATGCCCAGTTATCGGGCAGAAGCCTGTCAAGATAATCCTGCACGATGCCCTCACGGTCATCCGACTCCATTGCCTCCTGTTGCATCTTATAGGCTTCTTCTGCCTCCGCACCTTTTAAGAACAGCTCCTCGCCTTCGTTATACAGATGGATTGCCTCCGCCCAGATCTGGTCGACACAGTCAAGCTGCCACGGATGGTGTTTTCCCGTTCCCGGCACATGCACCGGCCAGAATCTTCTGTTTCCGGTCACGTCACGTAAGAATCCGCCTTCAGAGTTGGTGCTTCCCACAATGATGCATTTTCTTGGGTGGGACTCCACATTTACACCGTATGCCTGACGGAACTTATCATCCTGACGGGTGACAAAGGACTTCACTACCTCGACCTCTGTCTTGCGGATACCGTTCATCTCACTGATTTCGAGGATCCAGTTGCCGAGCAGCTTCTCGGCAGCAGTCTTATCCCTCATATCCGAAATGGATAAGGAATCCGAAAACCACTGCTTTCCGAGTATGGAAAAGAAGGTTGATTTTCCCATTCCCTGCGGACCGTTCAGCACGAGGATGGAGTCAAACTTCACTCCCGGCTTATAAATACGTGCTACCGCAGCCACCAGTGTCTTACGGATGACCGCCCTCGTGTAAGGTGTATCTTCTGCACCAAAGTAGTCGATGAGCAGTGTGTCGATACGCTCCTGTCCGTCCCAGTTAAGTGTGGCAAAATAATCCTTGATCGGATGATAAAGCCTGTCGGAAGACACTACTGCAAGCAGTGCATCCTTGAACTTGGTCGGTGACCAGATCCCGTACACCCTCTCGAAATACACCTTTGCATTGGCAAGGTCTGAGTCATTCCATCCCGGCTTTACCTGTTTCCAAGGAAGCGGACCGATGACATCAATGGTATCCTTGAACTCGTTGTATACGATATTTTTGAAGTTCTCATCATTGCGGATGATCAGTGCGATGTTCTGCAGTGTATCCTTGATGTTTCCCCTGCGGTCGAGTGCCAGCTTGTTCTGCCAGTCCTCATCCGGCTCCGCGGAAAATTCCTGTACTGCCAGCTCCTGTCTTTCTTTGGCAAGCGTGTTCTTTACTTCTTCATCTGCAGATACAAAATCCTGCATGGCTTTAAAGGACGGGAGTTTTCCGGGTTCTGTCCCTTCGGCTGCCCTTGCATCCTTGTCACCGAATTTATGAAGCCTTACCACATCAAACGCATTCATCAGCTTTCCGCAGCACGGGTCTGTAGCATGATGACTGTATACAAACAGGTCATCATAGACAACGACTCCGGCTGCCGAGTCTGCCGGGATATAATCATATCTTCCGGGGATTGCCCTCGAATGCCTGTACACATCCGGGATGAACTTATCGATGGCCTGTGTCACCGTATATGTCCGGTTGAATGCCCCGATCAGTCCGTCCTTGGAAAGCGGATCTGCCTGTTTCTTTATATCCCTCTGTACCACGGATGCCTGACGGTTGCTTACCGGCCATGCCGATACATCATGCCAGTCCTTATAACGTGCCAGCACTTCATCCGGATCCACTTCTGCCCCATCGATCTCCTGAAACACATACTCCCCGTCACTTGAAGTGCTCGGCCAGTACATGAGTCTGGAAGGCTCATAGGTGGAATCATCGAAAAGTTCAATGCCGATATCCGATGCAAGCATACGGCTTACCGCACCATATTCATCAGGAGTCACATCCCTTGTCAGGAATATGATGATACGCAGTCTCGGCTTTTCCGGTGTATGCTTATGGGTGGAATACACCACCATCTTCATGTCAAAGAACATTTCCAGTTCATCAATGATGCCCTGTGTCCCGTAATCCATGTCAAGCGTGATGGCGGATCTGGTTATCACGCATTCTTTCTTTCTCCGTCCGCCCTTCAGCTTTCCAAGAACAAAGCCTCCGACATCCTTAATACTGTCCTGCTGTCCCTTCGGCATCTTCCTGTACTGCTCCATTGTTTCTGCAGTATATTTTGTCTTGGACAGACGGCTGACAAAATCTTCATAGGTCATATCCGTGCAGTTAAACTTTTTGTCCATTCTTGAGTTTCCGATTGATACGAACATCTTTTCCTGCCTCCTTCTTTTTTTTCTTTTCTTCCTTTGCCACCCTTCCGACCGCAGTATTTGCAGTCGGGTCAGGATAACCTTCCGTATTGCGTCCTCCCATGCAGCACCTCCTAATCTTTCTTGTAAAACGGACTTTCAAATCCGGCTGCCTTAAGCGGAAGTCCCTCACACCAGTCAGGGCATACCGCCATGATCTCATTTACTTCTTCCACCGAGGATGTTCCTTCCGGCACTTCAAGCACCACTTCATCATGGATATGGCACACGATGTCAAAGCCTTTCTTTTCCAGCCTGAGCATTGCTTCTGCCAGCACATCCCTTGCGGTTGCCTGAACGATGTTCTCACAGAATTTTGCACCGTAGGATTCTATCCTTGTCCATTTGCGGTTCGTACCGACACCTTCATAGCTGACGCTTTCCGAGCCGAAACGGTTCACGGTCATCCTCGGCCTTACATATGACAGCACCCTTCCTGACGGCAGTGCGATCTTTAACATCCCGGACTGGTAATATACCGTCACCCTTCCGACCGTGGTCATCTTCCGTTCCTTCACGGCAGCCTTTACCGCACCGTCAATCTCATACCAGTAATTTACGATGTGCGGGTTTGCTGTCCGCCATGACTGCACCAGGCCTTTCAGTTCATCCTCTTCCACAAAGTTCAGTGCTCCCATGCTGATAAGCGCACCTTCCGCACCGCCATACTGACAGGCAAGCGATGCCACCTTTCCCCTTGCACGGTACGGGCTTCCTTTCGTGATCTCCTCTATCGGGATATGGAACATCTTCGATGCCGTCTGCTCATAGATCTTTCCGGCACCACGGAACTCTTCCATGACCCATCCCTCTCCGGCAAGATAGCCCATGACCCTTGCCTCGATTGCGGAAAAATCGCTGACGATGAATCTGCATCCCGGCTTTGCCACAAATGCGGTACGGATCAGTTCCGAAAGCACATCCGGTATGGAATCATACAAAAGCTCCGCAAGGTCATATCTGCCTTCCTTTACGATGGAGCGTGCAAGTTCGAGGTCTTCCATATGGTTCTGGGGAAGGTTATGGATCTGCACCAGTCTGCCGGCCCACCTTCCTGTACGGTTGGCCCCGTAAAACTGCAGTAATCCATGCACCCTTCCGTCCGGACAGACGGAACGTTCCATAGCTTCATACTTTTTGACTGACGTTTTTGACAGGGCAAGACGCAGCTTCATCATTTCCGCTACATCACCGTCCGTGTTTTCCACCAGTTCCTCCACGGCTGCCTTTGCAAGGGAATCGATCTCGATGCCTTTTCGTGCAAGCCATCCCTTAAGCTGTGCCACGCTGTTCGGATTCTCAAGTCCTGATATTTCATATGCCTTCTTTGTTGCCGTTTCCTTATACAGAAGGTCACAGGCCACTGCATGTGTGATAAGTTCCGGATCCACCATGATGCCCCTGTCATTTATCCTCTGGTCCATGCAGTACAGTTCCTGCTCCCTGTCCGGTATGGGAAACTTCGAGAGCTTATTCCTGATCTGCTTTTCCACATCCACGTCACGGATACAGTAGGTCTTGAACAGCTCCCACTTCTCCGGCTCATCAGATGGAAGGTTTCTTGTCCTGCCGCCGTTTGACTTGGACGGCTTGCACGGCATACAGAAGAACCGGATCAGTTCCTTTCCTTCCGACATCTTTTTCTTATCAAGGTTCAGTGCTTCTCCCACGCCTTCCAGTGACAGCGGAAGCGACAGCATGGATGCCTGAACGAGTGTACATCTCCACCCTTCCGGCTTTAAGGAAAGACCAAAGTAACGGTTGATACAGTTACGCTCGAATGCTGCATTATAGGCAGTCTTTATCACGGAATCATCCGTAAGCAGCTTCATAATCTCATCCGGCATTTTCTCCCCAGATGCAAGATCAATGATCTTGGTCGGCTCATCGTTCAGACTGTATGCAAATAAAAGGATCTCAAACTGCTCCGATGCAGCATATCTATGTACCCCGCAGTCCGGGAGTGATACATCCGAGTAGGTTTCAATGTCAATTGCAAGTGTGTCCATAAGCCTGTCCCTCCGCTTTCTTCTTTATTCTGTTGATCCCCGTTCTCGCAGCATCCACGTTGCCGGACTTTATCTGTCCCTTGATGGTGCGGAACGTATTATATGGAATATATTTTTTTATGCTGTTTAGCTCTTTCATCAGTTCCTTCATGGCATCTCCTTTATGTATCCGGGCGGTGTATGCCACCGCCCTTCCTATGGTTTACTGGTTCACTCCTATGAAAGGAAATCGTCCTCTGCATCCACTGCCTCGAACTCATCCTTGGCATTGGCTCTGGAACCGAGAGGCTCTCCGTCCTTTAACTTCTGAACATTGCCGAGTCCTGCTGCCACGCCTTTGTTGCCGTTGGAATTGTAGGCATAAAATGTAATGGATACCCTTCCGTAACAGCCTGAATATACCTCGCTCTGGTCAAGGATCGGCTGCACCTGTCTGTCCACGATCTGAGGGGCCTGTTTTGAATTGGCATTCAGGAACATACTGTTCTGGTACGCTTCGTCTTCAGGTCTGTCGATGTCACCGTCTCTGAGCGGAAGTTTCAGGTTTGCCGGGATCTTGCCGCCCCACTTGCCCTTTCCTTCATCCTTTGCCACCTCGATTGCCTTTTTGATCTTGGCAATGGTCTCCTTATCATCCTTATCGATGATGCAGGATACGGAATACTTCGGTTCGCTTCCATTGATGGAATCCGGCTCCCACAGGTGTGCGTAGCTCAGTCTGCAAGGTACGATTACTTTAGTTAAGTTTGCTGTTGTCATAGTCTTAGTCCTCCTTAAAATCCGCTTCTGCGGTTGCTGTTTTAACTGCTTCTCTTTTATCTGAATCCGGCACCAGTGTTACTTTGCCGTCAGGCTTGTACACAAACTTGCCAAGGATTTCATTAAATTTCTTTTTGCCCATCAGTCTTTCCATCTCGGTAATGCCGATCAGGCTCTTTTTGAAGATATCCGTGTATCCGGCTTTCGCTGCTGCCTCAGCCACATCATCTTCATCCGTGTATCTTCTGTTGCTTTTTCCGAGAACGAGCTTATATCCCGGCCATGCCTTATGGTTGACCACTGCCTCATTCTGTGCGTAGGCGTAAACTTCCTCCGCCCATTTTTTCAGTGCATCCGCCTTGGATAGCACCTCTGCAATCTCTTCATCAGACATAAGGTCCGGCTGCTTAAATTCCATCTGGGCAAGTTTCAGATACTCCTCTGCCCTTGCACGGCATGTAAATCTTGCCTTGCAGAATCTGCAGTGGTCTCCGGCTTTGAACTCGCCCTCTCCGGCAAGTGCCTTTGCAGCTCCCGGCTCAAGCACGTCCTTTCCCCATGTAAGAAGTTCTTCTGCAGATATCTCCCATGTGGAAAAATGGTCGAGCCTTGGCTGGACAATCGTAAGTTCCACCGTGTCGATCTCATATAAGAAACCGAGCATGTCAAGAACTCCCAGTCCGTAAATCATAAGCTGGACATTTCTTTCCGCATCGACCATCACGCCCTTGCCGAGTTTCAGGTCAATAATATGGATCTTGTGCGAATCAACAACTACCATGTCTGCCGTTCCGAAACAGTCCGGGATCCTGTCAGCAAGACTGACCTTAAGCTCCACACCTATGAACGGATCCGGACACTCCTGTCTTGCCTGTTCAATCTGGCTGATGTCATATTCCACATAGTCATCCACTGCTTCCAGAAGCTCGTCCGAGTAATAATCGGACACGGGTCTCTTTGTCCTTTTCTTCAGATACTTATTGATGAGATACTCTGCCATCGCATGTCCGGCAGTCCCTTCTGCTGTGAAGGATGATTCTTCATCCGGGAACTGCTCCTCCAACAGTAACGATGGAGGGCATTCCAGACGTCTTTTGCCAGACGATGGAGAGAACCTTGCGTGTCCGCCCATTAAAGCACCTGCGCTTTCTCATACAGTTCCTGCAGTTTATCATCAGGAACATCTGACAGCTTCTGGAATCCGAACTGCTCAATCAGGTTCTTTACCTCTGATGTCTTTCCGGATCTGGATTTTTCTGCAAGGAATGCACGGACCGTCTTTCGGTCAACTGACGGCTCTTCCTTCGGTGTATCTGCCACGGGTGCTTCCTTCTTTTCTGCCTTCTTCACGGGCTTCTCTTCCTTTTTAGGTGTGTCTGTTTCTGCTGCGATCATCTTTCTGATTCCTGCCGCAATCTGCTCGTAGCCCTCGGCTACCAATAACAACGCCTCACTCATTGCGTTCTCTCCTTTCAAATGCGTGCCAGCTTCACATCACCTGTATACACATCGATTTTGTTTACGCTGGACTTGTACTTTCCCCAGTCCATCAGAATATGGAACGGGTACTCCTTTACTACAGTTGCTCTCTTCTTTTTCTTTCCGGCAGTGACCATAAGGCGGTCACCCGGATACAGTCCGTAACGGACATTGACTGCTGACATGGCGGACCTCCTACTTCAACACCTTCAGATTTCTGATGATGCCCTTGTATCTGGCATCCGCACGTTCATCCACAGGAATGGTTCTGACATTCACGGGATTGAAATCTGTATCATAAAGCCTTACAGGCTTCCTTGTTTCTTTTGCATGGTCGAGTTCAAACTTCATGCCTTCCGTGATGTCGAAACCGAACACATACACCTCATCGCACATATCCATGAGTTCAAGACCCATTGCGATGCCTGTCATTCTCTCGTTTGGGATATTGTCATCGAGGAATGATGGGAAATAGAGATGTGGTACGATTGGAACGTCACCTGACATGGCAGTGATCCTTGCGTAGCTCACTGCATTCTTTTTGTTTTCCTCGACTCTGCCCCGATAAGGGCTGCAGATAAAAATTTTCTTTTTCATAATAAAATCATCCTTTCACATTCGGCTCTCATGGCCGTGGGTACTCGTCAATAATGTTCTACAAAGCAAAATCACGGAGGATGCTGTTCATTACCTCAAGGTCGTCACCCTGAAGTGTTGACTGCAGTTTCTTTAACAGTTCCTGCTGTTTTGGTTTCAGGTAATTGCGACCGACATAATATCCGTCTGCCACTTTTACACCTCCACCATATCTGCCACGAACTGTTTCGATCGGGTAAGCGAGAGACAGCTCTTCGATATCGTTTTTGATTGTCCGGACTGAAACGCCAAATTCAAATGCCAGGTTGTCGATCTTGTCCTGTCTTCTCTGACAGAGGACCTTAAGAATCGCTTCCCTGCGTTCGCTTGGCGTCATGCTTTTCTTTGCCATCTCTCGCTCACCTCCTTCCTGTTCTCTTGCTTTGTGACTAAAGAATAATTTTTAAAGGTGCAGACTTTTTGCACGATTAAAAATAAATTTCAAATATTTTTTCAGAAGCACCGAAACTTCATTTTTTTATCCTCACTTACTTATTCTCCTTGCCGTTTCATTTATTTCGCAAAATATAATCAGGCGAATGGAGAATATATAAGGGGGACTTTTTCATCATTAACGATTTGTTATCAGCAGCATAAAAAATAATCTGCTTAACCAACCTAATAATTTCTGACCGATTTATCTTGATACAAAATTTAAAATAGCCATTCATGTTTCATAATCTGACGTGCATTTTCATCCATCTGTGTAATGTAGAAACAACTCACGGTTTCAAAAACAATCTCAAAAAAGGACAAAAAAATAGAGCTGCTACGCAATCTTTCGATTGCAGTAACAACTCTGGCATGTAGTATCTCATAAATTATGGATCAGGGCTCAGTAGCTTGTCTGTGCTTCTTTAATTTGTTTCATAACATCCGTCAGTGCTATCCTTTCCGGATTTTTATGTACTTTTGATTCAAAATATATCTTCCCTTCATCGTCAATCAATGCATCAAACATTCTTGGCTTTGTAGGTTTGCTGCTGTTAATATTTCTGATTTCGATTCTCTGCATCCGCACCACCTCCTATTTAAATGGCAGATCTATATCAGGTATAACATCATCGCTTGAAGGTTCTGGTACTTTAAATATCTTCGAGAGAACCTTTTTATCTTTATTTAAATATGCATCAATAACGCTCCTTGCCTTGTTATCAATATTTACGTGAGATGCCAATACCTCAATCTGCATGTATAAATCTTTCACGGCAGATTTAATCAGATCACACGCCATAATCGTATTGCATAACGGAACTACGGATTCATCAGGAGCTACAAGATAAATTTCATAGCATGCCTCTCCTTCTACGCAATCGGCATCCATATTAATTGTACACGGAAGAATGTACATATCACTTTCTGCATCTTCCAATCGTGACCGATATACATTTCCAGTTACCTGTATTGCTTTTTCAGGATAGAACCTTGAAAAGAAACTGGCTACTCTATAATTTCCGTTACAATCCATGCTGTCATCATCAGGACTCTGCAATGGGTGTGGTGCTGGACCAAATTCAGAGTATAAATCAGTCGGATTATTCAGCTTCTGATTTGGTTCTCTGTGCCAGTACAAATTCCCACATTTGGAATCATCAGCTATTTTCTTTATAAATTCCAGGACATATTTTTCTGTCGGTGTTACCTCATCTATATTAGCTGATATCAAAAAGTCAATGCTGACTCCAAGCATCTTAGCTGCTGTTGCCACAAATTCCAATGTTGGTTCGGATGAATTATCCGGTTTTTCCAGTCTTGACATATATCCCAAGCGGACACCTGCTTCCTTTTCTATCATTCCGATTTTTACATCTGGATTTACTTTTAATAAAGCACGGATATTGTTAAAGCATGTGTACTTGTTAAAATTTTTAAATTCATCTAATGCACCCGTTATATTTGTAAGATAATATGCTAAACGATTTCTCTGTTCCTGCAATACTTTTATTTCATCTCTTGATATAGCAGCAACTCCATGTGACTCCATTGCTTTTTTTACTTCGTCAGGATTAGTATTATCCTTTCCCTCAAAACTCATCATCTGTAAAACTTGTTCAAAATCGGCGCATTCCGCATTCTTATCCTCAACTGCAGATTCAAGTCTCTCCTTGGCATCCAACAAATCTTCTTTTGAGCAGCATCCCAGAGATGCTTTTTGTAATAAGAGTTCAAATTCTTCATTATTCATGATAATCATCTCCTTTTTCACATTTATGAGCAAATTATAGTACATTTTGCATCGGTTGTCAATATATGCAAATTATTTTTTTCTTTGCATTTGTGTGCGAATAAAACGCAAAATGCCTGACAAAAGCAAAAGTATATAACTCATTGCTTCGTCAGGCATTGGTTGCTATTATTTTCATGCACCTATTCGCTCAGTACGAATCTTTTTATTATGTAATGATATCTGTATTATTTTTCTGCAGCACGGACACTTGATTTGTATAGTGCCTTCTGTATCAGGCAGCACATCAAACAATCTACCGTTTTTGCAGCATGGACATGATACTTTCAGAATCTGCTCTCCCATATGCTATCCCCCATTTCTCTATAGATAATCATACGGAGAACGAAATCCTGTTCTCTTCTGTACTTGTTTCTTAGGTAAGCAACTTTGTGCTTCTTCCTTCGAAGAAAAAAGTCTGCTTGCCCTAAGTTGTATACCGCCTGATGTATTTTCTACAAAACGGACAGTAAAAAAATCTCTGCTCCTTTTCAGAACAATCACTTCTCTGACAATGCGATTGCTTTCTATAATAAAAGCTTTATCGCCCACTTCCAGTTTGGTAACCACGTTATCGCCTCCATATAATAATTGAAGGCCAGCTAAGGGAAAGTCAGGCTGACCTAACCTTGGTGTCAAATTTGTCTCTGTTTAACATTAATAACCTCAGGTAGCGAACCTGAGGTTATTATATCGAACATCTGTTCTGTTGTCAATAGTTCATTTACGTGCCCATTGGATTATTCCTGAAACACACTACGGACGAATTTCTCCAGTATGGAATCAAACGTACCTCCGGCAACATCGCCATTTATTATTTCTTTCCGTTTATCAACATAAGTTATCTGAAGTTCATAACTGCATCCATCGCACACTTGACCTTCTACAATGTTCTTTTCCCACAATGGAGCACCTATGATTTTCTGTAGGGAGCATGCAAGTCTGTATGCCTTCTTTTCAGATACCTTTTCTTCCGTCTTAAACTGATATTTCCGATTCTGCCCTTGATATGTATATTCTTTACACCTTCCATCAGGATATATTTCATATACCCACGACTGTTGGGAATCTATCGTGCACGGGCCATTCTCCACAACCTTATATCGTATTTTTGTAATCTGGGTAGCTGGGAGCAGTTCCTTTGACCATCGGTATCCGCAATCAAGGCAGCCACAATCCTCGTGTGGCATTCCATCTATCATCTCACATCCGCCCAGGATAAGTTCTCCCCGTTCTTCTGCTTCAAAAGCTTCATGGGACGGATAACCATATAATATTGGTACAGTCCTGTCTGATCTGCATTTTGGACAAACGACCATAATTCCGTCCCTCCTTTATTACAACTCCAATCGTGTAATATCCATATGATTTCCGGTCAGATAATTATCATATAGCTCTGCCGCCGGAATCAGACGGATTTGTATGTTTTTCAGATTGAGTGCTTCAAGCATAGCCATTCTGGCACAGCCTTTTTTTACAATATCTTTTTTCTCCGTTGGCATCAGGAAACAGTTCCTGACTTCTGCAATGCCATGCGCATTAATAAAATCCTTATAGGCAAGCTGATACAGATATTGTTTTGTTACATCTCCGACACCCGGATTGCCCCTGAGGGACTTTCCTTTTTCCAACTGAAGATTATAATACTTGGCATCAAATATTATGAACCAGTCCTTTCCGTCTATGCATGGAATACTGATCAAATCTGGAATAAGTGTATCTGCTGCCTTTGCTTCCGTATCTTCTCCCTGCCATATAGGCTTTTCTATAATATCTATCAGCTTCTGTCTCTTTATCGTTTTGCTGTTATATTTCTCTGCAAGCGGAACAGTCATCTTAAGCTGGGCAAGGGTAGTATTCAGTTTATTGTCAAACACTTCCGCACAGGCTTTCTCCCAGACAGCATGGTATGCTGTTGTTCCAAACATACTGATACCATCATTTTCATCAAGCATTTTTCTGTCCTGGGACACATATGCATATAGTGTTTTGAGAAGAATCTGCCTGTGCGTATTAAACTGAAGATTCAGTTCCTTTATAATCCGTTCTAACACATATTCCTTGTCACCAAAATCGGCCAGTGTTTCCTCGGAAAGCTCTATGACATCCATATCAAAGAGAGCATCTAATTGTGCATCACGAAGCTGTCTGGAACATTCCGTAAGCACACACTCATGCAGACGTTTGAAATAATCCATGTCATCTTCTACAGATTTCTCCGTATAGAGTTCCATATAATACGGACGGTTATCCTCGATCATGGCAAAGCTCTCATCAATGGTTTTTCCCCAGAGGATTTCGCCCTCTCCATTTACTTCTATGATATCCTCACTGTTCGTATAGATGCCATATTCGTAATAATCATTAATCAGGAACAGGATAACCGCAAGTATATTAAAACTTCTGTTCTCTCCATCACCATTGAAAACATTGATAATCTGCTCTTCGGAACGGCTGTAACGCTCAAGTACTTTAACAACCTGTTTCATCTCATCCAGAACATTATCGTCTTTCTTTGACAGCAGATATTTTGGATAAACCTTTATGACACGGCTTCCACAGGTGATGACTCCGACATATGTAAATACATACAGGCAGTCACCACTCTCTGCCGTTTCATCCGTAATTTCCACATCGTCATCTACAAGGTCTGACATTTCGAGCTGGTCATCAGTATTTTTTACACTCTTCAAGACACCATAGGCTTTGAGATTTTTTATAAATTTTTCTACTCCGTCTTCGTCAAAGGAAAACTTGCTTTTAAGGTCATTTTTCGTATAACGCTTCTGTTCCCTGACATACCGTGAAACAACTTTCATTATACCTCATCCTTTTGTTTATCATAAAAGTTTTCCTTGAAATTTGATCCGAAGATTCCCATTCCTATTTCATCAAAAGCATCACACACCGATGAATATTTGCTGTTGTCACATCCATCAAAGAATCTGTGCTTGCCCTGTTTAACGGCATCTTCATACAGATACATAATTACCTTGCTCTTAAATGCAGCCACAAATTTGTCTGTATCTACAATCATGCCATTCTCATCAGATGCAATTGCCTTCTTTGAAAGGAAGAATGGTCCCATCAGCTTGTCCTCATTAATCTTAAACTGATCTGATGACATTTTTGCATTAATTGCTCTGCGGAGGATATTCCATTCCACTGGCTCATCGCTTCCAGCAAGTTCAATTTTTCCCATTCCAGAAATCTTTTCTTCGTTTTCATTAATTCCAAGATACTCAAAGTTCCATCTTCTCTTAAACGCAGTGTCCATCGGAAATACACCCTGATCAGCACTGTTCATTGTAGACCAGATAAACATATTATTAGGAATCCTGATCTTCTGATAATTGTCAGGAGTTCCACCCAGTTGTTTTGCAAGATATTTTCTTATATCCTCTGATGCCTGGATTTCATATTCACTGACTCCGTCATCATCCCTGTCCAATAGCTGAAATACATCGCCAAATACTGCTGCCACTTTTGCTCTGTTTATCTCTTCAATAAGCAGAAGATGTGGCTGAGGATTTTCAGTTCTTCCGCTCTTAAGTGCTTCTACATAAACACGCATAAACGGTCCCGGCACAAAATCGTATCTAATTTTTTCATCTGCACCCATGACAGGCTTATATGTACCAACAAACTGCGAGTATGAATAATCAGGATGGAATGTAACACGCTCATAAGAACCATTTGTGTCCTTCAACAAGTCCTCACAATCCTCTTTAAGTTCATAACTCTTTCCAGTACCCGGAGCACCAAAAACAATACGGTTTCTTTCATATTTTGTTTCTATTTCTGTGTTAAATACTAACGGCATATAGGTTTCCTCCGCTTCCGAATTATCTAATTCTTCTGATTCAGCTTCTTCCCCATAATAATATTTTTCATATAAAAACATCAGATTTTCATTATTTGTAAGCTGATAACAGGATGTAAGTTTTCCTTCTGATTTATCCGGAAGGGTATCTCCATCTGCAAATTTATTATGCCACTTTCCAGCTTTCATATGTGCCATAGCCGTTGATGCGTCATAGAAGTATTCTCCAATTTCATCAACAAAAGCTATCAGCTTTTCTCCATTCATAGCGACAAAAACAGTATCTGCATTTGTTTTATAGAATCTTGCCAGTTCTCCGGCCTTTCTGGATGCTGTCTTTTTATCATCGTGGAAATACTCTTCCATCATCTTTTCTGTAATGGCATCCTTATCTATTCCATCACCCGCAACATAATCCTGAAGTGACCCGATAGCTCTCCATCCGATTCCAACTACAGATTTCTGCTGCCATTCCGCAACATAATTTTTTTCATCATCTTTTGTGCCAATTCTCACAAAATGTTTTATGCCACCAAATTCTTCGAAAACAACAGCAAAGAATTCTCTATAATACATTCCGGCATAGTTTTCAATCTTCGCAAGCTGTGCGCTTCGGGCATAATATTTTTCACTTGGATTGATTCTTAAACATCTGAGTACATGTGTCTGCCAGTCGTTTGAATGGAAACCGCTTAATTTTTCTGGACAGATAAGTGAAAAATATTTATGAAACCATGCCAGGTTATAGTATTGTTCACCTACACCCTGTTTCAAATCTTCATCGAGCTTTTCAAAATCAGGCAGGTTATCCAAGATGGCATTATTTATAATATCTACACCTTTAACAAGGGCATCTCTTATTGTCTTTCCGATTTCAAGAGCCTGTTCTTCTGATAACACTTCTGGTTTCTGCGGGCTTCCCGTCATCCACTCGCCTGTATCCTTTTTCTGAAACAAACCAAATTTGTATGCAGATCCACCCGCAATGCTTCCGAAATATTCTCTGCAGTCTGCATTATGCTCTAACCAACAGCATAGTGCTTCTGTATTATCCCCAACTGTATAAAATAAAGATGTTAAGAGATTCTCATCTTCAATGGCTGCCAGTTTTTCTGGTGAGAATCTTTCCTGAAACTCTCTTATAGCAGTTTCAATATTACTTCTGCTGCATGGTATTTCAAATCCAGTTTCTGACACATAATCTGTGATTATCTTAGCAGCCCTACGGTATTCATCTTCGAAACTGTCACTGCCTTCTTCATCAGCATCTGTAATTGTTTCCAACTCTGCATACAAATTTGCATCATTTACATATGCATAGGTAATGGTTGCCACATATGACTGACTTGCATTAACAAGATTTAATACACTTAAAATAGGCGAAACATAGAAATCATTTGTTCTCTCTATCCCTTTTCCACCTAACCACCATTTATCGTTTGATACGAATTTATATAACAATTCACAATTTTGATTAGCAATATCCTCCTGTTGTCCCAAATCCAACAGATAATCTTTCATAATTTGCTTGAACTTTTCAGAAAAATCTATGCCATCTGTGCTTTTCAAATTTTTGTATATTTCTTTCTTTTCCAGAGCTTTTCCATTACTTCCCACGAAAACACTAACATTACTATCAATTACCTTTTCAGTGTAATTTCGGTACTTTATGATTTCCTTTATCAATTCTACCGGATAGGTTGCAAGAACAAACCATTGATTAGGCAAGTATATTTTCAACCCAGCCGAGGTAGTAATAATAGCAGTGCTTTTTAAATACTCTATTGTATTTCCACCAGAAGCAATATTTTTTGCGAAAGCCTTCTTAAATCCCCCACTCAGACTAACATCCTCATAACTAAATTTAGCTTTAACTGCGCTTTTTGTATTTTCTACAAGTTCTCCTAAATCTTTCAAAATTGTATTGTTATCATCCATTCGTTAAATCACTCCTTTACTGGTAGAGACCCCATTTCCTCTCTGATCCTTTTCGCTACTGCACGAATAACCGGAACCGCAACGGAATTTCCAAATTGCTTATATGCCTGGGTATCAGAAACCGTTATAATAAATTGTTCAGGAAAGCCTTGTAATCTGGCACATTCTCTCGGAGTGAGTTTCCTTGGATTTTTATCTGATCCCTGATCAATTAAAATTTCGCTTCCATCCTTATAATATCGTGCACTAATAGTATTTGTATATTCTGATTCTTCGTTAAATAATGAATAACCAAATCCATTTCCTTTTTTCTTATGTTCTTTTTTCCTTCGTTGATGTCCTTCCCATAATGCATCACTTATCGTGTATTTTTCATCCACATCATGTTCCAATATATCGCCAAGTCTTGTTTTTTCATAAGTAGGTGTTGGAAACTTAAACTCATAATCATCAGAAATATTATAGTATTCTTTATTTAATCCAACAATATAAATTCTTTCTCTATTCTGAGGAACACCAAAATCTCCAGCACGGAGTACTTCGTAGTTGACGTAATAATTGAGTGCATCCAAATGTTCCAGTATCACTTTTAATGTACGCCCTTTATCATGCCCTTTGAGCTGCTTGACATTCTCCAGCAAAAAGGCTTTCGGTCTTTTTTCCTTTAAGATTCTTTCAATTTCAAAAAATAAAGTTCCCCTAGTATCAGAAAATCCTTTTTTCAATCCAGCTTGTGAAAAAGGCTGACACGGGAAACCACCCAGTAAAATATCAAAATCAGGAATATCTTTTGCATCTATTTGCGTTATATCTCCTGCCGGTTCTTCACCAAAGTTTACCCTATAGGTCTTTTGTGCGAATTTATCCCACTCTGACGTAAATACACATTTTCCACCCAATTCCTGAAAAGGAATCCTTATTCCTCCTATTCCAGCGAACAAATCAATAAATTTAAATTCCGGCATTTCATCCTTTACTTCAAACGGTGTTTTCTCTGCAAATTGCAAAATTGTTTTATATTCTAATGCAGACGGAGCGGATTCTCCATTTTCCCATCTGCGTAATGTTCTATCTCCGTTTCTTCCCATTCCAAGTGCATCGGCAAAATCTTTCTGCGTAAGCCCCAAATTCTTTCTTTTCGCCTTTATTGCTTCGGACGTATTCATTTCAATATCTCCTTTGTCTCTTTTATAGGTCAATCTGTCCTCATTTTATCACATTTTATTCAAAATTGGAACTGGTAAAATCACAAATTTCAAGCCAGAATATCGACTGCTCTATACATTCATCATCAAAACTGTTACAATAGTAATATCAAAAACAAAGGAGGCTTTGATATGCCGTTCATAAATGATTTAAGAGATGTACAGAATAAGACTCGTAAAGATATCTCTCAATCGCAGCTTATCTTTGATGAGACTATACGAAGAAGCGGTTTTACTGGTGCATCTGCACAAATCCAATATGATCATATATATGATATTTTGGCTGCACGTGATGCTGTTCATACCGATATAGTCACAGCCGGACTCAAAGAGGACGTCAAAGTCACCGGAGCCGTAACTGAATTAATCTGTAAAATAGCACTCGACGCAAGTGCTCCAAACAGATATGATACACTTCCTAAAACATGGGATTGGATTGGAGATTTCGCCATTATGGGATCTCCTTTTAACCTATTTATATCGGTCAAAAGCTACAAGGCTAAAGAGCGTTTAATTGTTAGTGGAACAGGACAAAACGCTGCTCCTGTAGTTGGGTATGGCCTGTTTGATGATCCAAGTGAATGGTCACCTGATAGAGTCAAACAATATAAACAGAGAGGCTTCATCGCAATCTACATGCCAAATACTTTATATGATGCACTTGACGCAATGACTCCTCAAACACCAGGACTAAGCCCTCGGTTGATTCGAAAATACTCACCTACAAATGGTTATCCGGCCACAAACATAAAAAACATCTATGATCGACCACTTCTTCGAAAATTGGAAGACTTCGATGATGACATTGCCCATGTATGCATTCCTGGAACCTATACTCTCGATCTCTCACGCTATTAATATGACATAAAAAATGCAAGGCGGTTATTGCTTAACTGTCTTGCATTTCTTCATCACAAATCAACATATCAAAAATCGTTTCTTCAATTACTTTAATGCATTCATCTGTTTTTTTCTTTATATCGTTTCCCCAAAATCTTACAACGGTCCATCCCATAAATAAGAGTTTTTTATTAACCTCATCATCGTGTTCTCTATTTTTTCCAATTTTCTTTATCCAAAATTCAGCGTTTTTTCCTTTTTCTAATCGTGGCTTTAAAACTTCCCAATCCTTGCCGTGAAAGAACTCGCTATCACAAAAAATGGCAATTTTATATTTTGTAATAGCAATATCCGGAGTTCCCGGTAATAACTTATAATTCTTTCTATACCTAATCCCTTTCTTCCACAATGCTTTTCTCAGGACAACTTCTATTGATGTATCCTTTGACTTTATGTTGACCATGTTTTTATGTCTTTGCTCTGGTGTCAAACAATCCATAAATATCACCTCAGCCATCAAAATATACTATCAGCATAACGCTAATGCATCCACCAACGCTATACTAAACTTGTATACCATTTTATAAACAAATCTCTATGCCCATATTTTTCATACCATTCCTTTGTCAGTAACACCTTATATTTTCCAAATGTAAGTACTACCTTTTTGGGTGTGTAATATCTCTGCATACCATTAAGGTAATGTGGCCTTTCTTCGTCCGGATTATATAATTTGAAGAAAGCCACATTCGAATTCTGCAAATTAAAAAGTTCTTTTTTATTACATTCTGTCGGATTCAATAGAATCTGCATTTGCTCATCAGAAAAAACATATCCTGAGGCTTCCAAATTTCTCATCGATTGTAATATAAAATCACCTACCTTAGTAACACCTTCTGGCAAATCCGGAACAGACCTATTGGAAACCAAATACTCCTGTTCAGCTTTGGGCACAGATACGGATGCTGTCATAGGCTCAAAAACCTTATACCCCAATGCCCCTAAAACTAGTTCAGCCTGATCTATGTACTCTTCTAATTCACTTTCTTTTTCTTCTGTTACTGTTCCTATGGTTGGTTCATTTCCATTTTGTACATGAAATCGTCCTGCTTCTAATGCTTTATTATAAAAACGATTTTCCAAATAAGAAATGTCTGTACGACCGAGCGAGTTATCTTTTCTTGTAAAAATCACAACCTCATCCCAGTAATCTTTGTATTTATCATTCTCGTGATCAAGTATCCTCTGGTGTATCCCTTTCCCATTTTTTCTAACTTCTGCTTGACCTACATACACCATATTGTTACCAAAAAGGAAGTAAACTCCGCTCTGTTTAAATGCATCCAACTCCTTGCACTCGTCCAAGAGCCTTCTTGGAATTTTGTAAGCAATGCCATTCCAATTAGATATTGTTGCTTTAATTTTCCCATTAGCTACCCCATCAATGAGATAAACACTAATCACTTTTCCCCTTGCCACTTAATCACTTCCTTAGTATACATAATATTATTAATTTTAGCAGCTTTAACCAAGTCGGTCAAGACGCTACATCAGGCTTCGGCACTCCATATTTCGTTTGCTTTAGTTATAATCAATCGTCCATCCTCACACTTCACTTCAATCTGCTCTCCGATGTCAAATCCCAACTCCGACAGCCACTGCCCTTTAAGTACAATACTCGGTGTCCGCTTGTACTGGTATCCGCTTGCTTCGTAAACTTTCATTTCTCTATATTTTTTATATGCCATAGGCTTCTTCTCCTTTTGCTGATTTTTTAACTTTTGCGATAAGATTGACTTACGCTGAATGATTGCTTCTTTTGCCAATTTATACATTTTATGAGATACCCCCTTGAACAAGGGAAACGACAACGGGGAATAATTTCCTCGCCTAAGCACAGTTTTAGAATGTAAATTATAGCGATATGCAGTGGCACAAATCCCCAGTTTATGCGGGTTTCAAGCACTAGGGGGATATCCAACTTTAGAGTCTTAACACCCGAAATAGCCAGAATATGAATGATTCCGCCCATCTGGTAACGCATTTTCAGTTCCGGATCCAGATTGGTCTTGTCTCCCAAAACAATTGCTTCAAAGGCTCCCGCCTCACTGTCACAGACAGTTTCCAATATCTCTGTAAATCTTTCTCTCAGACTGATCAAAAACTGTCCATATGCAGAATGGGTCCGGGATTGCTTCTTTATGATTGCTTTTTTCAATGCATAATAAATGTGTCTGCAGGCATTGTAATTTTTACTGTTAAATTCGCCTGGATTACGCGGACCTTCTATTTCCTCCAGTTTTCCGGACAACAAAATCATACTTCCTGCCTTTGGCAAATCACCGGGAAGCTTCTTATTTTTCATATAAACTTTTACTTCATCAATGGAAACTTTTTCAGAATTGTAAATAAGATATGTATTTCTCAGATATATAGATTGATAATTTTCATTTTCCTGGCACCTGACCACCTCCCCGCAGATAGTGGATTCCGGGTGCTTTTTAATCCATGTCTGTACAGGTTCCGGCAGAGGATTTCCACTTGTCATGGAAAACCCCAGCCAGTCTGTCACACACAGAAAAACAACCAGAAGCAGGCACAGGATACAGACAGGCCGTCCCCTCATTGCATGCCTCCTTATTTTGTCTCTTTTTCATCAACTACAAGCTTGTCATTTTTCTCATAAAAACGATATAGAGCCATTTTCTGGCCAAAAGTATCTAATTTTTCTTTTTCCCCTACAGTAATCTGCACTTTATCTGCATCCACCGCATCCAGCAGAGAATTCACCACTGAATATACCGGAATCTTCTCTGACACCTCCAGTGCATAGGAGGAAAACACCTGATCAAATGCCACATAGCATACTCCGTCTGCAATGGTTACATTCAGAAGCTCCGTATTCTCCGGAATGGTAGGATAATGTCCTTTTTCCATGGGTCCCTTCATCAGCTGTTCCAGAATGATCCGCTCCCTTGGAATTGTACGCTTATATCGCACAGTTCTCTGTTCCTTTACCAGATGGGTTCCTTCCTTATCTGTAAAATACAAAGTAAACGTATTGCTGCAATAGGCATCCGGCTCATTTCCTGTAAATTCTGCAAAGGTATCCTCAGTCATATCTCCCACCGGATTTCCTCTGGAATCCAGAAGTTCTTCATTCTCTACAGTAAAGCGCACTGCTGTGATCCCAGGCACCTGCAGAAAAGACTTTACTACTCCTGCACGTACCAAAATTTCCCTTGCAGCACTCATATCCTTGTAGCTGCTGTTAAAATTCACAACCAGAACAGGAGCTTCAACACTGTAATTCATCTGAAGTTCATCCGGCAGAAGACTTATGGCTTCTTTTCCGGACTCTTTGTTATTCATCCGCTGCATCATATCTTTCAGCATATATTCTGCCGTGCTTTCCTCCGGCGTATAAGCTTCCCTGACCAGAGCCGTCTCATCCCCGTTAATATCATACAGATAGTATTCGGCAGTATTATTTTTATCCTGATCCTCCTGTACCTCTACAGAGCATCCTGTGAGAAGGATTCCAAGCAACAGTACAGTAAAAATCCCGTAAATCAATCTCTTCACAACAGCACCTCCTAGGACGCAATATAAGACAGAGGAATGCGAACAGAAAAAGTAGTCCCTTCCCCTTCTTTACTGAATACTTTGATTGCTCCGTGATGCATGGCAATGGCACTTCTTGTGATGGCCAGTCCAAGTCCTGTTCCGCCGATTTCTTTGGAATGGGACTTATCCACACGGTAAAAACGTTCAAAAATCCTCTCAATACTGTCTTCCGGAATTCCCATACCGGAATCTGCCACAGTTACATAAAAATATTTATGATCTGCATCCAGAGATACCCTGACCCAGCCATCATCTACATTGTATTTAATACCATTTTCTACCAGATTGCTGATGGCAAGAGTAAATTTTACTTCATCCACATCTGCCTCCACAGGACGGAAGCAGTCCAGGATCAGATCAATATTCCTCTTGTCTGCAATAGGACGTAATCTCTTCAAAATGTCCTCCAGCAGCTGATTGATATCCATATGGGTGATATTCAGATCTGCCGCCTTTTTATCCATTTTTACCAATGACAGAAGATCTGTGATAATCTTATTCTCCCGGTCAATCTCCGCTGTGATATCTCCCATAAATTCCTGATAAAGCTCCTCCGGAACTCCCTGCTGTCCCACCAGTGAATCTGCCAGAACCTTCATGGAAGTCAGAGGTGTTTTTAATTCATGAGACACATTTGATACAAACTCCTGACGGGATTCGTCCAGGATTTTCATCCTGTTTACCATCTTATTGAAAGCATCTGTAATCAGCTCAGTTTCTGTATAATCAGGTACGCTGATAGCATCATCCTGCATACCGTCCGTAAGATCCTCAATTGCTTTGGTAACTCTTGCCAGTGGTTTTACAAGGATCGTTGACAGCAGCCATGACAGGAAAATGGAAAGCACTACAATAATACCAAGCAGCATCATTCCTTTCTGTTCCAGCTCAGCCATCATATCTCCGATCTCAATGGTAGAAATCGTCATCAGCATCACACCCTGTATCTGCTGCACATCCGGGCTTTGTACAGGAACTGCAACCTCCAACACTTTACTTTTCAGATCAAAATTGCTTGCTTTTTCTCCTTTAAAACACTTCACTGCAAGAGAGCTGAGAAGTGTTTTTCCCTCTTCTGTGTGAAACGTATCTCCTACAATCTTAAAATCCCTGTCTGCCAGAAGGACACGACCATTGTAAAGGTCTGCAAACATTTCCAGCTTAGTATTTACTGTCTGAGAGCCGGTATCATTCAGATAATTCTCCTTAATGATCAAATTGCACAGGATCTCACTCTGATCCTGCACCGTCTCCGTAAGCATGGAAACTGCACGATCCTGATAATTATGAAGCATCGTATAGGTCACAATCACGCTGGGTACAATTCCAAGAATAATTAAGATAATCAAAATACGAAAACGCAGACTTTTGAAAAAATTTGTTCTCTTTTTCATTTTGCCTAACCTCGTTCTCTTTTGTCATGGTCAAGCGGATATTCGCAATCCGCTTCGCTACTTGCTCATAACCGAATAACTGCTCCGCAGTTTATCAGAAGGAGCTTGCACTCCTCCTGATACAAGCAAGTCCCTACCCACTGCTTATCGCTTTTCGCAACCTCGCAGGGGACTTACTTGATTCGGTTAATTTAAAAAGCACAGCAGATAATCAGTTATCATACTGTGCCAGTTTCTTCCTTTCATTCTGACAGATCATTGTGCCTGGAAATAATAGCCCACACCCCATTTGGTATGCACATATTTCGGCTCACTTGGATTGGTCTCAATCTTCTCACGAAGGCGACGGATATGTACATCCACAGTACGGACATCTCCCGGATATTCATATCCCCAGACAATATTCAGCAGATTCTCACGGCTGTATACTTTATTGGGATTGAATACCAGAAGTTCCAGAACATCGAATTCCTTTGCAGTAAGGTTAATTTCTTTTCCTGCAATAAATACACGTCTTCCCTCACAGTCCATGTGGAGATCTCCAACCTCAATTGTCTTTGCCTTTTCTTTCTCATCGTGGTCACTTCCGGCACGACGCATAATAGCTTTAATACGGGCTTTTACCTCCAGAATATTAAAGGGCTTGGTAATATAATCATCAGCGCCATATTCCAGACCCAGGATCTTATCCATATCCTCACCCTTGGCAGTAAGCATGACAATAGGCACATTGGAGAATTCACGGATCTGCTGACATACCTCCAGACCGTCCATCTTTGGAAGCATCAGATCCAGAAGAATGATATCGTATTTTTTCTCCTTGGCTTTCTCCACTGCCTCCTCACCGTCATAGGCGCAGTCAACCTCCATTCCATCCTGCTCCAGGCTGAAACGGATTCCCTTTACAATTAACTTCTCATCGTCTACTACCAAAACTTTCCTGCTCATCAGCTTCTCCTTATCCTACTACTATGTCATCTTTTATCTTTTCAAATGTACCTTCCTTGATGCCCGATACATTCATAATGTCCTCAATTGTTGCAAATGGTCCATTCTCTTCCCGATAGGCAATAATCGCCTTCGCTCTGGTATCCCCGATTCCACTTAACGTGGCCAGGCCTGACTCATCCGCTGTATTTATATTAACCTTTCCATTCTGTTCCAGGCCTTCGCCTGTCACAGTACCCCCAGCTGTTTCCTGAATCTGTCCGGTTCCGTCAGCACTCTGCCCTGGCTTCAGGTTCATCTGTGTCTGCTCCTCCCGGGTCAGTATATAAAGCTGTTCCCCGTCTGTGAGAATGCCGGCACGATTTACGCAGGTCTGCGCTGCCTCCGGTAAAAATCCACCGGCTGCTTCTATTGCCTGGAAAACCCGGCTTCCCTCTTCAAACTGAAACACACCCGGATTCACCACTGCTCCACAAATATCCACATAAATCTTACTCTTTTCTGGTTTCTCCTGTTGAGAAACCTCTGTAGCTTCTGTCTCAGGTTCCCGAACCTGTTCTTTTTCAGAATGCTTTTCCTTTTTATCAGTTTCCGTCTGCTGTTCCTGTCCTTCGGAGTCTGCTTTCTGCGCTTCCTCAGCATCTACCTCAGCCTTTGCCTCCTGAAATCCATCGATGAGAAACTGTGCTTCTTGATTTTTACATCCTGTCAGAGCTGTAAAAATCCAAAATAACACTGCCATCATCAGACAGCACAGACGTTTTTGATTTCTGTTTTTCCGCAAGGTTCTCTCCTCCCCTTTCAAAGTCAGAGTCCCCTTGTCCATAATGCCATACTCTATTGTAACGAAATCTTAACGTTTTTACAATAGTAATTTTAAAAAATTCCTATCTCACCCTGCAATAACAGCACCTATTCTTTCCCGTCAATTTTCCCATTTAAATATTACAATTCCGGCTATTGCAATAAGCAATCCCATTACCTTACGCCATTCAAATGGTTCTTTATCTACCCCAAACAACCCGGCCAATTCAATTACATAGGCAACTGCCAGCTGAGAAATAACGATCAGCATTGCTGCCTTTGCCGGTCCAAGTGCTCCCATACTCTGGATTACTGTAATTGTAATAAACGCTCCGATCACTCCGCCAAGAAGTGTATATTTATTGTCCACCTGCCAGAGTGCAACCACACTTTCCCGTCCTGTAAAAAGCCAGGCAAGAACACAGACTGCAAAAGCCGACAGCTGTACCCATCCGGTTGATACCCAGAGGCTGGTCTGCTTTGTCACCTCCGTATTAAAAACACCCTGAATGCTCATCAGTGCTCCCGAAATCAATGCCACTATAAATCCCCACATAAATCTGCCCTCCTGAATAATATGATCATTCTGCTTACTCCGATAATCATTTTTATGTCGAAAAGAGGCACCGCTGTTTAGCAGTACCTCTTGTTTTCTTTAGTATTAGTCTATTCTGTTTTGCAGATATCATTCATAAACCGGGCAAATAAATGTTTCGTTTCCTCACATATATACTTCCTGCAACAAATCCTATTTCACAATTTACAGTCAGGCACCCAGAACAGCAGATATCTTAATCTCTTTTTCCGTTTCACTGAGATCAAAATCACCGCCATCTTCCACAATCATATGTACCTCATACAGTACGTCTTCGGATAATGTATCCGGTGTTTCACCATCTTCTGTCTGGATATGCCATTTCTCTTCCGGAACTTCCTTCAAGGTACCATCTGTACCATATGCATACAGCTTCAGAGAACCTGTTTCCCCTGAGATTCCTTTCATGCGTATTGCAACTGTCGTATTCGGATGTACATTCTCAATTGTGATCGTATTCAGCCATCCTTCCACATCTCCCTGTCCACCGTCTGCTGCAAATTTCTTCTGGCTTAACACATTGCGCATTGCCTGATCCAGATCCACCTTGCGGTAAGGCATTTCCGGCAGATATACAAACCTGTCCTGAAGTCTCAGCAGTTCCAGATAACCGGTCGGACAATAGAGCGCATTTCCGCTGTTTCCCGCATACATACCGATAGCCATGTTGTTGTATCCCGGTTTGTCAGAAATATCCATGGTAAACACAGTCTCGCCTGTCTCAAAATCAAGCATGATATACTGCCACATACCAGTTTCCATATCCTGAACATATCCGTAAATATATCCTGTTGCAGTGGACAGCTTCATCATGGAAGTGTCAGACAGATCACTTCTGCACCAGACACTCTTCATCTCATATCCATCCTCCGTCTTAACTGTATCCACACGTTCTATACCCGGCGCGATCATTTTATTGCCCTGTCTCAGCCAGCCCACATCATAAATATTCTCATAGCTTTGTATTGAGGAATCATTATCTGCTTCTCCAAGCTTCGCACTTCCTGCACCAAACCAGTTACATACGATCGTGCTTACTGTTCCCTCTCCATCATCATATACAATTGCAGAATTTTCCACAGACACCTGTGTACCTTCCGGAAGTTCATCTATAACAGGCATACTCGCAACCTGTTCTCCTGTTTTCATATCCACCGCAATAAGATTTACCGGATCCTGATTGTCTGTAAACATAACCAGATCTTTGGTCAGAGACGGGGAACATCCACCTCCCCATGCAAGACCGCCACCTGTCGTCTCGTCGCCTTCTTTGCTTTCCTTGGCACCCACACTTTTATAGGAAGTTTCCCAGACTTTTTTCACACCATTATCCGCCTGGAGCAGATAACACTTCAGATTTGTCAGAATGACCGCACCCTCCTTAGATGCCGCAATACCATTCTCTGCACCCTCTCCCGGTTCCAGTTCATATACAAATACTGCATCTGACAGATCCACATCTTCTCCATTCAGGATCTTATCGATAGCTGCACGTGAAACATAGCCAAAGGTTCCCTGCTGTTTTCTGTCGGGATAAATGCGGAAGCCTCCTGTTGCAAACCAGAGATTTCCCTCATAATCAAAAACTACAGATAACAGATTCTGATCCAGTGTTTTTCCAAGCGCTGCCTCTGCTGCCGCTTTAATGTCGATATCCAGAACCTTCTCAAATTCCGGAAGTACATTTCCCTCCTCATCTGTAGCCTTAAGCATAAGTACCCGATTATCGTTCGTCGGACACACAATGCGATTGCTCTCATCTACAAAAGAATATGAACTCTGTATCAGATAACTTCCATTGTCATGCTGTTTTGGCGAAAAATAGCCCAGGGTCTGTGCCTCATCTGCATTAATATCACGGATCGCCAGGCCACCCAGAAGTGGAACCACAGAATGTCCATAGGAATCAAAAAAGACTGCCGGCGAAGCATTGGGATTAACTTTTTCATAAGAAACATTGATCTCAGAATAAATATCAACGGGCAATACCTCATCTGTTGAATCTGTATTATAGCAGTCATGATGAATATTAGAATCACTGGCTGCCATATATGGATTCACATCCATAGCCTTCGGTGTAAGTGCCTTGACCGGAAGTTCTGATGCCTGACCAGCACTTTCTTCTGTCTGTGTTTCCTCTGCATATACCGTATTTACTGCCGGTTCAGATGCTATAGCTGTTATAAAAGCGATCATTGCAAGAATTAAAGCTCTTTTCTTCATATTATTTTTTCCTCCTGAGTGTTTTTTGTTATATTACTTTTCTTCGTTCAAACCAGACGGAAAGTCCTTCTTTTATTTTCTGCTCTTCCACAGGCTTCATAAAAAAATATTCTATCCGCATCCTGAACGCATGAAGCGAAAAATCAAGATCACTGCACCAGATGATCCCACATTTCGGATACAGGGAACGGAGATGTTCTGCCGCATTCAGCCCGGACACACCTGGCAATGCAAGAAACACCACTGCCGGTACTGTTTTTCGTGTCCTCTCAAAAAATTGTTCCTGATCCTGATAGATTTCAATCAAGGGAAAAACTTTCTTTTCTGTACAGTAATTCCTGATGTATTCCGCACAGTTCTGTCCTTCCTGTTCCTGATCAGTCAATATGGCAATACAATACACGACATCCCTCCTCTTCCATTTGCTGTACTCCCATTTGTTATCCTCATTATAAAAAAGTCATAAATTTTTTCAATAATTCTGTCACGAAACGGCAGAAAATGACACGAATTGTAAATCCATGGTATTGTTTTGTGATATACTGTTACCAGAGCATATTTGAAATAACTATACCACCTGCTTGTCTGCAAATTCGATTGCACAGATGAAAAAGTGTTACTGAAAACAGAGTGAACAGCAACAAAAAGTCTCAGCAGGCGGAATTTTATAAACATATAAACAAAGGAAGATTTACTATGAGAATTGCAATTGTTGATGATATTTCAGAAGAACGGACACTGCTTCACAACAGACTGGAATCTCAGTTTTCCAGGCGCAATGTCCATACAGATATATTGGAATATGAAAATGGAGAAGCTTTCCTCACTGCAACAAAGGAATGTCCTTTCACTGTAGTGTTTCTGGATATTTATATGAATGGATCTAACGGAATTGATACAGCAAAAGAACTTCGCAGATCAGACACTGACTGTCTGCTGATCTTTACAACAAGTTCCACTGACTATGCATTAGAGGGATTCCAGGTCCGGGCTCTGCACTATCTTGTAAAGCCCTACAGTGAAAATGATATTTCCGCACTGGCAGATGAAATCCTTTCCCGCATCCCGGATTCCGGGAAATACATAGATGTAAAGGTAAACGGCAGCAATATTCAGATTCCCTTCCGGGAAATAATCTACGCAGAACATTTTTCCCATATGATCCACATCCACACTGCCGGTGATAGAGAACTGGTCACCCGTCAGTCCTTTGATTCCTTCATAACCTCCCTGAAAATGGACTCACGTTTCTATCAGTGTAACCGTGGCGTTGTGATCAATCTGGAGCATGCCGTTGATTTTGACGGAACAGGCTTTCGCCTTGATAACGGAAGCAATGTCCCAGTCAGCCGGAAGCTGCTCAAAAACGCCAGACAGACATTTATGGAATTTCTGTTCCAAAGGAGGTGCTGAAATGACTGACATACTTCGCCCTGTACTTGAACTTTCCGTAATCATTCCCGGCATACTGCTGGCATATCTGCCTGTAAAAAGCTATCTGAGACAGACACCGCTTAAGCTGACAGCATGGCTTCTTCCTCTTCTTCTGGGAATCTGTATTTTGGGAGGAGCGGTTTGCTGTGCCCTGCAAATCCCCACCAGATGGTTCCTGTTTCCTCTGCTTCCTGTGATTATGCTCATTTATCACAAAACGCTGAAAATCTCTGTCTGGAAATCTGTCAGTATTTTTCTTGCAGTCTTTGCAGTTTTTACATGTGTCAAAAGTTTATCCCGGGCAGTTAATGCACTTATGACCGCAGACCTGCATATTACAGAAAATGAACTGTGGTTTCATACCGGTGCCGGAATTTTCTATAACGTGATCTGTCTGCTTTTTGTTCTGGCAGCCTGGTATCCTGCCCTCCACTGTATACAGACAATGATCACAGACGAGAACTTTGCCCAGACCTGGTACGTATTCTGGATTCTTCCGGTAATCTTCATAGGAGTGAATCTTTTTATGATTCCCAAACACCGCAGCACTTTATATACCGGGCGTATTCTGCAGTGTTATATTGTTTTCAGTCTTGTACTGCTCATAATCCTGCTTCTGTTTTATGTCCTGTTTCTTATGATGGCAGTCAGCCTGAACAGAAATGCCAGACTTCAGCAGGAGAACCATTTTCTTTCCCTGCAGCAGGAAAGATACGAGAATCTCTGCATGGCCATTGAAGAAGCAAGGCAGGCACGTCACGATATCCGCCATCATTTTGTCCGTCTGTCCACTCTGGCAGAACAGGGTGACATAGAAAAAATTAAAGAATATCTCTCTGCTACAACCGGCAAAATCTCTGGCTATAACCTGCATTTCTGTGAAAATCAGGCTGTTGACAGTGTTTTCGGATATTATTCCACCATTGCAGAAAGAGAAAACATTCCTTTTCATGCACTGGTTTCCCTGCCTGCTGATCTTTCCATAGATGAGATTAATCTGTGCCTTGTGTTTTCCAATCTGTTGGAAAATGCCATCCAGGCAAGTGTAAAAACAGCGCCCGCCCGCAGAAAGATTAATGTGGAAGTTTATCCCCACCATAATCATCTCCTTCTGATCCACGTAGAGAATACCTTCGATGGCAAAATACATCAAAAAAACAATATTTTCCAATCCTCCAAACGCTCAGGAAACGGCATAGGAATCGAATCCGTCCGCCACATTACCGACAAAAACGGCGGTGCGTGCAGTTTTACCTATGAAAATGGAATTTTCTCTGCAAAAGTTATGCTGAGTATTTGAGTTTATTCTCTTTACTCAGCACTACTTTGCAGTTTTTCTGCTCCGACAGCAGATGACCTGTATTTACTTATACTATCCATACGGGCACTGGAATCAGCCTTTTATTTATACAATTCCCTTAATTCAATCAATATACGGTTTGTTCCTTCTTCACAGGTAAATCCTGATCTTGAAAAAAATCCATATCGATAACATTCCAGTCCGGTTTGTTTTACCTGACGGATTTCATTTTGGACAATACTCTCTGTTATAGGTTCTTTTCTGAATTTTGCTTCATAGAAAATATATCCCCTCTCATCGAGGGTAACAATATCAAATTCTCCATTTCTTTTTTTAACCGGGTCATCATAATAGTATTTTCCTATTTTCTCAAAAATCTCATCCATCAGACCTTTTCGGTTTTTTCTGATCAGATATTGTTTGCAAATCCTCTCAAAGCACTTTGGTATATATTTTGTTTCAAAATCATCTGCAATATATCTATCATAAAAAATATCCTGATCCATAATATTCATTCGCGACATATTTCTGAAAATATATTTATAATAGAACAAAGACAGATTATCTGAAATAAAATATCCCGATTTTTTTCTGTTGTTTTCATCGTTGATCGGAGCTTCTTTTGCAACAACATCCATGCGCATCAGCTTATCAAGAATATCTACTAACGCAGGTCCGCTTGAGACATTCGACTGGTCAAGGATATCTTTATATCTGCTAAATCCTTTTGCAAGTGCTTCAAAGACTTCATTTACATTTGTAATTTTTGAAATTTCTGAGTTCAGGTACATAGATACCTCATTATCCAGACGTGCCCCGGATGAAGCAATCAATTCAATGATATTCTCCCGTACACTTTTTTTTACATCAATCAGCCGGTTATAATACGGAATTCCACCAAACACACTATACAATCTTACTTTATCTTCTTCTGAAAACCCAGAATAAAACATTGCTGATTCATAATAGTCCATTGGCTTCAGATTAATCGTAAGATCAATTCTTCCATATAGCGGATTTTGTTTTTCCAAAAGAGCTTTCATCGTATCCACATAAGAACCACAGACAATAAGTTTCATGTTAGAAGTATCTTTGTAATGATCTATGACAGATTGCAAAACGCTGTCAAGTCCCTTTGAATTTTCCCTTAAATATGGATATTCATCCAAAACAAAAATCATCGGTTCTTTTTCTGATTTTTTAAACAAAAATCGCAACAGAACTTCCATATTTTCAAATGCAGGTTTGGTAAAGTCAAATATTTCGCCTATAAGTTCAGCTAAACTTTCTACATTATTCTGTTCTGTAGTTTGTTTACATTCATAATAAATGCTTTTTATATCTGTTTCTTTTAGTACCTGCTTAATAAGTTCACTTTTTCCAATTCGCCGTCTGCCATAAATCAGAGAAATCATTTGACCGTCTGAGCGGAACATGGTACACAATTTTTTTCTCTCAGTTTCTCTCCCATAAAACATATGCAGCCTCCGTTATTGAAAACTTATAAAAAGTTATAAACTTCTATGTTCCATTCCTACTTCAACGAGTATGCTTTTGATGATATAAATATCAATCTACTCACAAGTTCCTGTACTCTCCATAGGCGTAAATTCCAGACTAACGTATCCGTACATATTTGCATTAACATTTCAGTGTCAGCCTGCAAATTTTTCTCCATACGTCTTGAGATTTATAGATGCCTGGAAATCTCTGTCAATCATATTCCCACACGCACATCTATAAACTCTGTCAGATAACTTCAGATCTTTTTTGATGTTTCCACAACAGCTGCAAAGCTTTGAGGATGGATAAAACCGATCGACCACAATAAGCTGGATCCCTTTATCGCTGCACCTATATTCAAGCTGTTTTCTAAACCCCAAAAATCCCTGTGCCTGAACTGCTTTGGATAAATGTCTGTTTTTCATTATTCCGCTGACATTCAGATCTTCAATACATATAAATCTTGGTTTTCGATTTACGATCTCCGATATGGTCTGATTTAAATAATTTTTACGGATGTTTGTTAATCTGTGATTTCGTTTTAATAAAAGTTTTTCCTTTTTGATTACATTATTTGTTTTACAGTAACTTTCCCCTTTCTTATTTTTCTCGTAAGAACGAGAGACACTACGCTGTAATCTGCGTTTCTGTTTTTCTAATTTCTTTACTTTCCGACTCTTATTGATATTCTTATACTTAGTCCCATCAGAGCAGACAGCCAGATCTTTGATTCCCAGGTCTATGCCGACTCCGTCATCATTAAGTGTTTCCCTGCAGTCAGGAAATTCTACACATACGCTGATCCACCAGTTCAATCCGTCAAAAGATATTCTCGGGTTCATATATTTAGCATTTGTCGGAATACGTCCATGTTCTGCAAGTCTTACCCAATTCATTTTTTGTTTATTTGCTTTCCTGCCGGAAGAAAAGCCTTCAAATTTAACGTGTGTATTACTGAAGCGTATCTTAACGTTGTCCTGATAGAACTTCGGCATTGATCTCTTTTTTGACTTGAATCCTGGGAACTTTTGCAAACCCCTGAAAAAGTTCTTATAAGCAGTACAGGCATCTTTAATTGCCTGTTTGGTTACATTATTTGAGATATTCACCCTCACCTCTCATTACTCCAGAACGTGTTAGCTCAATTATAACTGAGAATTACGAATTTTTATACTGAAATTTTCCTCTACACATTAAATGTTCTTCTTTATCACATCCAATATTCTTCAGCATTGACATTTTGATATCAAAATGATATCATTTGTACATCAACCAATTCATACATATTTTTATGGTAAAGCAATGCATATACCAGTCAGGAGGTTTATTATGCAGGAAAAAGTTTTAAGCAGTAAGAAGAATGGTATGGCAATGATGATTCTCTTCATTTTGTTGTATGCGGCAGCAACAGCACTTGCTATAATCGGTTCCATCTTTCATTGTATTCCAATGGCTACGGTCGGATTCATCTGGTTATCTTTGGGATGGATTCCATTTCTTGGATTAAAGGTACTAAAGCCTCAGGAAGCTCTGGTTCTTACCTTGTTTGGTAATTATGTGGGCACACTGAAGGATGACGGCTTTTATTGGGTAAATCCTTTTTGTACAGCAGTGAATCCGGCAGCTAAGACGAAATTAAATCAGAGCGGCGATGTAGATGGCGGTAATGCTGCCAAATCAGTTTTGACATTAGCTGCGGCAGGCACCAGCGGATCTTCCAATAGCTCTTATGTGAGTAAAAAGATTTCCCTGAAGATCATGACTCTGAACAATAACCGTCAGAAGATCAATGACTGTCTGGGTAATCCTGTAGAAATCGGAATTGCGGTTATATGGCGTGTGACAGATACTGCAAAGGCTGTTTTTAATGTCGATAACTATAAGGAATATCTTTCCCTGCAGTGTGATAGTGCTCTTCGCAATATTGTAAGGATTTATCCTTATGATGTAGCTCCGAATGTGGATACAACAGGGGATGGTGTTGCAGATGAGGGCAGCCTGCGTGGTTCCAGCGAAATTGTAGCCGGACGTATCCGGGATGAAATTCAGCAGAAGGTTGCGGAGGCTGGTCTTGAGATTATTGAGGCACGCATCACCTATCTGGCTTATGCTCCTGAGATTGCAGCTGTTATGCTACAGAGACAGCAGGCTTCTGCTATTATTGATGCGAGAAAGATGATCGTAGATGGTGCTGTTGGCATGGTTGAAATGGCACTGGAACGATTGAACGAGAACAATGTGGTTGAGCTTGATGAGGAGCGGAAAGCGGCCATGGTTTCTAATCTTCTCGTTGTACTGTGCGGCAATCACGATGCCCAGCCGGTGGTTAATTCCGGCAGTCTGTACTAATGGCTGATACCAGACCAAAGAAACAGATTCCGCTCAGGCTTTCTGCAAAGCTTTATGATCAGATTGCCGCCTGGGCAGAAGATGATTTCCGCTCCGTCAACGGCCAGATCGAGTATCTGCTTACTGAATGCGTCCGGCAGCGTAAGAAAAACGGGAAATATGTTTCCGACACTATGGATGAGCCGCCGGAACTGGATATTGAGTGAATTTTCATATCTCAGCTGATATGTGAAAAAAGATAAACAGGGAGTGCTATTCTTGCACTCCCTCTCGTCTGTACCACCTTATTCCCACTGTGCTTTCATTATTTCTTTCGCTTCAAATATATGTTTCATCCAATCCCCGGCAAGCTGTACCCAGGTTTCACATTCTGCCTGGATGCCGTAGCCATTGGGGCAGGAGGTTTCAGCGGTTGCAAGGCCCAGGCCGTGACCTCCTACGGGATAGATATGTAATTCTGCCGGAATGTCCAGCGCATGAAGAGCCTGGAAAAACAGCAGGGAATTCTCTACCGGAACGGTGTCATCCGGGGCAGTGTGCCACATGAACGTCGGTGGAGTATCTTTGGTTACATTGAATTCCAGTGACAAGAATCTGAGTTTCTCTTCATCTGCATAGTCTTCTCCAAGAACACACTCAAAAGAACCCTGATGTGCTTTTTCTCCGGAAGTAATTACCGGATAACTGAGCATAAGTCCATTAGGGCAGAATTTTTCAGCATCCATTTCCAGGGCTTCCGCCACAAACGGTTTGTTCCAGAAAACACCAAGGCTTGCTGCCAGATGTCCACCGGCGGAAGAACCCTGGACAACAATTTTCTCAGTATCAATATTCCATTTATCTGCATTCTCACGAAGCATTGCAACTGCTGTAGCCAACTGCAGAAGTGCCTCCGGGAAACGTGCCGGTGCAACGCTGTAACGAAGAATTGCTGCATGATACCCCATTGCCATAAACTTAACAGCCAGTGCTTCTGCCTCTCTGTCCGATGTCATTGCATATCCGCCACCCGGACAGATCAATACAACCGGCCTCTTTCTCTCTGGGTCTATCTCCGGAGAATTATCCAGAAAATAGGTAAATAAGTTTGCTGTGAACTCAGAGTCTTTTAAATGGATTTCTATTTTTTCATGTATCATCGATGTAACCTCCAAACCTAAAATATAACATGATATACCCAGTATAATCGGGATACATACAAATATCAATTTTTATTCAGCCTCATCCGAGTCAATCGTAACCGAATAAAAAATTATAGACTTACGATTTTCTTTATTCTTATATTCTCCCTAAAGTGTGTTTGAAAAATGCTTTTCGCAAGATGTGCGTCACAATTTGTGGGAGATTTTGTCCGGATGAGGGCGTCGTAGCGGGCTACGGCAACCGAATTCGGACAAAATATACCGCAATGTGCGCGCAGATACTCAATTGTGTAGTCATCATCGCAGGTCTTATCTTCTTTCAGAATATCAATGACGCCAAATCTATTATCTACAGTGAAAAACAACACTTCATAGTGTCTGTATAATGTTACCAATGTATAACGTAACCCTACAAAATCAATCTGCCAAGCCAAAAAGGATTATGTTCCTATTATTCTTTTTTTCTCTATCTGGACAGCTCTTATTAATAGAATACCAATTATAAATAAATCCCCCCATATAAAGGGAATAACTATTTTACTTCTTACAATTTTAATAGTTCCAGATAAATCCAACGGTTCATAAATATAAACTTTAATGTTTTCCGTAGAATAATCCCTGAAATCCTTCGGAATATTGACATGATAATGCTTATCCTTATATTTAAATGATACAGCAACATGAAATTTTGAAAAATTCGCACCGTATTTGTTTGTAATTCCTCGGTCTGTTACTGCTGTTATTTCCTGTAAAGTATTTTTTTTATTATGACATGTGAAATAATTGTAATTTGAAATATAAAAACTATAAATAACAGCAAACACCCAAATACTCCATATGATTACCCATTTAGTTTTAGGACTATCAAAGATCTTCATCTATCATCATCCTGTCAATATATCGTCCATTTAAACTTGTTCCCAAAACAATAACTAAAATTCATCCATATATTCCTGTATTGTATATCAATTATATCTTCTGTAAAAAAGAAGGCCATTGCAAAACGCAACAGCCTTAGAGCGTGTTTGAAAAACTATTCCATACACTCATCCAGAATTGAAGCCATCTTATCAATATGTTCTTTTGTGATCACAAGCGGAGGTACGATTCTCAATACATCACTGCCTGCGGAGATCACTAACAATCCTTTTGCCAGCGCAGCTTTTACAACTTCACCAACCGGGCGGCCCTGGATTACGATTCCCTGCATGAAGCCCATGCCTCGTCTTGTTGCAGCGCATTCATGTTTTGCAACAATTTCATCCAGTTTCTGTTCCAGATATGGAGTCATTTCCTGTACATGTTCAATGATCTTATCATTCTCATAAATATCAAATACCTTGCTGACTGCAGCACATACAAACGGGTTTCCGCCATAAGTTGTACCATGGTCACCAGGTTCCAGAGAAGCTTTAGCTGCCTTCTCACCCAGTACAAATGCGCCTACCGGCACACCACATCCAAGAGCCTTGGCACTTGTCATAATATCCGGCTGTACACCATATGCCTGCCATGCAAAATAATAACCGGTTCTTCCCATACCACACTGAATCTCATCAAAGATCAGCATAATATCCTTCTCATCACAGATCTGGCGCAGACCTTCCAGAAATTCTCTCTTCGCCGGGTAGATACCGCCCTCACCCTGAACAACCTCAGTAATAATTGCACAGGTCTTATCTGTGATCTGAGCTTTTACACTCTCCAGATCATTGAAATCTGCAAACTTCACACCACCCATCAGCGGCTCAAACGGCTCTCTGTAATGAGCAGTTCCTGTTACAGAAAGAGCACCGATACTTCTTCCATGGAAGGAATGGTTCATTGCAATGATCTCATGGTCTGCATGTCCGTCACGTACATATGCATATTTCTTAGCAGCTTTTAAAGCACCTTCGATTGCTTCCGTACCACTGTTGGTAAAGAATGCCTTGCTCATTTTGCTTGCCTTTACCAGCTTCGCACCTGCCTCGATAATCGGTTCATTATAATATAAATTGGAAATATGCATCAGCTTATCAATCTGATCTTTTAATGCTTCGTCATATCCCGGATAATGATATCCCAGAGAATTTACAGCGATACCTGCTGCAAAATCCAGATATTCCTTTCCCTCGGAATCATATAAATAACATCCCTGTCCTTTTTCAAAAACAACAGGAAAACGATTATAAGTGTGAAGGATATTCTCTTCTGATTCCTTCATCTGTTCATTCATGTTCATTATAATATTTCTCCCCGTCTTCTCTTAAGATTGCAGTACCAATACCTTTGTTTGTAAAGATTTCCAGCAGTAAACTGTGAGGAATTCTTCCGTCAAGGATATGTACTCTTTTAACACCTTCTTCAATGGCATCAATACAGTTTTTCAGCTTCGGAATCATACCTCCGCCTACATAACCGTCACTGATAAGTTTCTCAGCCTCATCTACATGAAGCTCAGAGATCAGACTGGAGGGATCATCTTTATCCTTATAAACGCCTTCAATGTCAGAAAGAAATGCCAGTTTCTCGGCATGAACAGCCTCTGCAATGGCACACGCCGCATCATCTGCATTAATATTATAAGTAGCAAAATTATCATCATAGCCTACCGGGAAAATGATCGGCAGGAAATCTTTCTCCAGAAGATCTTCCAGGATCTTCGGCTCAACCTTTGTAACCTCGCCTACAAATCCAATGTCTCCGCCCTCTGTCTGTTTCTTGCGGCATTTCAGCAGACCACCGTCTTTACCACTGATACCAACTGCATTTACACCAAGAGATTCCACCATGGCAACCAGTTCCTTATTCACCTTCGCAAGAACCATCTCTGCGATCTCCATAGTATCTTTATCTGTTACACGAAGACCATTGATAAATTTCGGCTCCATACCAACCTTGCCAACCCAGCGACTGATTTCCTTACCACCACCATGAACAATAATCGGTTTAAAACCAACCAGCTTCAGAAGAACAACGTCCTTGATAACATTCTTCTTCAGTTCATCATCCAGCATGGCACTTCCGCCGTACTTTACAACCACGATCTTACGATTAAATCTCTGAATATAAGGAAGCGCCTCAATCAGCACCTCCGCCTTGTCCAAATATTTCTGATTAACCATTTGTATTCTCCTTTATTATGAACGATAATCTGCATTAATCTTCACATAATCATAGGTCAGGTCACAGCCCCATGCAGTTGCTGTAGCATCACCCATCTTCACATCAGCAATTGCTGTGACAGCTTCCTCAGAAAGAATCTTCGTTGCCTCTTCTTCACTGTAATCCACAGCCACACCATTCTCGATAATCTGAATCTTACCAGCCTTACTCTCAAAGAACAGATCCACCTTCTCAGGATCAAACTTCGCACCGGAATATCCCATAGCACACAGGATTCTTCCCCAGTTTGCATCATGTCCGTAGATAGCAGCCTTTGTCAGAGAAGAAGTAACAACAGACTTACTCAGTGTAACCGCCTGTTCCTTAGACTCTGCACCAATGATCTTGACCTCAAACAGTGCAGTCGCACCCTCTCCATCACCTGCAATCTTCTTCGCCAGAGTAGTATTAATATAATTCAGCGCAGCCTTAAAAGTCTGGTAATCCTCACCCTTCTCAGTAATCTCCGGATTCTCAGCCAGACCATTGGCCAGAAGAAGCACTGTATCATTGGTAGAAGTATCTCCATCAACAGAAACCATATTGTAGGTATCCTTAACATCCTCACTTAATGCCTCCTGCAGCATCTTCTTGGAAATCTTCGCATCCGTAGTCACAAAACCAAGCATGGTACACATATTGGGATGAATCATGCCGGAACCCTTACACATACCACCAACAGTAACTGTCTTACCGCCAATCTCAATCTGAACAGCAACTTCCTTCTTCTTAGTATCAGTAGTCATAATCGCTCTCGCAGCCTCAGTACCCGCCTCCAGAGAACCATCCAGCTTCGGCGCCATCATCTTCACACCATTCTTAATACGGTCAATGGGGACCTGCATACCAATCACACCTGTAGAAGCAACCAGCACACTGTCAGCAGCCACCCCAAGAATCTCAGCAGCCGCATCTGCAGTCTCCTTACAATAACCATACCCTTCTGCACCAGTACATGCATTGGCAATACCACTGTTACAGATCACCACCTGCGCAGACGGATGATTATAAACAATATCCTGATCCCATTTAACAGGCGCAGCCTTCACCACATTGGTAGTAAAAGTCCCCGCAGCCACACAAGGCACCTCACTATAAACCATAGCCATATCCGTTCTGCCCTTATACTTAATCTCAGCCGCAGCCGCAGCCGCCTTAAATCCCTTAGCCGCCGTAACGCCGCCCTCTATAATCTTCATAAAGTCCTCAATCCTTTCTATATATTAAGACAATAAAAACAGTTTCTTTTATAAATACTCTACCTAATTTTCATTCTCCATCTAACTCATCACCAATATCACAGCATCTCTCATCCTCTGCGCCACCTCTCAGTGACTGCCGCAGGTCCCCTGCGCAGTCACGCCCGTCAGACATCCACATCTCTTCCGTCTTGAAAAGTCAGCTCCGGAAATTATTTGGTTTTGAACGCATTTGCAGGGGCTGTAGTAATTCTTAGTGCTCGGGAATTTGCGTTATGAGGCGGCTGCATCACTGTCTGAGCGAAGCGAGTTTGACAAGCCGCCTCATGCCCTTAGCAAATTCACGAACACTTAGAATTAGTAAGCCCCGAAACCGCGTTCAAAACCAAATAATTTCCGGAGCGTCCCCTTTTCACCCAATCATTACGGACACATCGGCACCTGCAGCAGTCCCTCCGTCTCCTTAAATCCAAACATCAGATTCATATTCTGCACAGCCTGTCCTGCAGCACCTTTCACCAGATTATCCATAGCCCCCATCATAATCACTCTGTGAGTTCTCGGATCAATCTTAAAGTTCACATCCACATAATTACTTCCCTCCACACACTTAGTCTGCGGACAAACATCCTTATCAAGTACACGGACAAAAGTCTCCTTCTCATAATACTTATCATAAACTGCCTTCACTTCTTCATAAGAAACATCCTTAGTCAGAGAAGCATAAGCAGTCACCAGAATACCACGGTTCATAGGAATCAGATGAGGTGTAAAATTAATCAGCACTTCCTTACCGCACGCATAACCAAGCTGATCCTCAATCTCCGGTGTATGTCTGTGATTTGCAACACCATAAGCCTTAATATTCTCATTCACTTCGCAGAACAGATTGGCAACCTTGGCTCCACGTCCAGCTCCTGAAGTACCGGACTTCGCATCAATAATAATGGTAGACGGATCGATCAGTCCTTCTTTAATCAGCGGATAGATTGACAATGTAGAACATGTGGGATAACATCCAGGATTTGCGATCAGTCTTGCCTTCTTAATATCCTCACGATTAATCTCACATAAACCATAAACCGCCTCATCAATAAACTGCGGAGCCTTATGCTCAATTCCGTACCATTTCTCATATTTCTTCACATCTTTAATACGGAAATCCGCACTCAGGTCAATAACTTTCGCCTTAGAAAGAATTCCTTCATTAATTAAAGAAGCACAAAGCCCCTGAGGAGTAGCTGTAAAGATCACATCCACTTCATCAGCTAATGCTTCCATATTATCATCCATACATTTTGCATCTACCAGTTTAAAAAAGTTCTGATAAACATCTGAATATTTCTGATCAATGTAACTTCTTGAACCATACCACGCAATTTCCACATCTTTATGTCCCAGCAGCAGTCTGACAATTTCGTTTCCTGCATAACCAGTGGCACCGATAATACCTGCTTTAATCATAATCTTCTCCTCCATATCCTGACAGTACTCTCTCTACCCTGATCAAAAACTATTTATTCTGAAGTTTTTATCTGGTGATTTGCACTTCTGTCTCTATGATTTCTAAGCTCTGAAAGCCTATTTACAGCGTTTTGATGAACCGTAACGCACTGCCGTATCAGAGCGATGGATTAATTATACATCTTACCTGCATATTATGCAATAGCTATTTTCCATTGTTTCATATATATTTTATTTAATCCCCTGTAATCTTTCCTTATTTTCCTATGTTTGTTGCATATTTATGCAAAAATAAATAAAACTTTTTTCCATTTTCCTATTGCATATTTATAAAAAAAGGTGTATATTATCCCTTGTCAAACACACATAATTGTAAACCGTGTTTTTCCCATTGAATATTTATACAAAAATATTTTCTTATAAAAATACATTTCAGGAGGAATATTATCATGAAAGAAAAAGTCGTTTTAGCATACTCAGGCGGTCTTGATACCACAGCTTTAATCCCGTGGTTAAAAGAAACTTTTGATTACGACGTTGTCTGCTGCTGCGTAAACTGCGGTCAGGGAAACGAACTTGACGGGCTGGAGGAAAGAGCAAAATTATCCGGCGCTGCCAAATTATATATTGAAGATATTGTAGATGATTTCTGTGATAATTACATTATGCCATGTGTACAGGCAGGTGCTGTATATGAGCATAAATATCTTCTTGGAACCTCCATGGCACGTCCGGCAATCGCCAAGAAACTGGTTGAGATCGCACGTAAAGAAGGAGCTGTTGCTATCTGCCACGGTGCTACAGGTAAAGGTAATGACCAGATCCGTTTTGAACTTGGTATCAAAGCCCTTGCTCCTGATATCAAGATCATTGCTCCATGGCGTATGACAGACAAATGGACCATGCAGTCCCGTGAAGATGAAATTGATTTCTGCAAAGCTCACGGAATCGATCTTCCATTCGATATGAGCCACAGCTACAGCCGTGACAGAAACTTATGGCATATCAGCCATGAAGGTCTGGAACTGGAAGACCCTTCTCTGGCTCCTAATTATGAAAACATGCTTGTGTTAGGTGTTACACCTGAGAAAGCTCCTGATAAAGATACTGAGATCACAATGACATTCGAGCAGGGTGTTCCAAAAACATTAAATGGCAAAGAAATGAAGGTTTCCGAAATTATCACAGAACTGAACAGATTAGGCGGCGAGAATGGTATCGGTATCGTAGATATTGTTGAAAACCGTGTTGTTGGTATGAAATCCCGTGGTGTATATGAAACTCCTGGCGGAACCATCCTTATGGCAGCTCACGAACAGCTGGAAGAACTGACACTTGACCGCGAGACAATGGAAACCAAGAAAAAACTTGGCAGCCAGTTCGCTCAGGTTGTTTATGAAGGAAAATGGTACACACCTCTGCGTGAGGCAATCCAGGCCTTCGTTGAATCCACACAGAAATATGTAACAGGCGAAGTTAAGATGAGACTGTACAAAGGCAATATCATCAAAGCCGGTACAACTTCTCCATACAGCCTGTATAACGAATCCCTGGCATCCTTCACAACAGGTGACCTCTATGACCACCACGATGCAGACGGATTCATCACACTGTTCGGACTTCCACTGAAAGTTCGTGCTATGATGTTAAAAGAAGTAGAGCAGAACAAGAAATAATTTCCAATAATAAAAACAGGCTGTGGTGCACAGATGCACAGTAGCCTGTTTTTATTATTAAAAAATACTATCATTCTTTTTCAAAAAGTTTCCTTCCGCTTCTTATTTCAGCTCTGCTTTTTTTCGATCCAACAGCTCCTGAAGTTTTTCCAGATCCTCTTCCGTAAGTCCTTCGGTTTCCAGAAGCGCATGCATCATTTCCACCGGAGAAATCTTTCTGCTCTGTGCATTTCCTTTCAGATATTCTTCTCTGGTGATCAAAGGTGTATAGTTTCTCGCATAAACCTTACCATTCATAGAGGTTCCTGCTACCTTTATCAGATTTTCCTTCAAAAGAAGTTCCAGACATCTGCGCACAGTAGGCATTTTCAGCTCAGGTGCAATCTCGTTGATCTCAAAAGCAGACAATGGTCTTCCCTCTTCCCAAAGTACATTCATAATATCATATCGTTTACCTTTTAATATGTCCATTTTAAGATCCCCTTCCAATTTTAACCAAATATCAATATAATAATACTGGAATATCAAATTAATTACAATTACAGTACCCTTACGTTCCTTTACATAGCCTTTACAAATTTATATCTGTCAGTTGATACTTTCGTCATATTTATTACAATTGACACTATGCCCGAAACACTTTATAATTTCATCTGATATTCCTTTTATTTTAAAGAAAGAAGGTGGCAATAATGCTTACAGATACATTTGCCCTGAAAGGTACCATTTGTTACAGTATCTCCCCTCAGGAACTTTCCATCACCCCAAACAGCTATCTGATCTGCAGCCAGGGAAAATGTGCCGGAATATTTCCAGTGCTCCCTGAAAAATACAGGGGAATCCCCTGCAAAGACTACAAAGATGACCTGATCATTCCCGGTCTGACAGATCTGCATGTACATGCCCCCCAGTATACATTTCGTGCCTCAGGTATGGATTTAGAATTACTGGACTGGCTGAATACCTATACATTCCCGCAGGAAGCACGTTACGAAGATCCTGAATTTGCAAAGGAAGCTTACTCTATTTTCGCTGAAGATATGAAGAAGAGCCCAAATACAAGAGCGTGTATCTTCGGAACTCTGCATGTCCCTGCTACTGAGATCCTGATGGAGCAGCTGGATAAGACCGGGCTGAAAACCATGGTGGGCAAAGTAAATATGGACCGCAATGGTTCTGCCAGATTACAGGAAGAGAGTGCTCAGACTTCTGCAGATGCAACTGTCCGGTGGATTGAGGATACTCTGAACAGATTTGAAAATACAAATCCAATCCTTACTCCCAGATTTACTCCATCATGTTCTGATGAACTGATGAAAAAGCTTTCTGAGATTCAGAAGAAGTATCACCTGCCAATGCAGTCTCACCTCTCTGAGAATTTCGGTGAAATTGCCTGGGTAAAGGAACTTTGTCCGAATACACATTTCTATGGAGAAGCATACAGCCAGTTTGATCTTTTCGGAGGTGACTGTCCGACGATCATGGCGCACTGCGTTCATTCTTCAGATGAAGAAATTGCCCTTATGAAAAAACAGGGCGTTTACATTGCACATTGTCCACAGTCCAACACAAATCTCTCCTCAGGCATCTCTCCTGCCAGACGATATCTGGACGAGGGTATGCAGATCGGACTTGGATCTGACATTGCAGGAGGAACTTCCGTTTCCATTCTGCGTGCCATGGCTGATGCCATTCAGGTTTCCAAACTGTACTGGCGGCTGATTGATTCTTCCATGAAGCCGCTGACTGTTGAAGAAGCCTTTTATATGGGAACAGAAGGAGGCGGTTCCTTCTTCGGAAAGGTAGGAAATTTTAAAGATGGTTATGAATTTGATGCAGTTGTACTTAATGACAGCACCATTCCAACTCCATTAAAACTCTCTCCGAAAAACAAGCTGGAAAGATTGATCTACCTTTCAGATGACCGCAACATAACCGCTAAGTATGTAGCTGGCAGGAAGATTCTATAACTGCAGGAAATACAGATTCTGATGGTGTTTTTTCAGGATGATTAACTGAGACACCGCAAAACAGCCGGCAATTTTTAAAATCAAAAGGGAGAAAGATTATGAATCTTGACAAATTATTCCATCTCAAAGAGAACCACACAGATGTAAAGACCGAAGTTATGGCAGGTATTACAACATTCATGACAATGGCATACATTCTGGCTGTAAACCCAAACATTCTGGAAGCATCCGGTATGGACAGAGGTGCTGTTTTTACAGCGACCGCACTGTCATCCTTTATTGCCACCTGTCTGATGGCTGCGCTTTCTAATTATCCATTCGTTCTTGCACCTGGCATGGGCCTGAATGCCTACTTTGCCTACACTGTTGTTCTTGGCATGGGTTACAGCTGGCAGCAGGCACTGGCAGCTGTATTTGTAGAGGGTATTATTTTTATCCTGTTATCTCTGACCAATGTGCGTGAGGCAATTTTCAATGCGATCCCAATGAACCTGAAACATGCAGTATCTGTTGGTATCGGACTGTTTATTGCTTTCATCGGACTGCAGAATGCTAAGATCGTAGTTAACAACGACTCCACTCTGGTAAGTGTATTTTCCTTTAAATCCTCCGTTTCCGGCGGAACCTTCAATACAGAAGGAATTACAGTTCTTCTGGCGCTGATTGGACTTCTCATCACCGCCATCCTTCTTGTTAAGAGTGTAAAAGGAAACATTCTCTGGGGTATCCTGATCACATGGGGACTTGGCATTATCTGTCAGTTGACAGGACTTTACAAACCTGATCCTGCAGCCGGCTGGTTCAGCCTCCTGCCTGATTTTTCAAACGGAATCTCCATTCCAAGCATGGCTCCCACATTTATGAAAATGGACTTCTCCATTGTCTTCACACTTGATTTCGTAGTCATTATGTTTGCATTCCTGTTTGTAGATATGTTCGATACACTTGGAACACTGATCGGTGTTGCTTCCAAAGCTGATATGCTTGACAAAGAAGGCAAACTTCCAAACATCAAAGGTGCTCTTCTTTCTGACGCAGTAGGAACTACAGTAGGTGCTATGTGTGGTACTTCCACAGTTACTACTTTCGTAGAGAGTGCTTCCGGTGTTGCTGAAGGCGGACGTACAGGACTTACTTCCCTGATAGCAGCCATCCTCTTCGGATTATCACTGCTGTTATCCCCGATTTTCCTGGCAATCCCGTCCTTTGCCACAGCACCGGCTCTGATCATCGTTGGATTCCTGATGCTCACATCAGTAACCAAGATTGATTTCAACGACCTGACGGAAGCCATCCCAGCATTTATCGCGATCATCGCAATGCCATTCCTGTACAGCATTTCTGAAGGTATCTCCATGGGTGTTATCTCCTATGTGATCATCAACGTTGTTACAGGTAAAGCAAAAGAAAAGAAGATCAGTGTACTGATGTATGTGCTTGCTGTACTGTTCATTCTGAAATATATCTTTATCTGATCCTGAATAAACAGTCAGACACTTACAATTCCATATTTGAAAAAGAAGTCTCCTGCAGAGGCTTCTTTTTGATTTCCCGAAATTGCATTCATGGAATTACTACAATAATCTTCTTTCCCTTTCCACATCTGTATTGTATAATTATGAAGGCGTTTATTCATTTTTGTCTTATCCGCTTATACATCATCAGGAAGGATTATTTACATCATGCAAAAACAACAGATACCTTTAAAAAATTCACTGCTTCTGCTCCTCACGGCAACTGTATGGGGAATCGCATTTGTCGCTCAGAGCGTGGGAATGGATTATGTGGGTGGCTTCACCTTTAATGCAGCCCGTTCCCTGATCGGATCCGCAGTTTTAGTTCCATTGATCTTTGTCTTTGGGCAGAAAAACAGCTCCGGCGCTCCATCCTCTGATACATCAGTCTCACCTTCACAGAATCGAAAAGAGCTGATCGCCGGCGGCATTATCTGCGGTATTTTCCTCTGCCTGGCAAGTAATTTTCAACAGTTCGGCATTAAATATACAACTGTAGGAAAGGCAGGTTTTATCACTGCCTGTTATATTGTGATCGTGCCAGTGCTCGGACTGTTCCTCGGAAAAAAATGCAGCAAACTCATATGGGCTGCTGTTGCAATGGCTCTGGTCGGTCTTTATCTTCTGTGCATTACAGATGGTTTCTCCATCGGAAAAGGTGATATGCTCGTACTTATATGTGCATTTTTATTTTCTGCACACATACTGGTCATTGATTACTTTTCACCAAAAACAGACGGCATAAAGCTTTCCTGCATTCAGTTCCTGACCTGCGGAATCCTCTCCGGCATTCCTGCACTAATATTCGAACATCCGGATTTTTCTTCCATTCTTTCCGCATGGAAGCCAGTCCTCTATGCAGGTGTCATGTCCTGCGGTGTGGGCTACACTCTTCAGGTCATCGGACAGAAGAACATGAATCCGACTGTGGCATCCCTGATCCTCAGCCTGGAATCCTGCATCTCTGTCCTGGCCGGATGGATTATCCTCGGTCAGAGACTAAGTACAAAAGAAATCCTTGGATGCGTCATTATGTTTGCCGCAATTATCCTCGCCCAGCTCCCACAGAAACAAAGCGCATAATAAACAGTGGCTGTTCCGTACATTACTACGAAACAGCCACTGTTTTTCTGCATTTTTATTCCACTTCGCCACTTTCTCTGAGGAAGTGCTCCTTTATTTTAGCAAAGGTTTCATCACTCAGGTCATGTTCAATCTTACATGCATCCTCCTTCGCAACCTCAGGACTCACCCCAAGACGCTCCAGCATCTTACTCAGCACAGTATGTCTCTCATAGATATGCTCTGCAATCTGAGTTCCTTTATCAAGCAATGTCACCGTACCATAACGGTCCATGGCAATATAACCATCCTCACGAAGCAGCTTCATCGCATGACTTACACTCGGTTTTGATACCCCAAGCATCGTTGCAATATCAATAGAACGAACTCCGCCTCCCTGTTTGGACAACACTAAGATGGCCTCTAAATAATCCTCCGCCGACTTTCTGATCTGCATTCAAAATACCTCCCATGCTGTTTTGATATTAACACAATATGGGGAATTTTTCAATCGCTCTTCTTGAGAACAGTCGTCATTTAGCGTCTGTATTGATATCAGATTCCCAACGCAATTTCCATCATCTTATTAAAGGATGTCTGTCTGGCTTCTGCTGAAATGGCCTCATCTCTGAAAATATGGTCAGAGATTGTCAGAATTCCCAGAGCCTGCTTTCCTGCTCTCGCTGCATTCATAAACAATGCTGCACACTCCATCTCCGCGCAGAGAACTCCCATTTTCCTCCATGCAGCAGATGAATCCGGATCATCACTGTAAAATACATCAGATGAAACTACAGATCCTACATGAACCGGAGTTCCCTGCTCTTTGGCAACTTCTACTGCCTTTGCCACCAATTCATAGCTTGCAGTAGGAGCAAAAGTTCCCGGCAGTTTGTACTGGCTTCCATAATTGGAATCTGTGCATGCACTCATGGCAATCACCACATCCATCACATTTACATCATCCTGCAGAGCTCCTGCAGAACCAATACGGATAATCTGCTCCACATCATAGAAATTGTACAGCTCATAGCTGTAAATGCCCATAGACGGCATACCCATACCGCCTCCCATTACAGAAACCTGCTGTCCCTTATAAGTTCCTGTATATCCAAACATATTTCTCACGGTGTTAAAGCACACCGGATTCTCCAGATAAGTTTCTGCAATAAACTTAGCACGAAGAGGATCTCCCGGCATCAGAACCTTTTTTGCAATATCACCTTTTTTTGCAGTATTGTGTGGTGTTGGAATAGACATAATATTTCCTCCTTTAGTTTATTTTTATCACATTATTTCTGGTCAATATACTAAGTATATTTTACCGCATTTTATTCAATCTTACAAACAAAATTTCATTTGTCAATAAGCAACCTGCGCTTTTCCTTTTCCGCGCTCTAACAGAGCTTTCTGCAATCGGACAGCTTCTTGCGTCAGAGTTTTGGTATCTATTTTCAGCTTTCCGTTATATTTCAGAAATTCCCCGGCAACCATTGTATATTTTACATTCTGGCTGTTACTGCTGTAGAGAATAGCCGAAATCGGGCTGTAGAATGGAAAAGTATCCGGCTGATACAGATCCCAGATCACAAGATCTGCAGGAGCCCCTTCTTTCAGTCTGCCACTTCCAAAAGGAAACGCCTGATGGCTTGCCATAAGATGCTGCCATATTTCTGTTGCTGTATAAGCTGCTGAATTTCTCTCCTGATATTTTCCCATCAGGCCAAACAACCTTGCCTGTTCCACAGGATTTAACGTATTTGAACTTGCCGCTCCGTCTGTACCAAAACCATAATTCAATTGTTTATAATAATCGAAGAATCCACCCTTACCGGAAGCCAGCTTCATATACGTTTTGGGGCAGAAAGCAAACCAGGTATCATCCCGCAGGTATTTCAGATCCTCTTCCTCGATCCAAAGTCCATGACCGATCAGCACCTTACAGTCAAATCCCCCTGCTTCATAAAGAATTCCAAAAGGAGTCAGCCCTGTCTCTTCTCTGGCCTTCTCCACCTGCACATCCTCCTCTGATACATGGAGATGGATAGGCAGATTCAGTTCCTTTGCTACATCAATGATTTCTTTCAGCGTAGGTGATGGGCAGGTATAATTGGCATGGGGTCCCATATGGAAAGAAATCCTGTCTGAATCGTTTCTGTGTTCCTGGATAAATGCTTTTACCTGTGCCAGCCGCTCATGGAAATCCGGCGTCATCCCAAACAAGGTTGGCGCCAGGTCTCCCCTGATCCCAGTCTCCTTTACAGCCTTCAGCACCTGTTCTTCTCCAAAATAATGATCTGCAAAAACAGTTACCCCATTATTGATCATTTCTGCGATTCCCATCAGGGTTCCCACATAAATATCCTCATCTGTCATCTTGCTCTCATATGGCCATATCATTTCATTAAACCAGGCATCTGCCGTAACATCCTCAGCAATTCCCTTAAAGATATTCATGGCAGTATGGGTATGCAGATTTGCCAGTCCCGGACTGACATAATATTTACTGCAATCAATTGTCTCATCCGCATGAATGGATTCTGTATCCTCTGCTGCAGGCAGAATTTTCAGAATTTTCCCTTCCTGCACATATATATTCTGATTCAAAATGCAATTTGCTTCTTCATCCAAAAGCCCTGCATTTTTTAATAAAATTGTTTTCTCCATGATGAAATCATCCTTTCTATATTGCCAGTAAACCCGGATTGTGATAGCATATTCTCCGTAAGTCAGAAGAAAAATATTTTTAATTTTGACCACTTTAAAGGAGCTATCATGAAAAAAGTACTGATTATCGGATCTACTGTTGTAGATATTATTGTAAACCTTGTTGATTCTTTACCTAAAACAGGAGAGGACGTCCACATCCGCAGCCAACACATGTCCCTGGGAGGATGTGCCTATAATGTCTCGGACTCTGTCCGCCATTTCCAGGTTCCCTATATCCTCTTTTCCCCTGTAGGACAGGGAGTATACGGTCACTTTGTCAGGGAAGAGCTGAAGAAACGCGGGATTTCAAGCCCCATTCCATCCCCAAGTACAGAGAATGGATGCTGCTACTGTTTCGTAGAAAAAAGCGGGGAAAGAAGCTTTGTCTCCTACCATGGCGCAGAATATCTTTTTGAAAAAAGCTGGTTCGACCTGATAGATGTGTCTGAAATCGATTCTGTATATATCTGTGGTCTGGAAATTGAAGAAAAAACCGGCATCAACATTGTTGAATTTCTGGAAAAAAATCCCCAGCTCACTGTATTCTTTGCCCCCGGTCCAAGACTTACAGTCATTGATCCTGCACTTACAGAACGAATCTATAAACTCTCTCCTGTCCTCCACCTTAACGAAACAGAAGCCCTCGAGGTAAGCGGTGAAACAGATATCAGCAAAGCAGGTGCTTATTTATACCGAAAAACCCACAATACTGTAATCATCACCCTGGGTGAGAAAGGCTGCTATTATTACAACGGAAAAAAAGAAGAGATCATTGCCCCCATTCCTACCATCCAGGCAGATACCATCGGAGCCGGAGATTCCCACATTGGATCTGTGATCGCCTGTCTGAAAAAGGGAGACAGCATCCCGATTGCCATATCCAAGGCCAACCGTGTTTCTTCTGCTGTGGTTGCCACATCTTCCGCGCTTCTGCCGGATGAAGACTTCCGGCGACTGAATATTTAGAGTTCAATACACATCAGGCAGAGTCCGCCATTCGCAGCTCTGCCTGTAATTTTTTTATAATTTATTGTAACTGCAGATGTACCGGACAGTTACCTTCTATTTTCCACTGAGGCGTTCTTTTTTCTTCTTCTGTCCATAATAATAAACTCCCAAACCTACCAGAGTCGTAAGATATGGTACCATCAGGATAATCTCATAAGGCATCAGTGAAGTCAGCTGCATAACATTTGCAACTGCCTGGGCAAGGCCAAAAAGTAAGGATACCAGGAAACCTCCAACAGGAGTATCACCACCCATACTGGATGCAGCCAGTGCAATAAAGCCTCGTCCACCGGACATATCTTTGGTAAACATATTCATATAACCGCCGGAAAGATAAAATCCTCCCATAGAAGCCAGTACACCACTAAGGATCAGCGCAATATACTTAATCTTTCTGGAACTGATTCCTACCGATTCCGCTGCATTTTTATTTTCTCCTACTGCACGGATTGCCAGACCAAGAGGCGTCTTATACAAAAACAGATGAAGCAGGATCACAGCCAGAATCGCCAACCAGGTCAGTACATTCTGCCCGGAAAGTACACTTCCGATAAAAGGAATCTTCTCAATCAGCGGCAGGGTAACCGTAGGTGCCGATACACTTCGGATTGAGGAAGAAACACCTCTGTCTCCCGAAAAAGCAACCATGATCAAAACCGTACCGCCTGTTGCCGTCAGGTTAATGGCAATCGCTGCCAGGATTTCATCCGTCTTCAGATTCAGGATAAAGAATGCCAGGATCATACCAATCAAACCGCCAATAACCATTGTGATCAGAAGTCCCAGCCACGCACTATGGGTAAGGGATGAAAAGATTACCCCAAACAATGCAGAGAATAACATAATACCCTCAAGTGCCATGTTACAGATACCGGATTTGGCTGCAATCGCAGATGCCAGTGTGGCAAACAGAATCGGAGTTGCAGATCTTAAAATCGTAGAAAAGAAATCCGGTGATAAAATTGCTTTCCACATACTTATGCCACCTCCTCATCTTTCAGTGCTGCCTTTGCCTCTTTGGCAATGATCTTATGTTTATACTTACTCAGGAATTGTTCTGCCACAACCAGAAGAATGATAATACCCTGGGTGATCTGTACAATTTCCAGTGTTACATCTGTTCTCCGGGCCATAATGGAAGCACCGGTACGCAGATAAGCAAGAAACAGCGCTGCAAAAGGTGTATACAGCGGATTTTTCTTTGCAAGAGTACAGATAATGATCGCATCCCATCCATATCCCAGAAGTGAAGTCCATGTAAATCTGCTGTAAATCGGGCTGAGCATTTCCACTCCACCACCAAGACCTGCCACAAAACCACCAAGGATCTGAGAAAGTACAATAACCTTTACGATATTCACTCCTGAATATCTGGCAAATTCTTCATTCTCACCTGCCAGACGAAGTTCATATCCCATTTTGGTCCTGTACAGAAACAAATATCCAAGCACTGCCACTGCAATAGCAATGATAAAGCCCAGATGTACACGGGTTCCCTGGATCAGTACCGGAAGCTCAGATGCTTCGCTCAGCTTATAGGAAGCAGCACTTGCCTTTGGATCTCCGATTACATTGTTAAGCATATAGTTTCCAAAATACAGCGCAATGTAGTTGATCATCAGAGAGGAAACCATCTCGGATGCTGTAGTCGTAATCTTCATAATAGCAGGGATTACAGTAAATAAAGCACCTGCCAGACCAGCGCAGACCAGGGCTGCAAAAGGAGATACAAAACCTGCAGTCACTTTAATGGCAATACAGGAAGCAATCAGACCTCCAATATGAAAAGCACCCTCTCCAGCCAGGTTGATCTGGTTTGCAGAAAACATAATACATACACCGGTTCCCGTAAAGATCAGCGGAATCATAGATTCCACCACATTCCCCATACTTCGCTTATTAGTCAGCGGACCAATAAGCAAATATTTAATAGCCTCCAGCGGCTGATCACTTACCATGAAGATAATTACAAAAGAGATGGCAAGCGCGATCAGAACTGACATGATCGTTCTGATAATATCAAATCTTTTTGCACTATTCATAAGTCACGCCCTCCAGTACATCATCATGCTTGATTCCCAGCATATGCTGTCCAAGCTCTTCCTCTGTCACTTTCTCCACATCTGTAAAGAAACCGGCAAATTTTCCTTTGTACATAACTGCCAGTCTGTCACTAAGAGAAAAGATCTCTGTAAGGTCTGCCGAAATCAGGATGACTGCGCAGCCTGCATCGCGAAATTCCAGAAGTCTTTTACGGATAAAAGCAGCCGCACCTACATCAATACCACGGGTTGGCTGGTTTGCAATAATAATATCCGGTCCTGTAGAAAATTCTCTGGCAACAATTACTTTCTGAATATTTCCTCCGGAAAGCATACCCACATTCTGTTTTCTGGATTTACATTTCACCATATATTCTCTGATCAGCTCATCACTGCGCTTTTCAATTGCTTTTTTCTTTAAAAACAATCTACCGGAATAAGCTGTATCTTTGTACTGATTGGAAAACATGTTTTCCTGAATAGAAAGATTACCTGCACAGCCGGAAGTCATACGGTCTTCAGGAATATGGGCCAGCTTCAATGCCCTGATTCCTTCGATGGAAGTGTTCGCAATATCCTCCCCCTTGATCCTGATCTCACCTTTGTATTTCTTGTTCAGGCCGGTAAGGGTATCGATCAGCTCACTCTGTCCGTTTCCCTCCACACCGGCAATTCCCAGAATCTCTCCACCCTTTACATCAAAGGAAAGATCATCCACTTTCAGCACACCCTGGGAATTATGCACAGTAAGATTACGGACTTTTACAAATATATCATCCGTAAGATGCTGTTCATTCTTATCAAATGTCAGAGATACCTCACGGCCAACCATCAGTCTGGACATTTCCTGTGTAGTAATATCCTTCACCTCATAGGTTCCCATGCTTCGTCCATTTCTCATAATAGTTGCACGGTCACAGATCTTTTTGATTTCATCAAGTTTATGAGAAATAAAAATAATCGTATGTCCCTTATCCTTCAGTTTCACAAGCTGGACAAAAAGCTCATCTGTTTCCTGCGGAGTAAGCACTGCCGTAGGTTCATCCAAAATCAAAATTTCCGCCCCTCTGTAAAGAGCTTTCAGAATTTCTACCTTCTGCTTAATACCTACCGGTATTTCCTCCACCCTCTGATTAACATCAAGGTCAAAATTATACTCCTCTGCAATATCCTGAGCAGCCTTTACAGCTTTATCCATATCAATAAACAAGCCTTTCTTCGGCGCAACACCCAGAATAATATTTTGTGCCACTGTCAGAGAGGGTACCAGCATGAAATGCTGATGTACCATTCCAATCCCTTTACTGATAGCCTCCTGTGGAGATTTTATTGTTGTTTTCTGACCATTCAGAATAATATCACCCTGATCCGGTGCTTCCAGGCCAAAAAGCACTTTCATCAATGTACTTTTTCCGGCACCGTTTTCTCCTAGAAGTGCATGGATTTCTCCTTTTCGGAGCTCAAGGGATACATCTTCATTGGCAACCACACCATTTCCATAAATTTTCATAATGTGGTTCATCTGTAAAACCGTCTGATTATCCAATCGACTCACCTCATCTCACATTAATGTTTATATTTCGGTTAAACACAGAGTGCGCATCATGCTTTACATGATGCGCACCTTTGCAATCCACATCTATACGGATGAACCGCTACTGTTCACTTTTTTTGTAGTAACGATCAGCCTACTTTTGCAGAATCGATCAGAGCCTTGATATCATCCTCGCTCATTGCATCATCGCCAAGAGCTGTAGGAACTGTAATCTTTCCATCAATGATCTGCTGTTTCAGATCCTCAATCTTTGTACGAATCTCTTCCGGAACAACTTCTTTATAGTGATCATCCTCTACCAGCTCTACACCACCGTCAGAAAGTCCCAGATACTCCAGAGTACCATATGGAAGCTCACCATCCATATCCTCTTTAATAGCGCGGATCAGGGAATTACCTACATTCTTCAATGCAGAGGTAGGAATATTAGCTGCGTAATCCGGCAGAACTGCTGCCTGGTCAGAGTCAACACCAAAAGCATATCTCTTTGCATCTACTGCTGCCTCGATCTGTCCAAGACCTGCACTTCCTGCTACGTTAAATCCAACGTCAGCACCATTCTGATACTGAGTAAGAGCCATATCTTTTCCTGCAGCAGAGTCATAGAAGTTTCCTACATATGCCAGAGCCACCTGTGTATCAGCATCTACATCCTTTGCACCCTGAATGTATCCAACCAGGAAGTCATTGATAACAGAGTTCTCCATACCACCCAGGAAACCAATAATCTTGTTGGATGGGTCGATCATGTCCAGAGACTCATCTGTAGTCATCATAGCAGCCATAGCACCGATCAGATAAGATACCTCATTCTGTTTGTACATTACATTATATACATTATCCTCTCCGCCTGTGCTGAAATCAAAAGCTTCATCAAAGAAGATAAACTTCTGATCCGGATAATCTGCTGCCGCATTGGTCAGCGCATCCAGCATCTGATAAGTTCCACAGATAATTACATCGTAAGAACCATCATCACAGTAATCATACATGGTAGGCTCCCATTTTGCTTCATCAGCGGAAGTAGCACCCATCTGCTCAACCTTGAATGTAAACTTATCATCGCCCAGCTCTTCCTGAAGTGCTTCCAGACCTGCATTTGCAGAATCATAGAAAGATTTGTCACCCAGAGTTCCGTTCAGAAGCAGTGCTGCCTTATATGGTTCACCATCTTCCTTTGCCATAACCGGAACTGTTACCAGTCCTGTGGAAAGGATCATTGCTGCTGTAAGAGTTGCTGCTACCAATTTTTTCTTCATATTATAGTTCCTCCTTTTTCTCATACATGCCCGGTATTCTGCGCTCCAGCCCTGCAGATACTGTCTACGGTTTCCTGAACCAGTTCCTCCAGAGAGATTTCACGGTATTTACCTCTCATATAAGTCTCCAGCTTCTCAAAAGCCGGATGGAGCAGTTCAGAGGGAATAGTCTGGATTCCCTGTTGGATTGCCAGAAGCGGCATAATCATTCCCGCATTGCAGTCTACATCAATACCGCACATAGTAATGATGTGAAGAGTTTCACGGAAATCACCGTTTCCATATATTAATGCAATGATCTCACAACAGGCATTGGGATATGCATGGATCCAGTTGTAGGTATGATATCTGTCCATACACGCCTTCAGTGCATCCTGCCAGCTGTCACAGCGCATACAACACTCATACGCATATGAGATCACTGAATAATATTCACTTTTTTTCGGGATCATATCAATAGAAGCTTTTACTACGCTGTGAATATCTGTATTCACAAATGCAAGTGAGGTCATCACAGCATTAAAAACCTCTCCCAAAATTCCATTGTTTGCATGGGAAACTTCTCCATCCCGCCATGCAAGTCTCGCTGCCATATAAGGATTACCCGGTGCTGCCATTCCGCATATTCCGGCTCTCATCTGAGCACCGATCCATTCATTGAACGGATTGCAGTGGGTACCACTTTCCGGAGGGAAAATACCGCTTTTGATATTCCGGATAGCCAACTCCTCTGCTGACCAGCCACAGGGGATAAATCCTACCCACCTGAGTGCAATATCCTCCGCTGTAACTTCATATCCCTTCTCCGAAAAAGCATCCAGAAATGCCAGTTCAAAAGTAATATCATCATTGTAAGTATTTGGTTCCCGCAGATAACCTGTCACGTCCCCAAAGGCCTTCTGCAAATTCTCACTGGTATAACCCTCCACCATGGTTCCCATAGCTCCGCCAACCAGCTGTGCCAGCCATCCGGCACGGATCTTTTCTTTAAAATCTTCTGTGGAAGTATCAACTGCTACGGCATCCGGAAAGCTTACTTCCTTCTCATACTCCTCAAAAGAATGATAATATTTGTATTTCCAGTATTCTGAGTTTTCATCCTTTTGGGCATTCATCAGCTCTCTTCGTAAAAGTGCTGATAATTGATGGAGCTTCACAAAATCCTGCTCCTGATGTGCTGCAAGTCCCTGCTCCAGAAACCTGTATCCAGCCTCGCTGACCTGATAGCCCCTGTTCTCAAGTGCCTGAACAGCTGCCACCATAATCTTCTCAGGTGCCCCTGATCCCGGTACATTACTGCCCCAATCCAAAGACAGATTATCATCATAGAATTTGGATACATCTACGTTATCCGTCCAGGTCTGCTCCTCCTCCGATCGTACCACCGGTCTGGCTTCACGAAAAATCCGTTGTGCTTTTTCCCAGGCTTTCATATCTTTCTCCTTTATCCATGACAGATACTGATCAGACATCAATGGCAAATAATGCTCTGATCCTCTTCGTTTCTGTACATACAATTATAATTCAGTTCTTTTATTGTACCTTATTTCAAATAAAATTTCCACCCATTTCTCTCAAAATATAAAAATAAAACAAATTCTTCACCTGTTTTTCCATAATCTTCAAAATATTATATAGGTTCTGCCAAAAGAATTGTAAGAAAAACAGTTTTCCTGTATAATGTTGTGTGATAACAATTTGAGGAGGAATTTTTATGTACGCTTTGTTTACCCTTCTGGCCGGTGCCTGTCAGTCTGCCATGGGCAGCCTGAACCGCATGCTCACCGATTATGTGGGAATGTTTGGTATGAGCCTTGTGGTTCATGCAGTAGGCGGAATTTTACTTATTCTGTATATGAAACTATTTGTTCATGAGAAACTGAAAATCAGCGGAATGCCCTGGTATCTCTATTCTGCCGGTTTTTTTGGAATTTTTCTGGTTGTCACTTCCAGTTACTGTATCGGTGTTTTGGGTGTCTCGGTGGTAACCTGTCTTTCTGTAACCGGTCAGTTGGTGATTTCTGCAGTGATCGATCATTTCGGATGGTTTGGTGTACCCAGAATTCCTTTTAACCTGAAACGTTTACCCTGCTTTGCACTGATCCTTGCAGGGCTGATCATTATCACTCTTTCATGAAAGGACATTAATCATGGCATTTATATTAACTCTCGCATTCATAAACGGATGTGCCACCGTTGTTTCCAAAATGATCAATTATCGGTGTACAAAATATCTTGGAACCAACAATGGTTCTCTGGTGAACTACGTGGTGGCTTCGGTCTTATCCTTTATTTTACTGGCAATATCCTCAAAATTTTCTATTAACCTATATTCTTTTAGCCAGGCTCCCTGGTGGGCCTATCTGGGCGGAGCCTTCGGGATCGTGGCATTTATTATTTCCATGATCACACTCTCTCATCTGAAAGTTATGGAATCCACCATTCTTTTACTGACAGGACAGCTTACTGCCGGAATTTTGTTTGACGCCTTTATGTTCCATAATATTAATCTAAAGAAGCTTCTGGGAATCCTTCTGGTAGCTGCCGGAATCATCTGGGATAACAAAATTTCCCATATGCCTGAAAAGTAATTCTCTTTCCTGACAAAAAAAGATTTTCGCATGGCAAAGGAGTACTTTACTCTTATTTTCTTTCCATGTGAAAATCTTTTTTATTCATTTTATGATGTTAGTTCAGCATTCTGCTGATATGCGCAGTCTCTTCTATCGCTGCCTCCAGAATCTTCTCTCCATCCAATTCCTGGACATCAATTCCGTCTGCATACACACAATTATACTGATCAATCCCAAAAAACTGGCATAAAGCTTCCATATATCTGCTTCCAAGCTCCATATGGCTATCTGCCCAGATACCTCCACGGGTAGTAAGGAACAGCATCCACTGGCCCTTACAGATTCCATGCATACCGGATTCATCGCACTTAAAGGTAATACCATCTGCCGAAATATTTTCAATGTAAACCTTCAGCACTGCCGGTATACTCAGATCCCAGAACGGCGCTGCCACAACAATTCCATCTGCTTCCCGGAACTGATTTCCATACTGAAATACAGGAGCTGTATAATCCCTTTTCATCAAAAACTCATCCCTGGCCTTTAAGGTATCCGTTGTCCAATATTTTAAATCCATTTTGTTCAGATCCAGCACCTCAAACTTCCAGTCCGGATGCTGCACCTTCATAGTATCCAAGGCAGTCGTAAGTAATTTTCTGGTTCTGGATTCCTCCTGTCTGACACAGGCATCAATTACAAGAATCGTTTTTTTCATAATTATTTATCATCTCCTGTCAGTCTTAATACATCCCGGATTTCTTCCACATCCATATCCAGGATGATCGCCAGTTCCTCCACACTGAATTTAGATTTTTCATCCTCATCATCTTCTGTCAGTTCCCGCACTGCCGCTTCCAGCTTTTCTACTTTTGCCACCAGATAATCATCTTCGAATTTCTTCTGTGTCTGCTCCTCAATGGCCCGAAGGATTCCTGCGCGGATTCTTCCCAAAAGCCATTTTTCATCCTTGTGGTCATTCTCCTCGTCCAGAGCCATAAGCAGACTGACATTTGCTTCCTGGATCAGATCTGCCAGGAAAATCTCCTCACAATTCAATTCCGCTGCCATCTGTGCTGCTCTGGGCAGATATTTCTGAGAAAGCTCTGCTGCTGCCAGAGCATCTCCCTGATTCAACAGCCCGAAAAGCTCTTCTGTACTGCGCAGAACCTTTTTCTGTTCTTCCAGATTTTCCAGGTATTCCCTCAAATATTCTTCTTCCTCTGCAGTAAGCGGTACCTTTTTTTGCGTTTCCTCTGTTTCCGGTGTTTCCGGATCTACCGGTTTCTGAAGGGCTTCTGCCCCCTCAATGGAAATCCCCTGAAGCTTCAGGTACTGAAGAATTTTGATCAGTTGTGATTTGTCAAGATCCATGTCTCCAAAGCATTCCTTTATCTGCTCCGGCTTCAGTGCCTTACCATTTTCTTCACCAAGCTTACAGATTTCTGCCAGTTTTTCCTGAAATTTATTTATATCCATATAGTCTTCTCCTTGCCAGATCGTTAATCAAATTTATTGCCCTTATCTTATCACGAATCATTTTTTCACACAAGCCACAGGATTTATATGATCCCGCAAATTTTACAGAGATTTTTCATTAACGCGCATGTGTATTTTACAAACCATTTTTATAATAAAGTACATAAAATGAAAAAAAGAAAAGAGGAATCATTATGTATCAGACATTATGGAATTCTATTAATAAACAGGTAAAAAACTCACATGCTGCTGCAACTTTTCTGGCTGTTTCACTTATAAGCTGGACAACCATCGGTCTTCTGACAGGCTTTTTGATCTGCATGATCGGCGGTATGTCCTTTGTTACAAAGGTAACTGTTGTCCTTTGCAGCGGCGGATATACAGGACTGATCTTTGGGTTCTTTGGCGGTATTTTATATCTGTACCGAGCAGAACCACATCATTCAACCGACTCTGTCTCCTCACAGGTTTCCACTATTTCCAAAATATCTCTCAACGCCAAAACAGCTGCCCGGTAATAAATCGGACAGCTGTTTTTTATCCAAGCGCTACATCCAGAATCATCATCAGAGAGAATCCTACTGCGAAGAAAAGGGTTCCGATGTTGGAGTGTTCTCCGGCAGACATTTCGGGTATGAGTTCTTCCACTACTACATAGAGCATAGCTCCGGCAGCGAAGCTTAGAAGATATGGAAGTGCCGGGACAATGAGGCCGGCGGCAAGAATCGTAAGGACTGCACCGACAGGTTCTACAATCCCGGACAGGACTCCACCTGCGAAGGCTTTGGTTTTTCCCATTCCCTCAGAACGCAGGGGCATGGAGATAATAGCTCCCTCGGGGAAGTTCTGGATGGCAATCCCTATAGAGAGAGCCATTGCTCCCATTATAGTGATCTGAGTGTGACCTGTTAAATAGCCTGCGTATACGACTCCTACTGCCATTCCCTCCGGAATATTATGCAGAGTTACTGCAAGAACCAACATGGTAGTTCTCTGAAGTTTGCTCTTCGGACCTTCTGCCTTGTCACTGTTCTGGTGAAGATGCGGGATCATGTGATCCAGCAAGAGCAAAAAAAGCACCCCTATCCAAAATCCCACTGCTGCCGGTACAAATGAAAACTTCCCCAATCCGGAAGACTGTTCAATTGCCGGGATCAGCAGACTCCATATGGAAGCCGCAACCATAACTCCTGCTGCAAAGCCGGTAAGTGCCCTTTGGATCTGTTCATTCAGATTCTTCTTCATGAAAAATACGCAGGCAGCTCCTGCAGAAGTTCCAAGAAAAGGAATCAGAATTCCATAGAATACATTTATATCCATTGATTTATTCCTCCTGTTTTTATTTGTATGCAAATAAAAGAAATAGGTTCTTGTTATTTGTTTAGTTAGTTTATTCTAACTTTAATCAGTATATCAGATTTTTTGACAAATAAAAAGAGAATACAAAATTTTTTGCTATTTTGTATTCTCTGTATTTGTACAACAGAAATAAATATTCTCATGTAAACTGCATTTTGGATTAAATCCTGCATGGCAGTAAGGGCAGCTGCCTTTTTTGTATTCCTGAAGTGTAAGTTTCCTGCCGCAGTTTCCGCATAAAACAGGATAAGCTTCTTTCGGTGTTGTTGGGGCAAATGGATGATCTTCCAGTTCATCATGACAGGAATAGCATGCATAATATTTCCTGCATTTCGCACAGAGCAATGCGGCTATGTCAAGCTGTGTGTGATAATGTGTACACCGTCCTGCTTTATCAAGCCCGATTCCATGAATCTTTATGTTTTCCTGCTTTACCTGAGTATCTTTCGGCAGGCTACTTTTTAGCCTGTTACTGTTCTCAGCGGTTTCCTGCATTGTTAATTCCTTTTCTGATGGGAATTGCGATGAGAACTGCAAGAACTGTGATCACAATGTCCTTTGGAATAAATGCTGTTAAGGAGTATACTGCAATTGCCGGGATGCTCATGGAACCTCCCACAAAGTGCCACTGCAGACCACCGATTGTCTCAACGATCAGAAGTCCGATCAGTGCAAATCCGATTGAGATTGCAAGGTTCTTTGTCTTGTTCTCTGTTTTCGGACGGATTCCGCAAAGCCAGGTCATGATCGGCCATGCCCAGATGTATCCTCCGGTAACTCCTACAATGCTGCTGATTCCGCCTGAGAAATTAGCAAAGATCGGAAGACCGATGGCTCCTAACAAAACGTAAACCAGTGTTGCTGTAGTTCCAAGTCTGGAACCAAGTACTGCTCCTACAAGTGCTACGCCAAATACCTGAATGGTGATCGGTACACCGGTAGGCATTGGCAGTGAAATCTGTGATATTACTGCAAGAACTGCTGCAAACATACCAACCAGTACCATTTCTCTGGTTGTAAACTTTCTCTCTGCAGCAGGGCTTTTTGCATATGACTGACTCATAATAATACTCTCCTCTTTCCCTGTTGATGATTGGTTTTGACTTTCTTTTTATATCATAAGCGGGGAGGATTGTCAACCTATTTCTCTGTATTTGGTTTACATTTGTATTAAGTCGTATATAGTGTTGCTATTTCACCACTATCTGTAAATTATGACATATTATACATCAACTGCGATACAGGTATTTCCACAGCAGTTACAAAAAGATGGTGAACCGGAGTGAATTCACCATCTTTTTTTCTTTATCTTCTGTTATCAATAACCTCTCTCGCCATATCTGCAAGTTCACCGGCAGATAATTTTCCATCTATTTGCAGCAAACCATACTGGATGCCATCTTTATTCCAGTTAACGCTTTGAACCTGACTGACTTCAATCTGAGAAGCGCTGTCATCGTAACTGAATACAACTTTTCCACTGGCCTGGTCTTTTTTATCTTGTTCTGTCAATTCGTAATCATCCGATACCACTTTATTTATATAATGTACATAATACAGATTTGTTCCATTTACAGTGGCAATAATATCACCCGCCTGAGTAAGCTTTGAAGTAAACTTCTGCTGATCAAATGATACAATATCTCCATTTTTCTGATACTCAAAGGACACAGATTTAAACTTCTCAATTACATTTGCATTGTCATCCTTAAAACTGTTTTTTATAATGTTGCCCTTTTTGAAGCAGTACCCATTCTCAAATGTATCAATCAATACCGGTCTATACCCAATATCCTTTGTAACCTGTTCTACTGTTGGAAGAGATGTATAATCAGTACGTGATGCAGATGAACCTGTCCACACTGAAACCTTTCCTGTTGCCGCCACAGCAGTAACTCCAATTGTAAGTGTTGCAGCTATCAACAAAGGTAATATTTTCTTTTTTGATCTCATAGTCGTTTGTTTCCTTTCTGTATCTGCGAAGTCAAGTTTTGCATAAACTCTCTGTCTGACCTTCTCTGTGTCAATATCAAGAGCATTGCAGGATGTATCTGCCTGTTTTTGTATTCCCAATTCTTTAAGCAAATTTTTTCTTCTCATAATCTTTCCTCCGCATTCGATAACATTTTTCTGAGTTTTCTTTTTCCTCTTGAAAGTCTGGTCTTAACTGTAGAAATATTAAGTCCCATTGCTTTTGAAATGTCCTTGATTTTTTCATCAAATTTATACCGCCTTACAAAAATCTCGCTGTCAGGTTCGCCAAGACTCATAACTGTTTCCCACACATAATTATTGTGAAAATTCTCTTCAATGAAATCTTTTCCATCTGACAGTTCAATATCTTCAAGAACTGTATACTCCGTTTTTCTGTTTATCCGTTTCAGAGCAAAATTTCGGGCAACAGCAGCAAGATATGACCGTAATGTACCTTTCTGCAAATCTATCCTTTCAGCATTCTTCCAGAGTATAACAAACACGTCTGCCACAATTTCTTCAATATCCTCTTTCGGCAGTGCATTGCCGGCCATATGATACAAAACAGTACTCAAATACGGCGTATAAATTTGGATTGCTTCATCTATTGAGTTTTTTTCTCTGTTCCTGAGACGTTGCAAAAGCTCTGCTTCATCTGTCATATCAATCCTACTTTCTTTTTAATACTTTCAAAAATTAAAAGCTTTTAACCTTTACATTCTTATATATCCTGTCAAAGAACAAAAAGTTTCATTTTTAGTAAAAAATCCCTCGCAAATTGCGAGGGATTCACTAAATCTCCTATTGTACAAGTACTTTATTGCCAAGTGGATATGTTCAATATGCCTGTTAAATTACATATACCACATTTTCCAGTTAATATTGAATACTTTTATCTGCCAGATATTTTTCTATCTCATCAATAATAAGCTTCGCTGAATTATACTGATCTGTTGCATCTGTTAAAGACGCAACGTAAAAATCATCATAATCGCTGCTTTCTCTTTCCTGCTTTAGTCTGCCTAACTTTTTTCCCATTTCTCTTGAAAAAATCTCCGTTGCTACATAAGTTTTATTAAAATATGCAACCGCATCCTTATGGCGCTTAAAGTCGATCTCTTCTAAAGCTAATACTGCTTTTATTGCATAAAAGGCAGCGTAATAGCTACGATTTATTGAATCTTTATAATGCTGGCTTTCCAAACATAATGCAGCTACTCCTAATGTCTCTACAGCATTTCGAATGCGGTATATACATAAATCTTCTTTCTTATCATTCACTGATCACTACCCCCTCATCTCTCACATTCCGATAAAAAGGCAACGTATCAACCCAATATTCATACTGGTCTTCATTTTTAATGATAGGAGAAAACTCTATTCCTGTATTTATTTCAAATTCAAATGCAAGATCATAAATGTCATTCTTAACCAATCGAATTTCTTCATCAGACATTTTCACTAAAATCATAATATCTATATCAGAATTCTCCCGAAAGTCTCCTCTTGCATATGAGCCATATACGATAACCTTTGTCAGTTTATCGCCCAAAATATGTCTTAATTCTTGAGAAAATCTATATATGATATTCCTGATATTTTCTGGCATACAATCACTTCCTATATTAATATCCAATAAATTTGTACATTTACATATTAACATAAGTTTTTTGTTACATCAAGTTTCCCTTATCAGAAGTTCCCGACATAAATCTCAGAATTGATTACTTCATAATTGCCGGGATTTAAATACACACCCATTTCACACACCTGCTTTCCTGACGGATATTTTACGTTTACACTAACTATAAAAATTCCAGTGCAGTAAAATCTTTTATGTTCTACAGCACATAATAATGCGGAATAATATCCTCATAATGCCCATCCGTTTGCCTGCGCTACCTGTTCCAGTTCCGGAATTGTGAGCTTTACTTGTGTCCCAGCTCCCAGAATGCCACTGCACTTGCCGCTGCCACATTCAACGAATCTACTCCGTGGGACATTGGTATCTTTACTGTATAATCGCAGTCTGCGATGGTCTGTGATGCAAGACCGTCGCCTTCAGTTCCGAGAATAACTGCCAGTTTTTCTTCTGAACGGAGTGCTTTGTCATCAATTCCTACGGAATCGTCACGTAGAGCCATTGCCGCTGTTTTAAATCCCAGATTTTGCAGAATCTGCATTCCATCCTGTGGCCATACATTTTTTTTATTAAAGTATGTCCAGGGAATCTGGAATACGGTTCCCATGCTTACTCTGGCTGCACGTCGGTAAAGCGGGTCACTGCATCCGCCGGTCAGAAGTACTGCATCAATATGGAGAGCTGCTGCTGAGCGAAAAATAGCTCCGATATTTGTAGGGTTTACAACATTCTCAAGAACTGCTATGCGGCTGGCGTTTCTGCAGATTTCTTCTACAGATGGCAGTGAATTTCTGCGCATTGCGCAGAGCATTCCGCGAGTAAGAGCAAATCCGGTCAGCTTGACCAACAGTTCATATTCTGCAGTATAGACCGGCACATCCGGATATTGTTTCAGGATTTCCTGTGCCTCTCCTTCCAGATCTTTATGCTCCACCAGAAAAGAGATTGGCTGATATCCTGCCTTCAGGGCTCGCTCAATTACTTTCGGACTCTCCGCAATAAAAATTCCCGGTTCCGGTTCATAGTATCGTAAAAGCTGCACTTCAGATGTTCTGGCATATACATCCAGTTCCGGCGCAGCGAAATCTTTTATTTCATTCCACATAATAAAACCTCCAAACTGAGTAATCTTATCTTACATCATATTTGGGGTTTACACAAGAATTCCTTTCTCACTCGAAGCAGATGACTTCCCTGATTTATAGCAATGTTCATTGCTTTTGGCATAAGAAAATTTTATAATAAATTGTAACTATAGCAATTCCATAAAAAGCTATAGCAATCCTCGTAAATAATGCATTTAAGAAGATTGCTATAAGTACTCTTTACTGTCATTTATTTTTCTGTTGAGGGTGAAATATTATGATTTACAGAACTTATTACCTGTCTCCACTTGGAAAAATGCTGTTGGCAGCTGATGATATTGGGCTTGTGGGAGCCTGGTTTGAGGGACAGAAGTATTTTGGAGAATTTCCAGGACACAGGGATTTTGTTTTTGAGGAAAAAGAAAACTGTATTTTGAAAGATGCTCTGCGCTGGCTGGATATTTATTTTAGTGGGCAGAAGCCGGATTTCCTGCCGAAGCTTCATTTGATCGGAACAGATTTTCAGAGAGAAGTGTGGGATATTTTACTGGAGATCCCTTATGGTCAGACAGTTACTTACGGCGAGATTGCCCGCAAAATAGCTGATAAACGTGGACTGAAAACCATGTCTGCTCAGGCAGTTGGCAGTGCAGTTGGACATAACCGGATTTCCGTGATCATCCCCTGCCACAGAGTTATAGGTTCAGACGGAAGTCTTACCGGTTATGCCGGAGGGATTGAGCGGAAAATCAGACTGCTTGATATTGAGGATGGCAGTTGCCTGAAACCATAGTTCAGACAACTGCCATCCTTTTTCTTCTATCTTTATATGCCAGAAACAGAATCGTCAGAAACGTAACCGCCTCCGCTGCAAGAAGAGAAAGCCAGATTCCATTTAATCCAAATAATTTTGCAAGTATAACTGCACAGATAACAATGGCAACAATTCCTCTCAGTAATGAACCGACAATCGCAATTTTCGGTTCATCCACTGCTGAGAAATATGCCACCAGTACAACATTGATTCCTGCCACTATAAATCCAAGGAAATATAGACGCAGTCCTGTATGTGCATAATTCAGCAGCTGAATATTGTTTTCACTGTTGAAAATGCTGATCAGCGTGTCGGTTGAAGTCCAGATGACCAATTGGATCAGTGTTTCTACAGCAAGACATACGATCAGGCTCCATTTTAGAAGTTTTTTTACCTGAGTGGACTGACCTTTTCCGTAACTTTCACTGATCAGGGGCTGTGCTCCCTGGGCCAGACCGTTGAAAATTGCAACTGCCACGATAGAAAGGTTTGCCACAACTCCATAGGCTGCTACACCCACATTTCCTGCAATTCCCAGGATCAGGAAGTTAAATACAATGGCGATCACACCGGAAGACAGTTCACCGACGAATGCGGAAACTCCCAGCTGACAGCAGGAAATCAGGTGTCTGAATGACGTTTTTTTCCAATGGAATCCCACATGGTTTCTGCTACTTCTGTAGTGTATGGTACAGACGCTCATTGTTACGATCGGACAGATTGCAGTAGCCAGTCCTGCTCCGGAAAATCCCAGACCGACCGGGAACATGAATATATAATCAAATATAATGTTAAAGATACTTCCACTGATGGAACCGATCATTGCAATAGAAGGCGCTCCATCGTTTCTGGCAAATGCAGTAAATGTATAATTTGACATGAAGAACGGTGTTGCAATCAGAATAATTCTCATATAGTTTCGTCCAAGTCCGATCAGTCCGGCATCTGCACCCAGCAAAGCCAATGCTTTGTCCGGAATAAAAATTCCGATCAGCATAAATGGAACTGCAGCCAGTATGCTCCAGGTTACTGACTGTACGAAATAGTGATCTGTGTTTTCTCCTTTTGCCCTGCTTATGCCATACCTAGTAGCGGAACCAATCCCGATCATAGCCCCAATCGCATAGATCAGTCCATAAACCGGCAGGATCAGATTGAGAACTGCCAGTCCGTCAGCACCTGAATATACAGATATAAAGAAAGTATCTGCCAGAATATAAACGGAAATCCCGATCATTCCGGCAACACTCTGGGTTACATATCTGGTGAATCTTTTCAGCATAATACTTCGCTCCTTCGTTATATTGTCAGCATTGTCTTCCTTTCATCTGCAGACTTATCTCACCATTATACCCATATAAAACAAAAATGCAACCACAAAAACTCCAGACATAAAAATCTCCTTAAGCAGATTTTTTAATGCTGCCCAAGGAGACTCTGTTGATATTCGCAATTCACTTCACGACACTCTTTATTTTACCCGATTTTTTTTCAGGTCTTCTACGATTTCATTGTAACGTTTTTTGTTCAGACGGTAGAAAAACAGTACAATTGCTGTCACTATCCATAAAATTCCCGGAATTGTAGTAAAGGAATGTCTCATAATACTGAGGACAGCCGGATTCTGTACCTGATTTGCCACATATCCATATTTTCCAAGAAGTGCTGCAAGAAGCGCAGTTCCTATTGCCATGCCAATTTTATTTCCCAGTGACACAAATGCATATTGAAAACCATCATTCCTTAAGCCCGTTTTCCACTCTCCGTATTCTACGCAGTCAGGAATGATCGCATAAATTGCAGTGTTAAATCCAGAGAAAAAGAACTGTGTAATTCCTGCAAGTGTATAGAACGCTGCCGGTGTTTCTTTTACATTAAAGAAGAACATACAGAGCATGGAAATTCCAGTAAGGAGAGCAAAAATGGATGCCGTTCTTCCTTTATTGTTCAGTTTGCGGAATACAGGCTGGAAACATGCTGCACCGATAATGGATGGAATGATAATGCACATGGAATATGTAGTATAGTAGGATGCATTTCCCTCTACATAAGTGAAATAGTATAAAACATCTGCATTTCTTCCATAAAGTGTAAATCCGAATAACACCTGTCCGATTAATGCCAGAATATATGGGCGGTTCTGCATCACTGCTCTTAGCTGCACTTTTATGGATATTTTTTCTTTTTCCGGCATAATCACCTGCTCTTTTGTTTTTGCGAAACAGAAGAAATGACAGGCTGCAAAAATACATCCGTATATGATTGCTACCAGTAGGTATCCGGTTTTAGCACTTTGACTGCCAAGTTTTCCAATCAGGGGAACTGTAATGATATTGATAATTCCAATTGCAACCATTGCAGATACTGAACGTGATGTATTAATCTTTGCACGTTCATCGATATCCTGTGTCATTGCTCCACAAAGGGTGCCATACGGGATATTTACACAGGTATATCCAAGTACCAGCAGACAGTATGTAATTACCATATAGATAACCTTTGATCTGTCCGACCAGTCCGGATGTGCCCAAAATGTCATAATCAGAAGCACGGCCGTGATCGGAGCTGCAATGAGAAGCCATGGACGATAACGCCCCCATTTCGTTTTGGTTTTATCTGTCAGTCCACCCACGATCGGATCATTGATCGCATCCCAAAATCTTGAAAACAGCATCAGGGCAGAGACTGCTGCCATACTGATTCCAAATACGTCTGTGTAAAAAATCATGAGAAAATTACTGACGAACATCCAGCTGAAATTACATCCTACATCGCCAAATCCATATGCGATTTTACTGATCAACGGAACTTTTACATTTTCGTTTTTACTCTCCATAATTCCTCCTGCCTGCTGCCATCCTCCGTCTTTCCGTTTACTCATGTCTTCTTTACAGCAGTCTTTTTTATTATATCTTTGTCTTACATAATGCTTATGATCAGCAGGGGATTTTATTTTTCCTGCACATTGATAATCACTTTCATTGTAGTCTCACGGTTATCGTCAATGTACTGGTATGCTTTCAGATAATCTTTAAATGCAAACGTCTTAGAGATCAGCGGTCTTAAATGCACTTTTCCTTCATTCACCAGTCTGATTCCGTCTACATAATCATCATGTCTGTACATCATTGTGCTCTTGATATCAAGCTCATGATCATTTGCAACTGCCAGATCAATCTCAGCCATTCCTGCAAAAACTGCAACCAGCACAATCACGCTTCCTTTTCTTGCATATTTGATTGCCTGTCCCATTGTAATGTTATTTCCTGCACAATCATAGATAACATCTGCCTTATCCGGTCCAAAGGCTTCTACCATTGCTTCCCCGAAATTTTTATTTCTTGTGTTGACACATACATCAATTCCACACTCTTTTGCTTTTTCCAGACGAAGATCACTGACATCTGTGATCATAACTTTAGCTGCTCCCATCCCTTTTGCAGACTGCGCTACCAGATTTCCGATTGGACCGGCTCCTATCACCACAATATTCATTCCTGTTACATCGCCCATCTGTTTAACACCATGAACAGCTACTGCCAGAGGCTCAATCATTGCGCCCTCTTCATAAGACATATCTTCCGGTATCGGTGTTACTTTTGATGCATCAACTGCAAAATACTCGGATGCAGTTCCTGTTGTCTGGAATCCCATTACTTTCAGCTCTTCACAGAGATTGTATTTTCCGTGACGGCATGGATAACAATGTCCACAATATACCTGTGGCTCAATTGTTACTTTCTGTCCCACATGAAATTCTGTTACTGCATCACCTGTTTTTACCACTTCTCCTGATACTTCATGTCCCTGGGTTACCGGATATTTTGTAAAAGGATGTTTTCCGTGATATACATGGATATCAGAACCACAGATACCAATATTCATAATCTTAACCAAAACCTGGTTGTCTTTAATCTCTGGTACGGGAACCTCTCTGAAAATGATTTCTCCTGGATTTGTCATAACCTGCTGTAACATAATATTTTCCTCCTTGTTTGTTGAATGTACTTTGAACTTCCTGTTATTTATTATCTTTTATTAAATGTTTTATTAAAGTAATTACATTATTATTCAAATATATAACTTTGTCAATAAATATTTAAGAATATTTCTCATTTCTACCAGTTGCACAAAGTAAAGATTTTATTTTTATGCAGATTTTACTATAGCAATCCTTCTGATTGTCTTCGGAATTCCCTCAACAAAAACACCCTGATCACAACGTTTCATTGTTGTAATCAGGGTATTTTTGTATTCAGATATTTTTTTACTATGATATATCGGCAGATTATAGGCAAATCTATATCTTTCCGATAAAATCCTGCAGGAAATGCTTTGCTGCACCTACAGCTGAGGCTTCTTTCTTATAAGAACAGTTTTTCAGATATCTCAGATCATGATCAAATCCATTATACTTCATTACTTTTTCCCCAAGAGGTATCATATAATCCGAGAGATATCCACCCATTTCGCCGCCAAGAATGATATCCATATCATATGCCATGCGCAGATTTGAAATCAGAATTGCAAGATAATCCAGATACTCTTCCCATTTTTTCTCTGCCTTTTCATCATTACTTTTGAGCAGCTGCATAAACTGTTCCACAGAATCCTTTGACTCACCAACAAGTGCGCCTGCAGCGCAATAAGCATCTGCACAACCTGATTTTCCACAATAACACTTGCGGCCCTGAGGTACAAGTATCATATGTCCAAATTCTCCGGCCTTCTGATTTTCTCCGGAAAACAATTTTCCCCCTATGCAGAATGCACCGCCAAGAGTCTGATTCAACGAAAGGTAAATTGCATTCTGATAGGTGTTCATATCTTCTGCCATCATTGCTGCATTGGCATCATTTGAAAAATAAACCGGGACAGAAAATGCCTGTTCCAGGAAACTGAGACTATAGTTTTCAAGTTTCAGTGCGTGGGATTTTATCACCAGTTTCTGCTCCTGATTAATGATTCCCGGAATAGAGATTCCAACACCCAGAAGCTTTTCTTTCTGTTCTGCATCATTCATATTATCCAGAAATTCCGCCGCAAAATCTGCCACCTGACTACAATATGACATATCAGGTACAAATTTCAGACGGACCCGCTCTGATTTCACAATCTCATACTTCAGATTTACCAGCACCATTCCCAGATGATTTGCAGTGATCACAATTCCCATTGCATAACGATAGGATGGATTGATTCCAATACTTTTAGCCTTTCTTCCTCCTGTGGATTCATATTCTCCAGTTTCTATTATGATACCTTTTTCCAATAAATCTTTTACATTAGACAGAACTGTTGGCATACTCAGATTCAGTTCTTTGGATATTTCCACTTTTGATGTGGATTCTCTATTTATAATATAATTTACGATTTTTGATTTCGTAGCAAATTTCTTTTCCAGTCCGCTCATTCTGTTTCTACCTTCTTTTATTAATGTATTTATAAAAGAATGATACCTGTTATTGTCATATTTGTAAATAGCCATTGTCTCTGCAGAGTATGTTGCTTTTTGCAATTGAGGCAAGGGACTTAACTTATTCAGCTGATTCAGTTAATATATCTACAATAACAGATAAATTTATATCATCCTGATGAAATATTATATTTCATTTTTCACGTTAATGATATAAAATTATCGTAGCTGTTCAGTACCTTCACAGTTACGAGCCAAAATGCATTAAAAATCACCTGCGGTGATGGCATTTTGGCTTGTATGTCTCGGGATTTTGGTACTTACGTGCCAAAACACCTCGCGGGATAGTAGACTGCTGAATAGTTACAAATTATTAATATAAATATCAGGGTATATTCGAAAAATTATTCTTAATCCTTTTCAAATATGCTCCGGAAAGGAACTTTTATACCAATGAAAACCAAGATTCAGGATATGACCTCCGGTTCACCGGGACGGTTGATCATTCTTTTTGCAATTCCCCTGATGCTGGGAAATATCTGTCAGCAACTTTATACAATGGTGGATACCATGGTTGTTGGCCAGGTTGCAGGTGTGGAGGCTCTTGCCGCACTGGGCGCTGTTGACTTTCTGATGTGGGTTGTCACAGGAATATCCACAGGACTCACCCAGGGATTTTCCATTCAACTCTCTCAATATTATGGGGCAAAGGATTTCGAAAATCTGCGTAAATCTCTGGCTCACAGTTATCGGCTGACCGCATTTATCGCAGCCGGAGTATTCATTCTCAGCCAGTCATTTGCTTCGCTGGTATTAACAGGGCTGCATACACCTTCCAATATTATCGGAATGTCTCTGTTATATCTGCGCATCATTTTCTGTGGCATACCGGCCACAGCAGCCTATAATATGTTTGCCTCTGCCCTAAGGGCTATGGGAAACAGTAAAACACCGCTGACTGCAATGATCATCGCATCTGTGCTGAATGTCTCACTGGACATCCTTTTTGTGGCAGGCTTCAGATGGGGTGTGGCAGGAGCAGCAATCGCAACTGTGATCGCACAGAGCTTCTCCGCTGTTTACTGTTTCCTGATTTTACGCAGAATTGATATCGTTCATCTGACCAGAGCAGATTTTATGCCTGCCTCCGGTATGAATGCCCGCCTGATGAAGCTTGGTATTCCTGTTGTATTTCAAAATATCATCATCGGTGTGGGCGGTCTGGTAGTCCAGTATGTGATTAATGGCTACGGTTTCCTTTTTGTGGCAGGATTTACAGCTACAAATAAGCTTTATGGTCTGCTGGAAATGGCTGCTATTTCCTATGGATATGCCATCGTTACTTATGTAGGTCAGAATCTGGGAGCCGGAAAGATTGACAGGATCAGGAAAGGTGTCCGCAGCAGTATGCTGCTTTCCCTGCTTACCTCACTGATCATTTCTGCTGCCATGTTTTTATTCGGAAAAAATATTCTCTCACTTTTCATCTCAGGTGAACCACAGCAGACGCAGGAGGTACTGGCAATTGCTTTTAAATACCTTTCTATTATGGCTGCCATGCTTTGGGTTTTGTACTTCCTGTACGTGTACAGATCTGCACTTCAGGGGCTGGGAGATACCTTAATGCCTATGGTAAGTGGTATGGCTGAATTTGTCATGCGTATCAGTGCTGCACTGATCCTTCCCCATTTCATCGGACAGGACGGTATTTTCTTTGCAGAGATTGCAGCATGGAGCGGAGCCACTGTGATCTTATGCATCAGCTATTATGTACGGATGCATAAATATCATTAAAACAAAACAGGCACATAGTCCCGGATATCCGGTATATGTGCCTGTTTTTTGGCTTCTTTAGACCTTGTTAAAGTTCTTCCCGTGACATGCTCCCATCACTTAAATCCCAGATTTTGAAGTGGGGGCTTCTTGCTCAATGACTCTACTGAGCCAAGTATCTACAAGCTATCCTCGCGTGTCCCGCGATTTTTTTTGCCCGGACACGGGCGTATTTTCTTACTTATTGTCCGGATACGAACAGTTTACGCTGTTCCCTTGCCAGCCTTTTTTCATTTTTTTGAAAAATCCTGCCTTTTCCATCTCAATCTCTTTTTTCATAAAAACAGTTCTTTTTTGATCTTTTATCTTGTCGACTGTTTCTATTATACCATGAATCGCGTTGAAGAACAAGTGTTCTTTCCTGTTTTTTTGCAATTCATCTCCCACCTGTAGAGGAAGGAGAATTCTTGCTATATATTATGTTAAAAATGCAAAAGGTTCTTCATCCTGAAGGAAATGCATCAGCTGATATGCACACATGATCGCTACATTTTCCTCTTTCAGGATTCTCTTTACTTCTTCTCTGTCAGCAAGCACAACTTCGATTTCTTCGGAATCCTCCTGTGCCGCTTTACTGATCTCACCTTCCGCGTAACCGTAAACGGTTGCGCAGGATTCATCTGTCATGCCAACCGTTGTGAAATAAGGTTTCTCAAATGCAGGATCTACTTTCAGAGGCGTGAATTTCAATCCTGTTTCCTCGTACATTTCTCTTACTGCACCTTCATGGAATTCTTCGTTCGGTTCTACCAGACCTGCCGGGAATTCATAGATGTATCCGCCGATTGCATATCTGTACTGACGTACCAATACAACCCTGTCTTTTTTCTCTCCGTAAAGACTGTAAATAATTACACCATCCGGAGTATTTTTACCTGTTTTTATCTTTAATTCGTTAATACTCTTCGCACGTGATGCCACAAAATATGACACAGGAGTGTTATGAATGCTTGTTGCATTTAAATGGTATAAATTTAAAAATTTACAATCTGTCAGTTTCTCAATATTGTGTATCTGTCCCATAATGGATACTTCCTTTCGCTTTCTATCCCTCTGTTGATTATTACAGCCAGTTTTCTTCTATAACTTCCGCTCTGATTCCTGTATCATTCATTTTATAAACCTCACATTTTGGTGTTTATACTTTTCTTTATCTTACCATACTATCCTATCTTTTTTAAGCCTGTCAGATAATTTCTGCAATTATTTTTTTACTCGCATATAACAAAAGAGTATCCTTCCGTTCATATGGAAAGATACTCTTTTATGCGGATAACAGGACTTGAACCTGCACGGGATGCCCACTGGTACCTAAAACCAGCGCGTCTGCCAATTCCGCCATATCCGCCTGTTATAAAAACAGCGGAAACCTTATAAAAGATTTCCGCTTGTTTAATGAAGCATCGGGGATTCGAACCCCGGACAACTTGATTAAAAGTCAAGTGCTCTACCGACTGAGCTAATGCTCCATATAAAAGACTGGGCTAGCTGGATTCGAACCAGCGAATGCAGCAGTCAAAGTGCTGTGCCTTACCGCTTGGCGATAGCCCAAAGGCAAAGGGTGGATACAGGGATTCGAACCCTGGGCCTCCAGAGCCACAATCTGGCGCGCTAACCAACTGCGCTATACCCACCACAGCGTGCCTGAAGGGATTCGAACCCCCGACCCACGGCTTAGAAGGCCGTTGCTCTATCCAGCTGAGCTACAGACACATCTCCCTGTTACATACAGAGAAGCGGGTGATGGGAATCGAACCCACGTATCTAGCTTGGAAGGCTAGTGTTCTACCATTGAACTACACCCGCATTTCGCTGAAACGGTAATGTTGTTGTTTACAGCAGTCGGGGTGACAGGATTCGAACCTGCGGCCTCCTGGTCCCAAACCAGGCGCTCTAGCCAAACTGAGCCACACCCCGCTGTTTCTTTATTTATTTTTGCTTCGTTGTCCGACGCAAGACATATTATATGTTAATCAGCGTCAAATGTCAACACCTTTTTTTCAATTTTTACAATTTTTTTTAAAAATTAAATTTTCAAAGGTATAAGGCAGGATGAAAACCCAGTAAAATCAAGGGTTTGCAGACTTTCCCGGTTAATCCCCATCCCGCCTTTTTTTCTATATTTTTTCTATATTTTCTTCTTTTTCTATTTTGATTATAAATTTTTTAAGCAAAATATATTGTTTGATTTATTTGCTACATTTGATCAAAATAAATCTATTTTTACAGATACCGGATTTCTGCCTGCAAATCCTTCCCCTCTTCTGCCTCCATCACAGCATAACTGAATTTACGCCCTCTCTGTCTGGGAAAGGTCAGGCTGCCCGGATTAATCACCAGGATTCCCTCCTGCATCTCAATTTCCGGATAATGTGTATGTCCAAACAGCACTGCCTCACAGCCTCTGGCTCTGGCAGCTTCCACTATGCCATCTGTTCCGCCTGAAACCCCATAAGTATGTCCATGGGTCACCAGAATCTTTTTTCCTGCAAGATCAATAATTTCTTCCCTTGGAAGGTCCGAAAAGAAATCATTATTTCCTGATACAATACAGCAGGGGCAGTCCACAAGAGCTTCAATAAAAATCTCCCGGCCTTCCACATCTCCACAATGAATCAGGTAATCAAAGGGTTCCTCCCTATATACAGCTTTTTCCAGGTTCTCGTCCCTTCCATGAGTATCACTGACGATCAATATTTTCATCTGCATCTTCCTTTATTTTGTGTATGTCTTATTTTAATACGTCCCTGATCGCACGAAGGGCTTTCCCCCTGTGACTGATCTTATTTTTTTCCTCCATAGAAAGTTCTGCAGAGGTACATCCATATTCCGGCAGATAAAATATAGGATCATATCCAAAACCATTCTCTCCCTTTTCTTCGTACCCGATACGGCCTTCCATTGTCTCTCTTACCGTTTTCACAGTTCCGTCCGGAAATGCTGCCGCAACTGCACATACAAATCTTGCAGTGCGCTTTTCATCCGGTACTCCTTCCAGACGCTGGATCAGATTTCCATTTTTGATACGGTAGGAAGTATCTTCTCCCATATAACGGGCAGAATAGATTCCCGGTTCCTTATTCAGATAATCAATTTCCAGGCCTGAATCGTCTGCCAACGTAATCTCACCTGTCATTTCACAGATTGTTTTCGCTTTGATCTCTGCATTTTCTTCAAAGGAATTTCCATCTTCTACAATATCTGCATGGATTCCCGCTTCTTTCATGGAAACAACCTCCACATCCATATCTGCCAGAATTTCCCGGATTTCCTTCATCTTATTCTGATTTCCTGTTGCAAAAATTATTTTTTTCATTTTCTGATACCCTCATCTATTGCGTTTTCATGTTTAGTTCTTCTTTTTCGGCGGACGTGGACCCAGAAACTGATAATAATAGGTTTTCAACATACCATTATAAATCTTTCTGTTTTTATCTGCCTTCCTGCCAATATCATTTTCTGCTTTATCATAAGATGTGATCAGGTACATAGACCACTTATCCAGACGCTGATAGCTCTCTCCGATCTCCCGATAAAGCCGGGACAGATTTTCCTTTTCCTCCAGACGTTCACCATAGGGTGGGTTCGTGATAATAAAACCATAAGGCTTCGGATGTCGAAGTTCTTTCACCGGACGCTGCTGAAAATGGATCAGCTTGTCTACTCCTGCCATTTGGGCATTGGCTCTGGCAGCCTTTAGAGCTTCCGGATCAATATCATATCCCTGAATATCTGTTTCAATATTAAGATTTACTCTATCCTGAGCCTCTTCCAGCGCATCATACCAGCATTTTCTTGGAACCAGATGCTTCCAGTCCTCGGCCAGAAATGAACGATGCATACCAGGCGCAATATCTGCAGCGATCATTGCAGCCTCTATTGGAAAAGTACCGCTTCCACAGAAAGGATCTACCAGAATTCTGTCTTTGTTCCACGGTGTCAGCATGATCAAAGCAGACGCCAACGTTTCTGTAATAGGCGCTTTCACTGTCATTTTCCGGTAACCTCTCTTGTGAAGGGAAATGCCCGAGGTATCAATACCAATGGTCGCTACATCCTTCATAAAGGCTACACGGATGGGAAAACTGGCTCCGTCCTCCTCAAACCAGGATACTTTATATACCCCCTTCAGACGTTCTACAATCGCCTTTTTCATAATAGACTGGATATCTGAGGGACTAAACAGCTTACTTTTTACAGAATTCGCTTTTGCCACCCAGAATTTACCATCTCTGGGAATATAATTTTCCCAGGGCAGAGCCTTGGTTTTCTCAAACAGCTCGTCAAAGGTCTGCGCTTTTACCTCCGCCACCTTCAACAGAATTCTCTCAGTAGAACGCAGAAACATATTTGCATCTGCAATTCCCTGGGCATCTGCCTGAAAAGTCACCTTACCATCTTCCACTTTGGTGATCTCATATCCAAGATCAAGAATTTCTCGCTTCAGCACAGCCTCCATCCCAAAATGGCAGGGTGCGATCAGTTCAAATTTATCCATTCTTTATCCTTTCATTTTTCATATATCTGTCAGTATGATTATAAATTTATTTGCTTTACAATATTGCCTTCAAAATCTTTGATTAAAAATACTCCGTTTTCATAAATCCCATAAGTAGGTGGATTTCCCTCCTTAGGAATAGACACAGATCCCGGATTTAACAATATATATCCTTCCTTTTGCTCAGCACGAAGAACATGGGTGTGTCCATGAATCAGGATATCCCCATCCTGAACAGGGGGCAGATTATTTTCATTATAAATATGCCCATGTGTAGCATAAAAAGTTCTGCCATCCAGATTGAGAATACAGTAATCCGCCATCACCGGAAACTGCAGCACCATCTGATCCACCTCCGCTTCACAATTTCCTCGAACTGCATAGATTTCCCTTTTCAAAGCATTCAACATAGAGATCACTTCCTTAGGTGCATAATCTTTCGGAAGATCATTTCTTGGTCCATGGTAAAGCAGATCGCCCAGCAAAACCAGGCGTTCTGCCTTTTCCTCTCGATAAGCATCCAGCATCTTTCTACAGTAATATGCAGATCCATGAACATCTGATGCAAACATATATTTCATAATTTCATTTCTCCTCTTCGTTTCGTTGTTACTGTTTAATTCTTTCACAGTTACCTTTTTCTTTCTAATTCATTACATTACCATGGTCAGGAAGAAATTACAAGATTTCTTCCCCGATAAGCCCGAAAACCTCCAATCACAGACCTGGTCATATAGCCTTTTTTTGCCAGTTGTCTGGCTAACATAAGACTTGCCCCACCTCTATCACAATAAAGTACCAGAACCTTGTTTTCAGGTAATTTTTTATATTCATCGAATTTTCCGTATGGTATATTCACTGCCCCTTTTACATGACCTTCTGCATATTCTTTCTCATCTCTGAGATCTATGATCAGTGAATCCTTCCGATCCACATAATAGTCCAGCATTTTTGCAGAAATAGTTTCCAGAGGAAACATAGCTGACTCCTTTTTATTTATAGTATATGCATAATTTCAGAATTGAGAAACTTTTACATAGAGAACACCCCGGTAGGGGAGCTACCGGGGTGTTCAAGGGGAGTATAAATAATTAAATAAGGGGTTATGTAAAAAAAATTTTTGAAGGGTAAATTCTTTTTACAAGTACGATTATAATATAGCTTGTTGAAAAAATCAACATATTTTAATGAATATTCCCCGAGGTTTTTGGAATAATAACAATTGTCATTCAGAAACACCGGGATTTTTATAAAAAATACTTAATTCCGGTTAATAAACCGCATTAGGAGGAATTAAAATGGCAAAAAATTACGATTCTACAACCAAAAACAGCAAAAATTATGAGGGCACTTCCAGTAAATACAGTTCCGAAAGCAGAACAAATCAGTCCTCTGACCACACTAACAATAGCGAATCAAACTGTCATAACAGCAAAAACAGTAATAAAATGAATCATAAGGGCTCTCAGTCTTACAAATCCGAAGAAACCTCCAGATACTAAAATCTGCTCAAAAATCCCCCTGAAGTCTTTCCGCGACCCTTCAGGGGGATTTTTATCAGGCTTTCTCTTCCAGATATTCCAGACATTCATTCACACTTTTGATACCCAGTTCCTTGCGTACTTTATCCTGAATTTCCACCAGACATTCCAGAAGAAGCGGATTAAACACTCCGCATCCTCCATTTAAGATCATCTCCATTGCCTTTTCATGAGAATATGCTTTCTTATATACCCGGTCGCTTACCAGGGCATCATACACATCTGCCAGTGATACCACCTGGGCAGATATGGGGATTTCTTCTCCTTTCAAGCCATCCGGATATCCTTTTCCATCATAACGTTCATGGTGCCAGCGACAGATTTCATAGGCATATTTTATCATCTCTTCATCATGATACATTTCCAGACTGTCCAGCATCTGGGCACCTATGATCGTGTGCTGTTTCATAACTTCAAATTCTTCCTTTGTAAGCTTTCCGGGTTTATTCAGAATTTTTTCATCAATTCCAATCTTACCGATATCATGAAGCGCAGAAGCTGTGGCAATCATATACTGCTGAGACCAGGAAAGATTATAATTCTCTGATTTCCGCATCAGTTTCTCCAGCAAAAGCTGAGTCAAAATATTGATATGAAGCACATGAAGCCCACTTTCACCATTTCGAAACTCTACAATCTGGCTGAGAATCCCGGTCATCATACGGTTATTTTTCTCTTTTTCATAAATTTGATCTGTTACCAGATGGATCAGACGCCTTTGCTTGGCATAAAGCTTGATCATATTGATAACCCGCTGATATACCACCTTGGTATCAAATGGTCTGCTTATGTAATCTGAAGCTCCCAGTTCATAGGCACGACGGATATAACTCTCCGATCCTTCACTGGAAATCATGATCACCGGTATATCCTCGATCCATTTATCTCTGTTCATATAGGCAAGTACTTCAAATCCATCCATTTTGGGCATAATAATGTCCAGCAGGACCAATGAGATTTCAGTTCCATACTGCTCTAGCATCTCCAGGGCCTCATTCCCATCACAGGCTTCCAGGATCCGATATTCCTTTCCCAGAATTTCCTTGAGTATCTCGCGGTTCATTTCAGAATCATCAACGACCAGAAGCTGAGGCAGTTTTCTTTTTTCCATCTCATCTGTATTTTGCTTCAAATCCCAACGGGTCACTACTGTATTTTTATGCCCCTTGGCCATATACATGAGTCTGTCTGCTTTGGTGATTGCTTCCTCCATCTTGCCGTGGGTAAACATAGCTCCACCAATGCTCACTGAAAGAGTCAGACGATTAAAGCCCGGGATATGCGTCTCATGAATCTTCTCCTGGATCATGCGAAGCTTCTGAGAAAAAACTTCCTTCTCAATTCCAGGCAGGATCAGCAAAAATTCATCTCCTCCATAACGCACCAGAATATCCGTGCGGCGGATATAATGCCGAATCACCTTCACCACGGTTGTCAGTACCAGATCTCCTCCATCATGACCATAAGTGTCATTATATAATTTGAAATCATCCAGATCAATAACCGCAATTCCGGCATCCACAGACATATCCTTGACTTTTTCCTCAAAATATCTGCGATTATATGCTCCGGTCAGCACATCCTTATACAGCTTCTCACTATATACAGTCAGTTTTCCTGCCAGCTTTTCGTACCCTTCTTTATCAGTCAGTGTATTCTCATCCAGCTTTTTCAGCATTTCCATCACATAAGGCTCACCATCTATTTCCAAATACCTTGCAAACACCTGGTACATGTCGGAATCAAGAAATTCAATCTTGGATGTCTGTTTCTTTTCATCCAGTGCTTTAAGAGAAATACAATTGTCACATCTTTTATTTTTATTCCAGAAAGCATAACACTGACAAAGATGTTTTTTTCCTGCAAGCTCACTTTCCATTTCGGCAGCCTGCAGATCGCTGCCCTTCAGAAGACGTACTATATCAAAAATCTCCCGAAGCACTTCCATTTTATTTTCTGCTTCCTGCATTGTTATTTGTTTCCACTCAATCATTATTCCCAGCCTCTCACGAACACCAGCTTTTTTCTGCGATATAAACTTATATTATTATATCACTTACCTATTGCGCAGCACAATAAGAATAATTTTTTTCTTAGTTTCATAAATATACACCAAAGAAGCCCTATATTTTTGATCAAGCATAAAAAGTACCGACCTCCGGTCATTAGATTTTCAGATCTGATTTCCGGAGGTCGGTACTCATTTCACGTACAAAACGTTTTTTTATTATTTTATCATTTACCAGATTTTGGAATCCACTGCTGCTTTTTCAATCGCAAGTCCCTTCATATATCTTTCCATAAAGGAATTAAATCCTGCTACACCTTCTGGTTTCGGATCCAGAGTACTGCTTTCCTGGTCTGCAAATACCTTATTATCAAGGAATGCTTCCAGAGTTTCACCTTCTTCTTTATTTACAAGATAGGATGCAAGAAGGGCAATTCCCCAGGCTCCACCTTCACCTGCTGTAGACATTACAGATACCGGTGCATTCACAGCATCTGCCAGGATCTGCTGTCCAACGCCTTTGGTCTTGAATAATCCACCATGTCCAAGAAGACGGTCTACTTTTACATTTTCTTTCTCAAACAGAAGGTTCAGACCTACTCTCATGGCTCCAAGGCATGTATACAGATTATTTCTCATAAAGTTTGCAAGGTTAAATTTGCTTTCAGGAGAACGTACAAATAAGGGGCGTCCCTCTTCAAAGCCTGTCATATGCTCACCTGAGAAATAGCAGTAGGACAGAAGTCCTCCACAGTCCGGATCTCCTTCCAGTGCTTTATTATAAAGGGTTCCGAACAATTTGTTCATATCTACTTCCATGCCCATAGCTTCTGCAAATTCTTTGAACACATTTACCCATGCATTCAGGTCAGAAGTACAGTTGTTGGAATGAGCCATAGCTACCAGGTGTCCGGACGGAGTGGTAACCATATCAATCTCTTTGTATGCTCTGGAAAGTTCCTTCTCCAGAACGATCATGGCAAATACAGAAGTTCCTGCTGAAACATTACCTGTACGGACTGCTACACTGTTTGTGGCAACCATACCTGTTCCTGCATCACCTTCCGGAGGACACATCGGGATTCCGGCTTTCAGTTTTCCTGTTACGTCGAGAAGTTTCGCACCTTCTTCTGTCAAAACACCGGCATCTTCACCTGCAACAAGTGCTTTCGGCATAATGTCGCGAAGCTTCCATGAGAATCCGTAAGGGGCTACCAGTTCCTCAAATTTATCAACCATCTCCTGATTGTAATCTGCCTTTGTGGTATCAATCGGGAACATGCCTGCTGCATCGCCGATACCCAGAACTTTCTTTCCTGTCAGTTTCCAGTGAACATAAGCTTCCAGAGTTGTAATATAGTCAATATCTTTTACATGTTCTTCACCGTTAAGGATTGCCTGATACAGATGTGCGATACTCCATCTCTGAGGGATATTGTAGTTAAAAAGCTCCATCAGTTTCTCACTTGCTTCACCTGTGATATTATTTCTCCATGTACGGAATGGTACAAGAAGTTCTCCTTCTTTGTTAAATGGCATATATCCATGCATCATGGCACTGACACCAAATGCACCTACAGATTCCAGTTCTACATCATATTTTGTTTTTACATCCTTTGCCATATCCTGATAACAATCCTGGATACCTGTCCAGATATCATCAAGACTATATGTCCAGACACCGTTTTCATAACGATTTTCCCATTCATGACCGCCGGATGCGATCGGCTGATTTTTATCATCTACAAGTACTGCTTTGATCCTGGTGGAACCAAATTCAATACCAAGTGCTGTTTTGTTCGCGAGAATCGCTGCTTTTGCTTCTGCTGCTCCCATTTTTATGTACCTCCCTGTTTCTCTGTCATTTTATGATTACAGATCATTCGACAATCTATAATCATATATTGTTTGTACACCAATATTATTGCATTTCTTTTATGGTTTTACCATAGAAATTTTACGATTTTATAATTACAAAAATTATTATTTTCTGAATGCAAGTTCATTCCATCTCAGTTCATTTTTGAAGTCACGGATATTTGTATCCTTATCAATGTAAACAGCTTCAATGCCCATAGCAGCTGCCCAGTCTCCCATCTGCTCTGCTGTCAGGTCATAGGAGAATGCTGTATGGTGAGCTCCACCTGCAAGAATCCATGCTTCTGCACCTGTCTTAAGGTTTGGCTGTGGTGTCCAGAACGCACTTCCTACTGGAAGCTTCGGCATCGGTTTCTCAACCTTCTTGCAGTCTACATCATTGATGATCAGACGGAAACGGTCTCCAAGATCGATCAGAGATGTTGCGATAGCCGGACCGGTTTTGCTTGTGAATACAAGTCTTGCAGGATCTTCTCTGTCACCCATGGAAAGCGGGCAAACCTTAATGCCAATCTTGCCATCTGCAACAGACGGGCAGACCTCAAGCATATGAGACTGAAGGATTCCTTCTTTTCCAGGTACAAAGTTATATGTGTAGTCTTCCATCATGGAAGTTCCTTTTGCATCCTTGATACCGGCTGTCATAATCTTCATCAGACGAACCATTGCAGCTGTCTTCCAGTCACCTTCTGCACCGAATCCATAACCTTTTTCCATAAGTCTCTGGATTGCAAGTCCAGGAAGCTGTTTAAGAGCGCCCAGATCTCCGAAATGTGTAACGATCGCCTGATAGTTTTTCTCTTCCAGGAATTTCTCAAATCCGATTTCAATCTGAGCCTGAACTGCTACATGACGTCTGAATTCTTCCGGATCTCTTCCCTCAAGAATGATATCATATTTGCTGTAATATTCATCTACTAATGCATCAACATCACCCTTAGCTACATCTTTTACATAGTCAGCAATCTCATTTACAGGATAAGCATCTACTTCCCATCCGAATTTGATCTGTGCTTCTACTTTATCACCTTCTGTGACAGCTACATTTCTCATGTTATCTGCTACACGGCATACACGGATATGGCTGCTTTCCATGATACCAACAGCTGTACGCATCCAGGAAGCAAGTCTTTCCTGTACATCTTTATCTGCCCAATGACCAACGATAACTTTTCTTTCGATTCCCATTCTTGTGACAATGTGACCATATTCACGACCGCCATGAGCAGACTGGTTTTCATTCATAAAGTCCATATCAATGGTATCATAAGGAATTTCTTCATTAAACTGTGTGTGAAGATGACAGAGTGGTTTTCTGTATTCTTTCAGGCCAAGAATCCATGATTTTGCCGGTGAGAAGGTATGCATCCATGTGATAACACCTGCACAGTCCCCATCTGCATTTGCTTCATTAAATGTTTTACGGATCAGTTCATTTGTGATCAGTGTTGGTTTCCATACAAGTTCAAATGGAAGAACACCGCTTTTGTTTAATTCTTCAACGATAATTCTGGAATGCTCAGCAACTTTTCTTAAGCATTCATCTCCGTAAAGATCCTGTGAACCTGTGCAAAACCAAAACTTATAGTTTCTTCCTGTTTTCATGATAAAATTCCTCCTGGATTTTTTATATTTTCAGATCTTCTGCTGCTTTCCACAGCATCTTCAATCTGTGTGTTTACTGTTAATATCCGGCGTTTTTATTCAGCCTTTCTGCATGATCCCCGTATGATCAGTTCCGGGTGGATCAGTCTTTCAACCTTGCTCTCTGCTTCAGAAATTCCGTTGATCTTTTCCAGGATCAGTTCTGCAGCCATTTCTCCCAATTTTTCCTGGGGATGGGCAATTGTTGTGATTCCGCCTCCACGCTGTGCATACAGAGAATTATCATAACCTGTGATCGAAACATCTTCCGGTATCCTGATTCCCAGCTTTTCCAGTTCTTCCATAACCTGAACAGCAATTTGGTCATTATAACAGACAATCCCATCCGGAAGCTGCCCGTTCTGTACCATCTCTTTTGCCATCAGTGCCGGTTTAACCTTTCTGTCTTCTGTGTGAAACCAGATAACATCATCCGGATCATAGGAAATCCCGGCCTCCTGCAATGCTTTTACATAGCCTTTATGACGTTTCAGTCCCTGCATATCATCAGCTTTAAAGAATCCCTTGATTTTCTTATGTCCTAGATCCAGCAGATATTTTGTTACCAGATATCCTCCCTGCGCGTCATCCATGAGAATATGAGGTTTGTCTCTCATTTCCGAATAGATTCCCTGAATAAACACATATGGAATATCAAACTTGTCCAGATTCTGATAAAGATTTCTGTGTTTACAGATCATTTCACTTTTACTTGGTTCAATGATCAGTCCGTCAATATCTTTCTTCAGAAGCTCTTCCAGACATCTGGCTTCTTTTTGCCTGCTGTTTGCCGTATTTTTCAGGATAATGCTGTAACCACTTTCTGAGAGGACATTGTCCATTCCCTGTATCAGTCTGGGAAAAATGTAATCAGAAATATATGTGGTAACTACCGCAATATTTTTTGATTTTTTGATGTGGCGCATATTTTCTGAGCAATAAGTACCTCTCCCGTGAAATGCCTCCACATATCCGTCCTGTTCCAGAATTCCCAGTGCTTTACGGACTGTATGCCTGCTCAGGGAATATTTCTGAGAAAGTTCGTTTTCTGAAGGAAGCTTTTCTCCCGGCCGGATAACTCCTGATACAATATCATTCCTGAGCTGTTCCATAAGCGAGAAATATTTAGGCTTTCCATTATCTGTCATGTCTTCTTCCCTCCTGTATTTAGGATACAACTTGTATGCACATACGAACAAGTTGTTTTTTATGCTTAAATTATACAAAATACAGGAGGATTTTTCATTAGTTTTTCCCATTATTTTATCTCCAGGCTGCAAATACCATGAACTGCCATACGTACCTCCTCATCCAGCCTGGAATTACAAGTGATCAATGTCACCATCGGTTTATGGGCATCCGGCCAGATACCGGTTTCATACATAGAATTTCTCTTTAGGGCAGCCAGTTGCCTTTGATACGACGGACTGTCCAGGTCATATCCATATTCAAAGGCAGCTCCTCCCTCCCCTGCCTGTTCTACAGAAAAAATATCGTAAACCAACTTTTTCTCTGGTGTCACAATTTCAAATTGTGGACATTTTTCCAGAAATTCAGGCTGTTCATACTGGTTCAGATTAGCAAACATCATATGACCTTCCATGTTGTGACCATAGATAAAGCTGTGAGAATCTGTAAAAGCTGCATCATTGTGATGCCCAAGGAAAATACTCCCAAATAAATCCTCCTTTCTCTCAAAATCATGTTTCAGGTAAAATTCATCGTCCTCTCCCTGCACTACCGGATAGGAAATATCAGCTCCCGAAATCCTAATCCAGCCAACTGTCTGCGGATTAAGCTTTCTTAGCTTCTCCCAGGAAATCCCAAAGGATTCCCTGATTTCAGCCTTTATATTATTTTTCGCCTTTTCTGTGTTTGATTTTTTTCTGCTTTGTCCGGTGCGGTTTTCTGTATCCGGATTTTTAACTGCTTTGCCATTTTCTGCGTAACTTCCAGCATAGGCAAGCTGTTCCACATATTGATTCTTTTCCCTGGCAGCTTTGTTCTGCTCATAGCTTTTTATATAAAAGCTCCCACAGTACAAAAGCAGTCCGGCAGCTACACAGATTATACTTCGCCCAAGATTTTTCAGAATTTTCATAAATGCTTTTCCCTTTTTCCATTTTTACTTCTTCTGAATACCAGAATGCCGGTTCCCAACAAAAGAATTCCCAGAATACTCAATCCTGCCATCATTTTAAAAGGTCTGGATTCTCCTGTCTTAGAGCTTCCCGCAGTGTATCCCCCCTGATATCCACTGCTGTAAGAAGAATAACCTCCGGATCCATAACCTCCATTTCCGGAACTTCCGTTATTTCCACCGCCAATAACTCCTACCGGCGTATTTGTGGGAATCTGTGTCAGCTTTGGACAAGTTCCATTTGGACGGGGAGTTGGGGTTGCTTTTGGAATGGTTGTAGGCGTTGGCACAGGCGTATTAGTAGGTTGCGGTGTAACGGTAGGTTCTGGAGTTTTCGATGGTTTCGGAGTCGGAATTGGCGTAGGACTTGGTTTTAGTGCAGGTTTCACATAAACCTCATGATCAGCCTGTACTTCTGTAGAAAGATCTCCTCTGGCTGTGGCATGATTTACGATCGTCTGTTTATCTTTCGCTGCTGTTTCAAACACTGCCTCATAATAAATTTCCAATTTGTCTGAATCTCCTAATCCGGTTCCTGTATGGATCACAAAGCCTGCCTCTGAAATTTCTGTTTTTGCATCTTTCAAAACAGTCCCGTTTTTCTTTACCAGAACAGACTCTTTCTTTATCTTTACTCCCTCTGTCTGAAAAGCATCCGTGATCACTATATTTTCATCCGTCACATCCTCACGGAGCTGACGTACCTTCAAGGTATAGTAGCCTGTTTCTCCTGACATATACTCTTTTTTATCTGAGGTCTTTGTAATCTCCAGAACCGGACTATGTACCTCTGTTTCTGCCTCTGTATTCACCGGAATATTTTCTTTGCTGTTTACCACTGCTGTATTATGGATTTTCTTTCCTGCCAGAGCCGGATCAATAATTGCAGTCTGATATTCTACAGCCATACATTTCTGTTCCCTGCACTCCAGCGGATTAGGCATTACCTGCTCTGAAATACCACCTCTGTCATTATCACAGATCAGATATCCCACATCTTTGATCAGGTTTCTACCTGTATGGATCACAAAGGTATTGTCATCATTTGCCTGAATCTGCGCCTCAACCTTAGTTCCCTTTTCATCCAGAAGTACAATAGAATCCTTCTGAAGCCGAACTCCCGGAGTATCCGTCACATCCTGAATCACCAGCTCTCTGGCAACACAGCCTGTCTGCTCCTGAGTAAAATCAATACGCCAGGTAACAATATCCCCATATTTATAAAAAGTCTTATCTGCCGTCTTTACAGCCCTGAGAACCGGAGAATTTACCCATATCTTAGAGGTGTCCTTCACTTCCGCAGCATTATCTGCATATGCCTTGGCTGTATTTACAATTTCCATACCATTTACAGTGCTATGGGCTGTACAACGGAAGTTGACAGTTACCGGCATCTGATAGGGCAGATCAGAAATAGTAACGATCCATCCTGTTCCCTGACGAATCACCTGGCAGCTGACTTGTTTTTCTACGGTTTCACCGTAATTCTCTGGATTCAACGCATTCCCCATATCATCCGTTCCGGCAACCGGATTCTGGATCACTGTAGGAACACCACTAACTGTAACTGCTCCTTCATCACCGTCCAGCGCAAGTCCTTCAGGAAGAGAAAGATCACTGATCACCAGATTTCTTGCAATAGACCCTTTTTGCTGATTGGTAACCGTTACCTGATAATTTACCTGCTCTCCTACCCGGAATTCATTTTCCACGCGGCCATCTTCTGCTGCCAGATATGGATTCTGAAAACCTTTATCAATAGACAGGATTGCTGTATTTACATATACTTCCGCATCATCAGAGGTCTTCGGTGCATTCTCTGCCTGCACATTAGCCAGGTTAATACTTTCCATTCCATTTGCATCCTCAGTGGCTGTGCAGAGAAAAGCAATTGTCACAGGCACTCCTGCAGGCAAGTCTGAAAGATTCAGTCTCCATCCATTTCCTTCCGGAAGAAACTCATATCCTACCGTTTTCTCACCGGTTTCATTATAAAATTCCGGATTCAGCTGTCCCGGAGTATCTTCTGTTCCGGCAACAGGCTGCGTAATACTCTGAGGAATTCCATTAACAGATACATTTTCCATAGAATCCAGAACCAGGCCTGCCGGCATCTCTGTATCCCAGACTGTCACATTTCTGGCAATCGTTCCCTGATTTTTATTCTCAACAACAACCTTATACTCAACCTGCTCTCCTGTCTTCCACTCATAATGATCGGCTGTCTTTTCAATCCAGAGACTTCCCGTATTTATATATACTTCTGCATCATCAGATTTTTCATTTGCATTGGAAGCTTTTACATTTGCCACATTTACACTTTCATGGCCATTGGCAGACTCTGTAGCTATACAGTGAAATACAAGTGTGACCGGCTGACTGTAAGGCAGATAAGAGCAATAAAAAGCAAAGCCGCTTTCATCTGCTTCCATATGTGATTCTACCGGCCGGCTTTCATAAGCCTGCCCTGTTTTTTTATCAGGAACCGGGTAATTTATCTGAGACTGTACATTCAGCACTTCCACACTCTGGGTCCCCTCTGACAGCACAAGCCCCTGGGGAAGTCCGATATCTGTCACACTGACATCCTTTGCAATTGTTCCGGGTACAGAATTATTCACTACAATTCTATAAGTAACTCCATCCCCTACCTGCCATTCATATTTATCTGCTGTTTTGTCAATCTCCAGCTGAGGGCTGTTAGGCCATACTTCGGCCATGTCTTTTCTGTCTTTCTGTTCCCCTGTCTCCGGGTCTACAAGATTATCCGCTGTAGCAGTTACTATATTTTCCCATTCCTGACCATTGGAAGCTTCCGCTGCCTGGCATTTAAAGCTGACTGTTATAGTTTCTCCATACTTCAAAGTAGGGCAGGTTACTTTCCATCCATTTTCCCCCTGCCTGGTAAGAGTGCAGGGATCTGCTCCCGGACTGGTCTGTGCTGCATACTGTCCCTCTGTCAGGCAAAGGCAGGAGGGAATCTCATCTGTCACACTTACTCCTACAGCCTGGACATCCGGCTTTGTCTGCGTAACTGTCACAGAATAATCTATCATATCCCCTACCTTCCACTCATAAGCAGAAACATTCTTCTTCACCTCAAGCTCAGGCGGAATGATTCCCTTCACCCATACGATTTCTGTTTTCTTCGTATCTCCGCCTCCATTAACTCTCTCATAACTCATGGAAGCCTGATTGGGAACCAGAAGGGTGTATCCATCCTCTGCCAGATATTTAGAAATATCAAATTGTCCTTCTGGCTTCCTGTGTACTTTCAGAATAAAAGTATATGTCTGATTATCTGTAAAAGCTTCTTCTTTAAGACTGTCCGCCTTTGCACTGCAGATCACAGTCTGTCCTTCCACAGCCACATCAAACTGTTCTGTCACATCCTGTCCCAGACTATTTATTACCGAAACCTTAGAGGCATCATCCATTGTCAGGCAGTTTTCCAGTACATCACTGATCACGAATGATTTTAATCTGTTAGGAGTAGTCTCCGCCTGGATCATATACTGAAATTCTTTTTCTGTTTTCATAACAAATGGCTGTTCCTTTGGTGCAGCCGTTGCCTGATCCCATGTGCAACCCACTTCACCTACTCTTTTCTCCGGTGCTTTTTTCATTTCTATACCACTGAAGCAATAGGAAGTAAAATCAAAATATGCAAAGCCCTTAACCACCTTCTGTCCTTCAAAAGTTTCACAGTAGCTTTTTCCAGACTCATCTGCATATGCTTTTCTGGCATTACTTGCCCACTTCTCCTGAGAGCCGGCCTTTGCAATACTTTTTTCCCTGCTTGCATCCCACATATCCAGTTTTTCCTGATGAGAAAACACCAGATTAAAATTATCTGTCTGGAAAAACATATTCAGCCAGCCATTCTCATCCTCCGGCTCAATAGCCACATTCTGAGATCCTACATAGGTGCCGTTTACTTTCAAAAACTCATTATTTTTTAATACATATGCATGATCCAGTCCATTGTCTGAGGGTATAGATACTCCCTGCGCCGCATCAATATCACGGATCGTACCATGTCCACTGATCGTCAGAGCCTCATCTGTCCCATGCTTTAGAAACTGAAAATTAATTTTTGCAGAACCCAGTGAATAGATAAAAACTCCGATATTGTTTTTAGCAAAGCCTACCATAGGATAGGTTTCATTATTCTCCCAGCCAAAGGTAAGTCCACCATTATTTTCTTTTTTGGAGACAGGGGTTCTCAGGTCATAGCGTCTCTCGGCATTTTCTACCCCCACCAGGGTCAGACGCACATCCACAATATTTCCTTCTGCATCTCTACCCACATTGTTATAGCGCATTCCTGCACTTCCGGATTTATAATCCTCTGTTATCCTCACACTTTCTGTATCTCTTGTACTTCTTCCGTGATCAGAAAATGCAGCACTGTCCAGATTATCGCAGCCAAAAGACTCATAGGTAGTTACCCCCGGCTGAAACTTCATATTGAAACGATAACCATAATCAATAAGCTGATCGGAGTCCCAGACCTCGATAGACTTTACCGCTCCGGCCGCACTGAAAATCATTCCAGGTAAAAAGCCCAGTACAGATTGCAGCATAAACAGTAAGGCTAAGCCCAAAGCCTCCAGACGTTTTTTTAGTTTCACAGTTCCTTTCATGTTGTCTCCTTTCCATTTGGTATACAGAAAAAAGGATTCCTGTGCAAAAATCCTGTTTTCTGCCTTTATAAAAATAATAAAATTGAGATTTACCTGCTGCCTGGCAGGATTAGGGAATAACACACTTCAGATAAGACTAAGGCGAAGATATGAAACCATATGAAAAATATAAATAACTGAATAAAAAGGGTACTAAAAAGAATATTAGATAAAACTATAAGACAGATCAAAAGAAAGCTCCCAAAGGGAGTTCTCTTTTGATCAGTGACTTCTCTTGGTAAACCAGGAAATAACAGATAAAATGATAATCAGAATAATAAAAAACGGAAGAACGGCACCAATTACTATAAGCAATAAAATAATCGCTACAACAGCTGCCACAATCACAACAAGCTTCCCTGACCAGGTTGAAAGGTCCAAAACTTTTTTCCACCGCTTCTCCGGCTGGGGTGGCGGTTCTAATCCAGATCCACAGGAGGAATAGGCTCCATATTCCTCATCTACGGTATCTCCCTCTGTATCAATAAGAGTTTTTGCTATCAACCTGGGATCTCCCAGCTGATCAAGCACTTCCTGCTCTGTACGACCACCGCGTACCTGGGACTGTATATAATCTTCATAGTATCGTACATGTGCTGCAGCCTTGCCCTCCTGCATGTGACCGGCAAGCTGGCTTCTCAGGATTTCCAAAAATTCTTGTCTGTTCATCTCATCTTTTACACTCCACTTTGCCAAAATATAAATCCCCATACACTGCTTATGATAATTGAAGCAGGAGATTTCTGTGCACTTATTATTCTTATTCTACCATATTTACCACAGGTAGCAACTAATATAATCATAAACTTTTTATGAAATTCCTATAAACTGCAAGGTTTAACCTTTCCTTTACATAATCTTCATTCTACTATAAAACCATGTCTATTTTTTAACAATTCCATTTCCTTGAAAAAGCAAATTTTTCCCAACAATTATAGATACTCTGGTTTTTCATTATTAATTTTACACAACTTTCGTCCAGTTTACTTAATTTTTTTGACATTTCAGCAAAAATTTTCTTGACATTTTTTTCTCAAAATGATATACTATTGTCATCAATTGAAGGAACCTTCGAGTACTGACGGAAAGAGTGGAATGCAAACCACGGGGAGTCGGAGGTTTGTAGAAGCCGACCGTCTGGGCAGTATTTGAAAATTTCAGATACTGGCCTTTTTTTATCGGATGAAACAATACTTTTATTCATCTGACGGGCTGATCGATCATTCCTTCAATGAATAAATTGTTACTGATCGCAGAGTGCACAGTAACAAATGAACAGTAATATAAGTTTTTCATGTTTATGCGGAGACGAAAGGAGAAAAACACTTATGGGATTCAAATCAGACATCGAAATTGCACAGGAATGCGAAATGCTTCCAATCACTCAGATTGCAGAAAAAGCAGGTATTGATGATAAATATCTGGAGCAGTACGGAAAATATAAAGCAAAAATTGATTACAATCTTCTGAAAGAAAGTGATAAGAAGGATGGAAAATTAATCCTCGTTACAGCTATCAACCCAACTCCAGCAGGAGAAGGTAAAACTACTACTACTGTAGGTCTTGCAGATGGTATGCAGAGACTTGGCAAGAGTGTTATGGTAGCTCTTCGTGAGCCATCCTTAGGACCGGTATTCGGTGTAAAAGGTGGTGCAGCAGGCGGCGGATATGCACAGGTTGTTCCTATGGAAGATATTAACCTTCACTTCACAGGTGACTTCCATGCCATTGGCGCAGCTAACAACTTACTGGCAGCTATGATTGATAACCATATCTTCCAGGGCAACGCATTAAACATTGACCCTCGTAAGATCACATGGAGAAGATGTGTAGATATGAACGACCGTCAGCTTCGTAATGTAGTAGACGGCCTTGGCGGAAAGACAAACGGTATGCCTCGTGAAGACGGATACGACATCACAGTTGCATCTGAAATCATGGCAGTTCTCTGTCTTGCAAGCGACATCAAAGACCTGAAAGAAAGATTATCCAAGATCATCATCGGATATACATACGGCAAAGTTTCCGAGCAGAAACCTGTAACAGCTGGTGACCTTCACGCTGAAGGCGCTATGACAGCTCTGTTAAAAGATGCTCTGAAACCAAACCTTGTACAGACTCTGGAACACGTTCCTGCAATCGTACACGGCGGACCATTCGCAAACATCGCTCACGGATGTAACTCTGTAACAGCTACAAAGATGGCTATGAAGCTTGCTGATTATGCAATCACAGAAGCTGGTTTCGGCGCTGACCTGGGTGCTGAGAAATTCCTTGATATCAAATGCCGTATGGCTGGCTTAAAACCAAGCGCAGTTGTAATCGTAGCTACTGTACGTGCCCTGAAATACAACGGTGGCGTTGCAAAAGCTGACCTCAACAATGAAAACCTGGAAGCTCTGGAAAAAGGTATCCCGAACCTGTTAAAACATGTTTCCAACATCAAAAACGTATACAAACTTCCATGTGTTGTTGCTATCAACGCATTCCCTACAGATACAAAAGCAGAGCTTGACTTTGTAGAAGCTAAATGTAAAGAACTGGGTGTTAACGTTGCTCTTTCTGAAGTATGGGCAAAAGGCGGCGAAGGCGGAATCAAACTTGCAGAAGAAGTTATCCGTCTTGTTGAGGAGCCAAACGACTTCTCCTATGCATATGAACTGGAAGGTTCTATCGAAGACAAGCTGAACCAGATCGTTCAGAAAGTATACGGCGGTAAGAGAGTGGTTCTGACAGCTAACGCTCAGAAACAGGCGAAACAGTTAGAAGCTCTTGGATTCGGCAACTGCCCGATCTGTGTAGCTAAGACACAGTACAGCTTAACAGATGACCAGACTAAACTGGGTGCTCCTACAGACTTCGAAGTTACAGTACGTAACCTAAAGATTTCCGCAGGTGCAGGATTCATCGTAGCTCTTACAGGCGAGATCATGACAATGCCAGGTCTTCCTAAAGTTCCGGCTGCTGAGAGAATCGACGTAGACGAGACAGGTAAGATTACAGGTCTGTTCTAATCTCACAGAACTTAACTTCAAAATAAAAAATCATATTTAAATATGATTTATGTCCAGACAATTTTACAGGCGGGAAAAATTTCCCGCCTGTTTTTTTCTTATTTTTTTATAAGATAATCTTTTCCGGAAATACCAGGTTCCGTCATATGGATCGGATCCAGAATACGATTAAGTTCATCCTCGTCCATAAGCTTTTCTTGCAGAATCAGACTTCTTACAGATTCACCTGTCTTAATTGCCTTTTTTGCAATATCTGCAGCCTTCTGATATCCAAGATGAGGACTGATCGCAGTGATAATACCTACACTGTTTTCTACCAGATAACGGCATCTTTCTTCATTTGCTGTAATTCCTACAATACAATTATCTACCAGTGTCTGGACTGCATATCCAAGAGTATCGATAGACTGGAACATACAATAGAAAATAATCGGCTCAAATGCATTTAATTCCAGCTGACCAGCCTCTGCAGCCATGGTAATGGTAACATCATTACCAATAATATTAAAAGCAACCTGATTCACTACTTCAGGAATAACCGGATTAACTTTGCCTGGCATAATAGAGGAGCCATTCTGTTTTGCCGGAAGATTAATCTCACCAAAACCAGTACGTGGACCAGAGGACATCAGGCGGAGATCATTTGACATTTTGGAAAGAGTCACCGCACATGCTTTCACAGCACCGGAAACAGCTACAAATGGATCCAGATTCTGAGTGGAATCAATCAAATCAAAGGCCTGTATAAAGTCCATTCCCGATATTTCAGTAAGATTTGGAACAATTCTTCTCAGATAACCTTCATCAGCATTAATTCCTGTTCCAATAGCAGTACCTCCCATATTAAGAGTCCGCATTTCATCCATTGCTTTATCCATTCTGTGGATATCACGCATGATTGCTACCGAATATGCCTTAAATTCCTGTCCCAGACGAATCGGCACTGCATCCTGCATCTGTGTACGTCCCATTTTAATTACGTGATCAAACTCTACCGCTTTTTTATTAAGAGCATCGTAGAGACGAAGAAGCTGTTTCTTCAGATTCCGCAGCAGACGAAGAGAAGTCATTTTACCGGCAGTAGGAATAACGTCATTGGTAGACTGTCCACAATTCACATCATCGTTAGGGTTTATAATTGTATAATCACCCTTTTTCCCTCCCAGAATCTCAATGGCGCGATTTGCAATTACTTCATTGGCATTCATATTTAAAGATGTGCCTGCACCTCCCTGAATAGGATCCACAATAAATTCATTGTGGAATTGTCCTGAAATAATTTCATCACATGCCTGGACAATGGCCTGGGCTTTTTTCTTCTCAAGAAGACCTACCTCACAATTGGTTATGGCTGATGCTTTTTTTATGTATGCAAGACTGTTAATAATTTCCGGATGCATATTCAGCCCTGTAATGTGAAAGTTTTCAGCTGCACGTAAGGATTGAACTCCATAATATACATCTTCTGGAATATCCTTTACACCAATAGAATCTCTTTCTACACGATAGTCTGTTTTTTTCATAGTTATTCTCCCGTTACTGTTCACACATCACTATTCCGCGAGGTGTTTTGGCATGAATATGCCAAAATCCCGAGACATACAAGCCAAAATTCCATTGCCGCAGGCAATCTGGAATGAATTTTGGCTACGTTACTGTGAACGGAGTGAACAGTAACATTCTCCCTCCCATGTATTTGCCCTTATTATATATCTCTGCTATAATATAATCAAATACATATATTTTTATAAAATATATAGTGTTTAGATTATATATTGGAGGGATCATATGTTTCAGGGAATGGAATATATTTATGAAGTATACAAGGAAAAAAGCTTTTCCAAAGCTGCTGCTACCCTTTTCATTTCGCAGCCTTCTTTAAGCGCCAATGTAAAACGTGTAGAAAACCGTATTGGCTATCCTATTTTTGATCGAAGCACCAAACCTTTGCAGTTAACTGAAGTTGGAGAACATTATATAGAGGCTGTTGAAAAAGTCATGGATATTGAAAATAATCTTGAAAATTTCCTGTTAGATCTTGGAAATCTCAAAACAGGAACTCTCAATGTAGGTGGCAGTAACTTCTTTTCTTCATGGATTCTGCCTCCCCTTATTGCTGATTTTTCCCAAAAATTTCCCCATATTCAAATTTCTCTTGTAGAAGAAAGTACAGCAAAGCTATCCCAGTTTCTCCAGGCCGGAAAGTTAGATTTGATGATTGATAACTGCATCCTGGATAACCAGATTTTTGAACATTATACCTACCAGAAAGAACAACTTCTTCTAGCGGTTCCCAAAAATTATTCAGTAAATACCAGACTGCTGGAATATCAGATTCCTATTGAGGAAATCCGAAACGGTCAGTTCCGCTCTTCTGATGTTCCTTCTGTTCCTTTAAACAAATTTAAAAACGAACCCTTTATTGTTCTTCGTTCAGATAACGATACCGGTAAGCGTGCACTGACTATTTGTCAGGAAAATCACTTTTCGCCTTCTGTAGTATTTCGCCTGGATCAGCAGATGACTGCCTATAATATTGCATGTTTAGGAATGGGTATCACTTTCATCGGAGACCTTCTGCTTTCCAGAGTTCCAACAAATTCAGAACTGGTTTTTTATAAGCTGCCCGGTCAGAACAGTAAACGTACTGTATTTTTTTACTGGAAGAAAGGCCGCTATATCAGCAGAGCCATGGAAGAATTCCTGAAGCTGCCTTTTTCCTGATATGTCATAAGTCAAATACACGGTGGTGATTGGTCATCGTCAGATGCACATCAAAACAGGGTTGTTGTACTAAATGAGTACAACAACCCCAGTTATCAAGCGGATATTCCATTAGAACAGTGGCTTCATAGCCGGATACAGTGTTCTGAACTTCTGATATCTCTCTTCATATTTTGCAACCAGTTCAGGATCCGGTTCTACAGTATCAACAACTTTGGCAAATTTCTTTCCGATGGTTTCTACATCCGGATAAGCACCGCATCCCACTGCTGCCAGCATAGCTCCACCCATGGACGGTCCTTCTTCGTTCTCCAGAACATCAACCTTCAGGTTCATAACGTTTGCAATGATCTTCTTCCACAGCGGACTCTTAGCTCCGCCACCACAGATCTTGGTTCTCTCAATTTTGATTCCAAGACTTCTTGCAACTTCCAGAGAATCGCGAAGGCCAAATGCAACACCTTCCAGAACAGCCTGTGTCATGTCTGCTCTTGTGCTGTCCATGGACATTCCGAAGAATACACCTCTTGCATCAGGATTATTATGAGGTGAGCGCTCTCCCATCAAATATGGAAGGAAGAATACATGATTCTCTCCCAGCTTCTGAATCGGAGCCTGCTCTGCTGCGAAGTCCTTTGTCTGAAGAATCTCCTCTGCCCACCATTTGTTACAGGAAGCTGCGCTGAGCATGCATCCCATGAGATGATAGCTTCCGTCTGCATGACAGAAAGAATGAAGTGCATTATTTTCGTCCACACCAAAGTTCTTGCTGGAAATAAACACAGTTCCAGATGTTCCAAGGGAAATATTACACTGACCGTCGCCAACTGTACCTGTTCCTACAGCAGCTGCCGCATTGTCACCTGCACCTGCAACAACCTTTACATTTTCACTGAATCCAAGTTCTTTCGCAATCTCAGGTTTCAGAGTTCCTACTACTTCCCAGCTCTCATACAGTTTCGGAAGCTGCTCTTCTGTGATTCCACAGATCTCCAGCATTTCTTTTGACCAGCAGCGGTTCTTTACATCAAGAAGAAGCATACCGGAAGCATCAGAAACATCTGTACAGAAGGAACCAGACAGACGATATGCCAGATAATCCTTGGGAAGCATGATCTTTACTACCTTCTTAAAGTTCTCAGGCTCATTTTTCTGCATCCAGAGGATCTTAGGTGCTGTGAAGCCTGCGAAAGCAATATTTGCTGTATACTGGGAAAGTTTGTCCTTTCCGATCACTGTATTCAGATATTCTGTCTCTTCACCTGTACGTCCGTCATTCCAGAGGATTGCAGGACGGATCACATTGTCATCCTTGTCAAGAGTTACCAGACCATGCATCTGTCCGCCGAAACCGATTCCTGCTACCTGGGCTCTGTCAATATCCTTTGTCAGTTCTTTCATACCTTCCATGCTCTGTGCAAACCAGTCCTCCGGTTTCTGCTCAGACCAGCCCGGATGCGGAAAAAATAAAGGATATTCTCTGGATACGATGTTACAGATTTTTCCTGATTCTTCCATAAGAAGAAGTTTTACAGCGGAAGTACCAAGGTCAATACCAATATAATACATAATGCTCTCCTTTTCTATTTTATGCGTCTTTATCTTTAATCATTTACTGTTAACAGGATTCTTACTGACTCATTTTCTCATGTCAGGTTAATCTAATACATCCCAGAGCAAAGCCCCGGGATGCCTTTAATATAGTGTCAGTTTATTTATTCTGTATTCAGATTCATTCACTTCACATGAACATTAATAATCCGTTTTACTGATTTCTCATTAACCCCATGGATTTTCTGTCGGGTATCTTACACCTGCCGGCTGGTTGTATCCAATCTTCTTAACATCCAGTCCAAGGAATTTCACTACCTCATAGAATGCTTTTCCGTAATGTCCAAACATAACTGCTCCATGATGCGGATAGTTTCCCTCAATCAGTACGTGACGGTAGAATCTTCCCATTTCTTTGATTGCGAAAATACCGATACCACCGAATGATCTTGTAGGTACATCCAGTACTTCACCTTCTGCAACATAAGAAACCAGCTCGCCCTCAGAATTGCACTGTAAACGATAGAATGTAATGTCAGATGCAGCGATATCGCCTTCAAGAGTTCCTCTTGTGAAGTCTGGTTCGGATCCTTCCGGCTCAAGAAGTCTGTGCTGGATCAGCTGATATTTAACGGCTCTGGAATCACACATCTTGCATGCAGGAGTATTTCCACAATGGAATCCCATAAATGTATCAGTAAGCTTATAATCGTATTTTCCTTTGATATCTTCATCATAGATATACTGTGGAACAGAGTTGTTGATATCAAGCAATGTAACTGCATCATTGGAAATGCAAAGTCCGATGTACTCGCTGAGTGCTCCGTAGATATCAACCTCACAGGATACCGGGATTCCTCTGGAAGCCAGACGGCTGTTTACGTAGCAAGGTTCAAATCCAAACTGTGACGGGAATGCAGGCCAGCATTTGTCAGCAAATGCAACGTATTTTCTTGCTCCCTTATGAGCCTCTGCCCAGTCAAGAAGTGTAAGCTCAAACTGTGCCATTTTCACATTAAGGTCAGCATAATATTTGCCTTCGCCCATCTCTTTTTCCATATCTGCACAAACTTCCGGGATACGAGGATCATTTTCATGCTCTTTGAAAGAAACAAGAAGATCAAGCTCTGAGTTCTCTTCAATCTCAACGCCCAGCTCATAGAGGCCTTTAATAGGTGCGTTGCATGCGAAGAAGTCCTGTGGACGTGGTCCGAAAGTAATGATCTTAAGATTGCTGACACCGATGACTGCACGTGCAACCGGTACGAAATCAGCGATCATCTTTGCAATATCATCTGCTGTTCCAACAGGATATTCCGGAATATATGCTTTCAGATGACGCATTTTTAAGTTGTAGGAGCAGTTAAGCATACCACAGTAAGCATCACCTCTACCGTTGATCATATCGCCGTCACCTTCTGCTGCTGCTACATACATGCAAGGTCCGTCAAATCTCTCTGCGATCAGAGTTTCAGGAGTTTCAGGTCCGAAGTTTCCAAGGAAAACAACCAGCGCATTACACTCTGCTTTGTTTACATCTTCAAGAGCTTTCTCCATATCCTTTTCATTCTCAACAGTTACAGGACATTCATAAAGTTCACCTTTATAAGTTTCCTTGATTGCTGCACGTCTCTTTTCAGAAAGCTGAATCGGGAAACAGTCACGGCTTACTGCGATTAATCCAAGTTTTACTACTGGTATATTGTTCATAATATAAGTTCCTCCATAATTTGATATGTATTTATATGATTTTGTTATTCCATTTACTATGTTCTGATACTCTGCTGCTACAGATTCTGAAAAACTCAGTCGATTGTGATATTCTCTCCACGAAGTCCGTTTACTGCACCTTCAATCGCCGCATCTTCATGCGCAATGAGCCATTTGTTCTTAGCTGTCAGCAGGCTGTCCTCGCCTGTCTTAGCTGTTTCAAATGTAAGATCTGTATTGGTTCCTGCCGGAAGTACAACTACACACTGAAAACCGCCATCCTGTACATTGCAGGGTGCATAATGAAGTGTAGTTGCATATACTTCAATACCTGTACCTGCAGGTACCAGGAATGCTTCGATCTTAGAAGTATCATAGGTAAGATCATCTGTGATATCCTGCTGGCTTCCGATAAGCAGAACCAGATCTGTTACCGCTACATTGATTTCAGAGCTGCGATGATATTCTACTGCATTTAATTTCTTGTTATGTCCGTTGCAGTATCCAATTTCAATGGGAATTCCGCCAAATCCTTTGTTCTGCAATGCTTTTGCTACATCCAGAGCTTCCAGCTCCTCAACAGATGGTACGTAAACCACATCATCCGGAACCGGTGTATGTTTCATCTCTTTGAGAAGAGCACTGAAGTCATACCCTTCAAGCACCTTTCCATATTTACGGAAGGAAGCATCTGTTACGTTCTGAATTTTCACTCTAAAAACCTCCTTATGTTCTGTAGATATTACGTTTTCTTGACTGTGCTTAGAGTATATCAGAATAAATGTCACTTTTTCGCCAGTTTTCTTGTCTAATCTATAGCGTTTTTTTGACCTTTTTCATTTATCTGCTTTCGCATCTCACTGGGAAGCAGCCCATATCTTTTCTGAAATTCTCCAGAAAAACCCCTGCTGCTGCAGAATCCATTATCTAGTGCAATCTGACTAATCGTATGGTCTGTATTCAGCAAATCTCTGTACGCATATGCCATACGAATATCCTGCAAATAGGTTTTATAGTTAATTTTTGCATATTTTTGGAACATTCGCGACAAATATGCATCCGAGTATCCAAAGGTGGCAGCCACATCAGAAAGCTTCAGTTCCTCCCTGTAATGCTCACGCATATATGTGGTGATTTTTGACAATGCATCCAGACGGCGGCTGTGTCGAATATCTTTCTCCCTGGTCTCTGTCACACGATAATCCTTCACTAGAATATACATGATCTCATAAAAAATAGAAATTGTCCGAAACTCATATCCAATTTTCCGTTCAGAATACACATGATATAATTTACGAAGCAGAGAAGCCAGTTTCTTATCCACCAGCTCCTCCTGCCCCCGAAAACGAATATATCTCTGAGCAGTAAAATAATTCTCAAACTGTTTCAGAGGAATCTGCAGAACTACCGTTTTATTTTTCTCCACAGCATGGATAGAATGGAGCTCATTGGAATTGATAATAATCTGCTCTCCCGCTTTCAAAGGATATTCTTCCTTATTTACAAAAAAATCCAAACTCCCTTCCATCACAGCAAAAATCTCTATAGATGTATGCCAGTGCTTCTCCCGCACGTAATTACCGTTTTCCCCTTCAAACAGAAAAACCTTAAACGGAAGTCCCTCATTAGGAATGATCAGTTCATGCTGAAACTCCATACATATTCACCTCCTAATAAAATACCGCAGTATCCGGACACTCCAGCATACTGCGGCTATTTTGATAACTATCCAGCTTTCTGCATACAAAAATTTCTGGATGATCATGTTCTTCACATATTACTTGCAGAGCTCTGCAACAACCTGATTGATCACCTTTCCGTCTGCTTTTCCCTTCATATCAGCCATAACAGCCTTCATGATCTGGCCCTTATTTTTTGTTGCGATCACGTCCGCAAATTTTTCTTCCAGATATGCTTTTACTTCCGCTGCATCCATCTGTTTTGGCGCATATTTGGCAATCACATCATATCTTGCCTGGTATTCAGCCTTCAGATCCTCACGGCTCTCCGGACAGGTATCCAGCTGTTCTTTTACAGTTTTCAGTTCTTTCAGAATCACTCTGTCCACCAGATCACTCTTAATCTCATCACGGCAACCTTCATCGATAGCCACTTTCTTTACTGCCGCAATCAGAGAAGACACCGCTTCCTTTGTCACTTTATCCTTCGCTTTCATAGCTGCAACCATGTCTTTTCTTAATACTTCAAGTTCCATTTTATATTCCTCCTCGTTTCGTCATATCACTGCTCTTTTTGTATAAACAGCAACATTTTTATCTGTTAACAGCATACCACGATTTACAAAAAAATCAAATACCCAGTATATCGTTTTTGAAATAATCTAAATCAAAGAATCTGGCATTTCCCTTTCCAGAATATCCATCTGACTCAGAATTATTTTCTGCCTGTCATCAAAAAGAAGCCCTTTATTATGTCGATAATACTGATCAGAACCATTCTCACGGATAAACCAAAGACTGTAATAATTGGCATTCAGTTCTGTGATAAAGGCTACCATTTCCTGGCTGTCACCAAATGCTGCTTCCATAAAATCAAAAACATTCTGAAGCGTCTTGGAGATATATTCTGTCTGTGTTTCCAGACTGTCTGCCTCCGCTGTAAAAGCGGTTTTTGTCTGCTCATAAGTACCTTTTTCTGAAATTTCATTTTCAAAGAAATTCACTGTACGGATAAATACTTTTTCTTCATTTTTAGTGAGAAGCTCAGATTTTTTTGCAGTCTGAAAATCATTTTCTACCTTTTTATAAATGGATTCCAGAGTCATTTCCGGAAGGTTATCTCTGTATTCTGTCATGTAGCCATAGAGCTTTGTCACATAGGCATCCATAAAATAGCAGTCTGCAAATAATTGGCTGAGCTTTCCGTTCAACAGACCAACAATACTCAGATGCTCATCCAGTGAAGCATTGCGGATCTTTCCCAGAGTGATGGGTGTCCATTTACCCTGAAGCAGATCCTCCACTGCATAATCTGTCTTATACTTATTGTAAAGTGCCAGATACGAAGCAAAATCCTTGGCAACCATGGGATGCTGAATATACTGATATACCACCTCTCTGTCCACTTCTTTGCCCAGTGTTTCATATACCTGTATCAGCCTGGAAAGATCTTCCCAGCCTCTGGCAGTGGCAAAAATACGACCGTCTACTGTATTCTCCATTCTGTAGAAATTCTTTCTGCGAAGCTCCAGATAAGAGATCACAGCCGGATGGATTCCCTGCTCATAGGCATATTCTTTCCATACTTCAAAATCCGGCTGCACATCGATTCTCTTGATTCTGTCAAGGGTTACTACGTCAAATTCGCGGACAGATTTATTGTATTCCGGCGGGTTTCCTGCTGTCACGATCACCCATCCTTCCGGTACTTTCTGATTGCCAAAGGTCTTTCCCTGAAGAAACTGCAGCATCATCGGCGCCAGGGTCTCTGATACGCAGTTGATCTCATCAATAAAAAGAATCCCTTCTTTCAGCCCCGTCTTCTTCATCTTCTCATAGACAGAGGCAATAATCTCACTCATAGTATATTCTGTGACAGAAAAACTTTCACTTCCAAAGGTTTTCTCTTTGATAAAGGGCAGTCCTACTGCACTCTGTCTGGTGTGATGGGTGATGGTATAAGATACCAGACCTACCTTACATTCCCTGGCAATCTGTTCCATGATCTGCGTCTTACCGATTCCCGGTGCCCCCATAAGGAGAATCGGTCTCTGGCGTATGGCAGGGATCAGATATTCTCCAAATTCATCCTTCGCAAGGTATGCTTCTATTGAGTCTTTTATCTCCTGTTTTGCTCGTTTTATATCCATAATGTAAATCCTTTCCTGCTGAACACTTCTTACTTTTACTCAGTTTTTTATTTCATTACCTGTCCGTTTTCTCAAAATCATCCTCATCCAGGATCAATTTCATGGCCCATACCGGCACATCCACATCTCTGTAATTATCCTGCATAAACACAAACACAGTCTTATATGGCGGCATTTTCTTCGGGTAAATTCCGAATCCGTCTGTAAAATAGATCAACCCTTTCAGGTTATGAAATTCATGCTGTTCCAGCAGTTTGTCCACCCATTCAAATGCAGGTCTGAAGTCTGTTCCGCCATCTCCATACAGTTCCAGATGTTCCATATAATCTTTCATTTCTTTCTGAGAAGTAATCTTTTTATCTGTGTGGACTTTCTCATCACACTGAATGATGTGCACATTTATTTTTGTAAAAAAGTTCTCGCTTTCACTAAGTACACCGTAGGTTTCTTCCAGAAACTTTCTCACCAGTTCTCCCGAACAGGACATGGAGGTATCGATGACGATCACAAACTCCTCTATCTTCTTAACTTCTTTGGATTCCAGTGGTTCGATCAGCGGCATATTTCCATAGAGGCGCAGACCATAGGTATAGAAATTGTAATCAAAACTGTCATCATCCACTGCCAGTTCTTCGTGAAAAACTGCAAATTTCCGCAGGAATTCTCTGTAATCATACCGGCTTCTGTTCTCTGTTTTTATCTGCTCCAGGAAATCTCCGTCCCGCTCACCTGCCTCCTGTGAAAAAGTTTCCAGATCCGTCTCGATTCCATCATTGATCTCCCCCCATTTGCGGCTGAGCATGGGATTCGGTTTCTGATCCGGTTTCTTGCTTTCCCAGTATCTGTGATCATCTGTGCGAAATTCCTGTTCCAGATCTGTAAAATCCTTTTCACTCAGATTCCATTCTGACAATATTTTATACACTCTCTGAGCATTAAGAGTTTTGCCCTCTTTTTCAAGGAGACGGTAGGTTTCTCTTCGCAGAAGACTGCGCGAGAAACGGATGCTCCGATAGTTCATCCCATCTATCATATGCTCCACTGCAATATCACAGCTCAGATCACGCATACGTTCCTGGATTTTGGTTCCATCGTCTGCCCTCTTCCTGCCTTCTGCACCTCTCCATGCAAAATGCCGGAAAATACAGTGGAATACCATATGCAGATACCCTCTGTTCACCAGAATCCTGTTCTCTCTATATAAGCCTCCCAGCATCTGCGGCTGAAAATACATCACTCTTCCGTCAGTTCCAAACCCATGGATCTGACCATCCATCTGATAAGAAAAACTGCTCAGCGCCACATCTAAAAACCTCATTCCCAGATATAATTCATCCCTCGCAGCCCTGAGAATACTGCTGCCAATCTCCTGCAGACGCTCTGCTCTTTCTGCTATTTCCTGTGTTTTATCCTCTGGCTCCATCCTTATTTTCCTCTATATCTGTCACAGTTCAAACCTCTTTCTTCTTATATTTCTTACATTCAAAGGTTTTTCTATAGTTTCTGCCTGGTTATCCACCAGATTTGCTCTTTCATTCATTAGAAATGCGGATACTTCTGTTTCTTTTCTCTGAGATGCACAGTCCAGAGCAGAATCGATTGCTTTCAGTGTCCAGAGTTTTTGCGAGGATATCATTTCCAATCTGTGCATATCCTCCTGCTTTACCAGATATTCTGCAATATCTCCCAGATTCTTACTGATATATTCCCTGTAATTCTCCCTGGCTTTCCCGGTCAGTCCATAGGGAAACTCCAGTCTGCCAAATGACATATCCACCAGAACTTCCAGCTTATCCATGGCTACCGCCATTTCAAAAAGCCTGTCATATTCCTGATAATTCAGCTCCTTATCATAAAAACACTGTCTGTAATTACTTCCTGATCCATGATATTCCGTATACAGAATACGCGCCGGAGTGTTCTCAACTGCCTCATCATAATGCTCCGGAAATACAAGTCTGGCTTCCTCATACTCATAAAGAAAGTTTACATCAATCCTCTGCCACATCTCGCCCAACATTTCCTTAACACCAGATTTCTTTCCCTGTCTCATATGAACAGTCAGCTTCTCCAATGCATGGCAGCCTGTAAATGCCCCACAGCCTATCTGCATCAGGCTGTCAGAAAACTCCAGTTTTCTCAGATTCCCACAGCCATAAAAAATATATCGTCCAATCTCTTTTAAGGTGTGAGGAAAAACAATCTCCTCCACATCATTTCCTGCCAGAACATGCTCTTCTCTGCCAAACTCAAGACCATCTGACACTTCCCACAGACTGGCATTTCTCAGGTCTTCCTTCTCATCCATATGGCTGGAAAATGCATATGGTGCTGCACTGATCACCAATTTATCCTCTATCATTCCCGGAATCTCAACTCTGCCTTCTATTCCAAAACACCGCAGAATTTCAATCCCGCCAGATTTCTCTCTGTAGTAAATCTTCATTTTCTCATTTCTCCCCGAAGATATTTTCTCTCAAAGCACATAAAATCATCCCTGAAAAGTATAATACTTCCCAGGGATTTTTTCCAGACAATATAATTAGCGTAAAACCAGCTCCGGTTTAAAATTCAGATAATCACCTGACACCAGCTTGTACTCTATTCCATCCACATAGCCTTTAAAGCTGTCATCATACCGCTTCTCTCCATGACAGTGAGAATAGATTACCTTCTCGACACCAAATTCCTGTGCTATCAGGGTAAACGGACTCTCCATTTCTCCAATACTGGTTGGCGGATAATGGAGAAACATGATAAACTTCTCGTATCCTGCTGCCTTCGCCCCTTCAAAAGAGCAGCGCAGCCTCTCCAGTTCCCTCTCTCTGATCTTCAGGAAATGCTCATAGCTATCTTTTCCTTCATAGCAGTAACCTTTAGTTCCCACCAACGCATAATCCTCATATGTATAAAAATTATTCTGCAAAAATTCCAGCTTTCCCCTGAACATCTCATTCAGATCTTCTGTCTTCTTCGCATCCCAGAACATATCGTGATTTCCCCGAAGCAGAATCTTCCTGCCCGGCAGAGCCATAATAAAATCCAGATCTGCCTGACACTCTGCAAGATCTCTCCCCCAGGAATGATCTCCGGTAATCACTACTGTATCATTCTCTGTTACTTTTCTCTTCCAGTACTTCTCGATCTTAGCCACATGATTCTTCCATCTCTTATCAAATACATCCATAGGTTTATTGACTGTAAACGAAAGATGAAAATCACCGATTGCGTATAGGCTCATTGTACACTCTCCTGTCTGTTCTGCTCGTTAATTATTTTCCAATCTCAATGCTCATGGCATGCCAGGCTTCTCCGCCCCAGGTAGAATTTGCCTGGCCCAGATCTGTAAAGCCGAATTTCTCATACATCTTCACTTTTTCATCCAGACAGGTGAGGAAAAGTTTCTTTCGTCCTTTTTGAGCTTCCCTCTGGCAGTATCTGGATACCAGTTCACGGCCCAGGCCCTGCATACGATATTCCGGACGGACGTCCAGACCCAGAATCATAATATTTTTTCCTTCCGGATTACTCAGAGAAATATCTGTGAAGAATTCATCTCTGAAAGCATCCTCATCTGTAGGAACTCCATTAAGAAATGCAGCCAGCTTTCCGGTTTCCTTATCCTCAGCTACCAGAAATGTCTCTGCTGTTGCTTTTATTCTCTCTGTCAGACTTTTCGGGGAACATGCTTCATTTGGCGGGAAGCAGATCTGCTCAATCTCTATTGCCTGCTGTGTCTCCTCCGGTCTGATACTTCTGAATTCAAATCTATTCATATTGTTTGTACTCATTTTATTATCCTTCTCCTGTTATCTTTTTATTTTCTGCACATTCGGGATCTGCAAGTTTCCCATATAGTTGTTTTATCTACATCGGGCAGCTTCTCTTTGATTTCTTTCCTCATACCCTTTATTTGATTGTAACATCTGAAAGCATTTTTGTGAAGCTAGTACAGCGAATATTAAGTTTCTGCTATACTAAGCAAAAATATTATCTACAGCAGGTTTTTGAAAATATATCAATTTAAAGTGTTAAAGTACTGGAATTTTAGATAACACCATGTTATACTTGTGGAGGAAAATGTGCAGGCAGTCCGGTCAGGTATAAAACATTCCTGAGTTCCGGCATTATCAAGAGCCTGTATGATATTATATGGAGGAAACAAATCATGTCTATGAAAATCAATCACGAGCTTCCTTTGCCGGAGGTTCTGAAATCTCAGTACCCTCTCAGCCAGGAACTCAAAAAAGTAAAAAAACAGAGGGATGAAGAAATACGCCGCATTTTTACCGGTGAATCAGATAAATTTGTGGTTCTTGTAGGACCCTGCTCTGCAGATAACGAAGATACAGTCTGTGAATATGTACACAAATTAGAAACAGTGGCCGATAAGGTTTCTGACAAACTGATGATTATCCCACGGGTTTATACAAACAAGCCCCGTACCACAGGTGACGGCTACAAAGGAATGTTACATCAGCCAGATCCTGATAAAGCGCCTGACCTTCTTGCCGGAATCATTGCTATCCGCAAGATGCACATGAGAGTTATGCAGGAAACAGGACTCTCTTCCGCAGATGAGATGCTTTATCCTGAAAATCGCAGCTATCTGGATGATATTCTCTCCTACGAAGCTGTAGGTGCACGTTCCGTAGAGAATCAACAGCATCGTCTCACTGCCAGTGGCATGGATATTCCGGTTGGTATGAAGAATCCTACCAGTGGTGATCTTTCTGTTATGTTGAATTCCGTCACTGCTGCACAGCATCCTCATCATTTTATCTACAGAGGAAATGATGTGGAAACTTCAGGAAACGATCTGGCACATACCATTCTCCGCGGAGGTGTAAACCAGTACGGACAGACTATTCCTAACTACCACTATGAAGATCTGATGCATCTGTCTGCTTTATATGCCAAAAAAGATCTTAAGAACCCTGCCATCATCATAGATGCCAACCACTCTAATTCCAATAAACAATACAAAGAGCAGATCCGAATTGTCTCAGAAGTACTTCACAGTCGTAATTATAATCCGGAACTTAAAAAGCTGGTGAAAGGTGTTATGATTGAAAGCTACCTTCTCGAGGGCCGTCAGGATATCAGTGATCATATGACTCCTGGTTGTTCCATCACAGATCCTTGCCTCGGATGGGAAGATACAGAACGGCTTATCTATGATATTGCTGAGAAATGCTGATTTTTATGGATAATACAAATAATTCCTGCTGTTGAGGAGAGACAGAACGAAACCCGGATGACAGTCTGTGGATTTCGTTCTGTTTTCTAATAGTTTCTCTATAAAATAATACGTTTCGCAGGATACAATGCCCTATCGCTCCATTCTGCTTTTCTGCAATCCAAAGAAATAATATTTTTCTCTGCACAGACATTTCTGATCAGTTCTTCTCCGTTGTCTGATGTAAAAAATGCTGTGATTCCTTTTGTCCCTCCAACACTCCTTACACAGCAATCTACCAGTTCCGGAATCTGAAACAGCAATTCATCCATTTCTCTCATGCTTTGGGACTGGTCGATCCGTCTTACAAAGTCCAGACGCTTTATCTCACTTCCACAGATACATTTTCCGGGGATGATACGTGTATGATCGCCGGTTCTGTATCTGATCAGAGGCTGTGCCTCCATCCCAATGGTTGTGATCACCAGTTCTCCCCATTGACCGTCAGGCAGAACATTTCCCTCTTTATCTATGATCTCTATGATACAGTGATTCTCTCGCATGTGCATGCCCTCATGAGCCTGACAGCAGATCGCGCCCCCAAGTCCCATCTCTCTGGAACCATAATGAGGCCAGAGTGGTGTTCCCAGAATTTTTTCTATTTCTTTCATTACTGTTTCCGGACAGGCATCCCCTGATATCAGTGCTCTCTTTATACTTCCTTTTCCACACATTCTAAGCATGGAAAGCAGTGCTGTCGGCATACCTACATAAGTGTCCGGCTGTTCCTCTTCCAGAATTGTTTTTAACTCACCATAGGTTTTACTGTTCCCGGTTAAAAGGGGATGTGCGCCTATACGTCTGATTGCTTCAGCGATCAGCTCTCCCAATCCAAAAGGACCGGAAAACGGCATGGCAACCATAGTCCTGCTTCCCGGATAAATAAACTCACCAAGTCCGGCCATAAAAAGTTCTATGGTATGTTCACAATCTCCTTCTGTATAAAATACACGTTTACCGGCACCGGTTGTTCCGCTTGTCTGTTCTGAAATGATCCTCTGTATTTCTCCCTGAGAGCACAGTAACATCCTGCCCCCTTTCTGAGCAAGGTCGGATTCCGTTGTAAAGGGAAAGTTTTTCAGATCAGCAAGGCTTTCCAGCCTTTCCGGCAGATCCCTGTAAAATCCCTGCCTTTCTTTTTCTCTTTTCAGAACAGTATTCAGTTTATCCAGCTGTATTTTGTTTATTGTTTCCCTTGTAATATCTGTAATTTCTTCCTGCTTACAGATCATTGCATCTATATTGGATCGTTTCACTTTCTGTATAAATAGGTTCCTTTCAGATTAGTCAGATTATATGCACAGAACGGCACCATTCCATAATCAGAATCCACTTCACAGATATAACAGCGTTTCAGACGGTCAAGATCCAGATTCCAGGCATCCTGAAAGATCATGCCTGATACTGCAAAGGTTTCATTATGTATCCGGATCAGAAACTCATCCAGCGCATCTGTCTGTGTCATTTCTCCTTCATCATAGTTTTTTGTACTGTAGCTCCACTGATTTTCCACATACTGTCTGGAATCATCACTGGTAGTACAGCAGCATCCTTTTCCTGATTTTTTTTCAAGAAGCTTCAGTTCCCGCTCCCCTTTTCTCAGATAACTTGCATGGAAGGAGCAGTAGGGATTCTCTGCTCCGCCGCCTGCAAAATCCTCAATTTTCATCAGTCCCTCTGTCTGTTCTTCCATAAGTCTCAGCATCTTTGGTATGGTGATGGGATTTGTGGGACGCTTCTGGGAACATCTGCCAAAATAACTGATAGGCTGAAAATGTACGCCACGGACAAAGGGCATATGATCCAGACCAAATTTCAGGATATCCCCTACCTGCATATCATTTACTCCCGGCGCTATGACCGGCACAAGAGCAATACCAAGCTCTGCTTCTGAGCAGTTTAAGATCGCCTTTTTCTTCAGTTCCATCATAGCCTGCCCACGCAAAGTCTCATAAACCTGATCTGTCACACTGTCAAACTGAAGAAATACTGTATTCAGTCCTGCTTTTTTCAGCTTTCTGGCATATCCATCCTCCCTGGCAAGCCGGATCCCATTGGTATTTAACTGAAAAAATGTAAATCCTTTTTTTCTTCCCATATGTATGATCTCAGGCAGATCATCTCTCATGGTTGGCTCTCCTCCTGAGAGCTGTATATTAAAGGGACCTCCGTGAGCCATCAGAAAATCATACTGTTTTTCTATTTCACTGATAGAAATATCTCCCTTTTCCCCGCCTTCTCCTGCTGAAGCAAAGCAGACAGGGCAATGCATATTACAGCGTTTTGTGACTTCCAGGATCATACAGCACCCTTTTCTTTCATGTTCCTCACAGAGTCCGCAATTATCCGGACAGGATTTTTCTTTAACCTTCGGATTTACAGGAGTTTCCGCTGAGAGATTTTCTCTTCCCCAGGAAAGATAATCTGTTACATTTCCCTCCCAGATCAGAGTCTGAAATTTCCCATGAGCATTACATTCTTTTACCAGATAAATCCCGTCTTCACCAATACATTTTTTGGCAGGAACTACCTTCATACATTCCGGACAGACACTTTTTGTTTTGCCGATGGTGATCAAAGCTCCAGTACCTCCCGTTCTGTCAGTATTTCCATAACTTTTGTATAAGTATCTGCAATAAGTCCGGGACATTTCTCCATAATTATGCCCCAGTCCAGATGAGTGATATCCTTACAGTAAAAAGCTCCAAATTCTTCCTCTGTCTTTTGGCGGAACCACTGATATAATTCCTGTACAGCCGGCTTCATCTGTGCATCTTCCTTCTCTTCAGGAGCCAGATTGCCGAGAAAATATCCGATGGCACAGGCACTTCCTGTCAGACATCCACAGGTATCTCCACAGTAACCAATTCCTCCCCCAAGGCCTCCCATTGCCTTTACAAGCTGTGGATTTTCCTCTCCTATGGTTTCCAGAGTCATAATCATAATAATTTGTGAACAATGATATCCCCTGCTGCCTAATTCCATTATTCTTTCGTAAAGATCCATACATTACTCCTTTCTGCCAACCACCATGGTATAGCCTATTTTTCTGCCTTTGTATTCATTCTGTAAAAGCTTATGATCCTCGCAGCAGAATGAATCATTCCAGATTGCTTCCAGATAATATTCTCTCCAGAGAGCAGTCTGGTCCTCCTGACAGAGAATCATAAACCCTGTTTCTTTCACAATTTCCAAAAGATTGCCCGGATCCAGATCTGACAGTAAAAGAAATCCTCCCTTTTTCAGTACACGCCAGCATTCAGAAACTGCCTTTTTCTGATTTCTGCTGACCAAAAATGCACACTGGCTGATACAGAGATCCATACTGTCTGCTGCATACTGAAGGTCCAGAAAATCTCCCCTCTGCACCTCACTGCTTCGCGGAGCAAGATCCACCCCCTGCACATTCAGACCAAATGCTTTCATGATCCGCACTGTCTCTCCCTCTCCTGCTCCCAGATCCAGAGCTTTCATTCCTTTTTTCAGTTCTATGCTTTTCAGAAGATGAAGTGTCTGCTCTTCCCCTCCGGGATGTCTGTTCATCTATTTATCCTCCAGTGCACGTTCCACTGCCAGAACCTTTCCAAGAGCCAGCTCCTCCGGAACATAGACAAAGCCACATTTGGGACAGACCGGCATCTCAACAGGAAAACCGTTCTCCAGATACATAAATTTTGCTTTTCCTTTTACAAGAGGAACCTTGCATTTCATGCAGGTCAGCTTTCCCTCAGGATCAATGGTATAATATGTTCTCTCTGCTGCCATTACTGTCCCACCCTTTTCATAATATTCATTCTGTGACTGTATGCTCTGCGTACCAGATACCCTTCTTCAGTTTCCACAAATCGCACCCAGAATGTCACATTTCCAAGTCTGCTCCTTGTCACCAGTTCTTTTGTCTCTTCATCAAAAATCGCTTCCTGGTTTTCTCTGTAATCTGATAATACACGCTCCACATCACTTTTCAGTATCATACGTTCATCCATCATACTGATGGCATCTTCTGTATATGCAACGGTATAATCTTTTTTCTCCATCATCAGTTCCTCATTCCATATATTTTTTAAAAGCTTCTCTTTTAGCACAAGCCGGTTGTAGCGTTTTTCACTGATATCCGGCATATTGACGGCATTTGTGCCATACAGAAGTTCCAGGATATGTCTGGATTCCCTGCCTTCCCTGACAAATCGGTCCCTGCATGCCATGCAGTACGTTATATATGGGGCATCGGATCGTTCCAGACACTTTTCTGTCATTTTATCTGCCATCTCTTTATTAGCGTAGGAAGTCAGTCCGCCGTATCCGCAACAGGGAGACAGATCTCTGGAATATTCTGTGTTTACAACAGTGCACCCCATATCTGCAAGAAGCTCTCTTATTATGTCCTGTGTCTGCGCATCACCCCTGGCTCCGCAGGCATCATGTATTGCAACAGGTATCTCCAGCCCTTTTGCCCGTGCGGGAAGTCCGATTTCCTTTAAGATCTCCCAGATTCCTGTGACTCTGACACCAAGACTCTCTTTTAACTGTTTCATACAGCTTGGACAGCCTGCTATGATCATGGGATCTCCCAGCTTTGCAAGCTCCTGCTTCAGCTGTTCATTTACCTTTTCTGTCATTTCATAGCGTCCTGCCCATTCACTGATAGCACCACAACATCCCAGCATCAGAGCAACACCGCCCTCTGTCCTCCTGCAAAGATCCTCATATGCCTCTGTGACAACATCCGGCGCTATAGCTCCTGCCTGACATCCCGGGAAAAATACATATCTGCAGGTTTCATATCCCGGCTGAGGTCTGCATAAGAAAGCCTCCGAATTGGAGAACAGCATATCCATCAGTGCAAATTCATGAGGTGCCAAAGGCATCTTGTCTGTAGATACCATATTTTCTCTTGCAGATTTGCAGACCTGGCTCATATCAAACCCATTTGGGCAGATTACAGTACACTGTCCGCAGAGTGAACAGGAATTCATCGGTTTATTCATCTGGTGATCTCCCATAATGATCTGGGTATTATTATAGATTTCACGTGCAAGAAAACCAGGATACTTTTTATATTCACTTAAATAGACACAGCTTTTCATACACTCATCACAGTGACACTGAATGCATCGCTTTGCTTCCTCAATAGCTTCTTCTTTTGAATATCCATCTATGCTGCAGGGAATCTTTTTAGAGCCTTTCATCCCTTCCATATTTGTATAGAGCCTGGTGGTAACTGCCCCTTCACTGCCTCTGTTACTGTGGGGTGAAAGGTTCTGCACAAGGAGATCTACAGTCAGGGCAGCTCTTTTTGCAGCAAAAGCCGCATCCATCACAGACTGGGCCGGACCGCTGACGATCCCTGCCTGTTCTCTCAGCATGATCTCTGCGTTTGCTGCTTCCTCAGGAGCCAGCTTTTTGGCCACCTCCTCTGAAGCACAGACCACATCTGCCTCCTTCATTTTCTCTCTGATAAACGGAAGGTCAAGACTGCATCCGAATTCAAACGAAAGATCCATGGAACTGAGACGTTTTGCTTCATTCCTACAATCTGATTCCGAAAGCTCCGGTGCTGCTGCTGCAATATAGGCTTCATAATCTTTCTCCTGACAGTAAATGGTTGCAGGATACATCTTCTTTTCCAGCTCCCCTGCAAGAAACAGCGGGAATAATCCTGAGCCAAAAATCACAGCCTTTTTTTTCTTTCTGATACGAAATACACTGCTCCGTTTTCCAGGTTCCCCATATCGGACAATGGCACGCTCTACTTCACGTATGGATATGCCATCACCCAGCTCACAAAGCCTGCATTTCTCCTCACAGGGTGCAGTACAGCCGCTACAGAGGATCATGGGAAATGGTGTGATCTTCTCATAGATCCCCAGAGCTTTCTTAAAATTTCCTTTTGCAGCATAAAACAGCATTTCTTTTGTATCTGCTTTGAAAGGACAGGCTGCAACACAGTACGCCGGCTGTTCATGAACACAGAGGCTGATCATATGATCCATCTCTTCCTTTGACATTCGATTTACGTGATAAACATGAGTGGAACCTCTCTCCTGTATATATGTCATAACCCGATACTCCTTTCATTTCCAAAAGGGAGACAGTCTCCCGTCTCCCCTTATTATATCATATGATAAAATTATACTGAGAATTATTTCTCAAGTTCCTTTAATGCTGCAAGAACCTTTTCCGGACGGGCAGGAACACGTGTGATACGTGCGCCTGTAGCATTGTAGATTGCATTCAGGATCGCAGGATGAGGAGCATCCAGCGGAGCCTCACCACAGCCGGCAGCACCGTAAGGACCGCTTGGGCGATATGTTTCATTGAAATGAAGTTCAATATCATCCGGCGCATCATTTGGATACGGAATACCACAGTTCTTCAGAGAAGTATCATGGTTCAGATCCTCGAAATCTTCTGTAAGAGCAAGACCGATACCCTGTACAAGACCACCGTAGAAGTTGCCTTCTACAAGAAGTCTGTTCATGATCGTACCTACGTCAGCCACACAGGTGAATTTTTCAACTTTAACTTTACCTGTTTCTGTATTAACAGCAACTTCCGGAAGGAAGATCGTGTACATGTAGGTTGCAAACGGATCACCCTGTGCTGTATCCTGATCGATCGGATGATCTGCACAGAAGGTTGTTACCCAGTTACCTTCATATTTTGTTGTAAGACCTTCAGCCACCATCTCATCATAAGTACGGAAGGTTCCGTCTTCTTTCTTCATAGCTGCCACAAGGTTTTCTGCTGCCAGACGACATGCATTACCTGACATAACCTGTGAACGTGATCCACCTGCAGGACCTGCATTCGGACATGTCTTGGTGTCATTCATAACAAGTTTGATCTGTTCCGGTCTGATTCCTGCCTGACGAAGTGTTTCATGGGATGATACAAGAACACCCATATCAGCGCCCTGTCCGTGATCTTCCCATGCAGCATACATTGTAACTGTTCCATCCGGATTCAGCTCTGCAAATGCGTTTGATGTATCAACACCATCAAGGCCACAGCCATATACACCGAGAGATACGCCGATGCCATATTTGATCTTGCCATCAGAAGCTGCATTCTTTTCAGCCACACGTTTCTTAGCTGCTTCATACAGTGGACGTGCTGTCTTGAACAGATCTTCTTCACAGTATACTTCAGGCGGATAACCTGTAGGAATCGTACTGCCTTCGGATTCTTTGTAACAGTTCATTTCACGGATATCGAAGGGGTCGATTCCCATCTTTGCAGCCAGAACATCTATCGCAATCTCAGATCCCATGTAAGACTGCGGAGAACCGTAAGCACGGAATGCGGAACCCCATGCGTGGTTTGTAAATACTGTTGTAGATTTATTGCGGATAGAATTGATTCCGTAGCCCGCACCTGTAAACTGAGAAAGTCTCATTGTAAGCAGGTCACCGAATTCTGAGTATGGACCATGATCCACATAGTTATTGCCCCAGAGTGCAAGAAGCTTACCGTTTTCATCTGCTGCAAGCTTGATATTCATAAATGCAGGAGATCTCTTTCCTGTATATGTAATATTCTGGAACTGATTAAATACCAGAGATACTGGACGTTCAAGAATCTTAACAGCAGCGCCGATCAAAGCCTCATTTGTAGGAGAGAACTTGTAACCAAAGGTTCCTCCTGCATGGTTCTGAACAATTCGTAAGTTCTCCATTGGCACGCCGATACCATCAGCGATCATAGGCATATGCAGATGGATACCAATGGATTTGGAATGAACAGTTATCATACCGTCTTCGTCAATATAACCATAACCGCAGTCCGGCTCAAGATGAAGATGAGGCTGACGTGAACAGTAAGATTCTATCTCAACCTGCTGTGAATCCGGAATGCTGTCCCAGTCAAAATCAGGACCCTTGATACAGTTTGTCTCAAAGAATGCGTTCGGAGTACCGGGATGGATCTCCGCTGCATCCGGTGCGATGGCATCCATTGCATTCATGTATGCAGGAAGCTCTTCAATCTCAACTTTAACTGCTTCTGCTGCTGCACGTGCATGCTCTTCTGTATCAGCAGCTACGATGGCAATCGCATCACCAAACTGGAAGATTTTTTCATCGCAGAGTACAGGACGTTCAAAACCGTCTGTTTTGTTGTGTTTTGGAAGCATTACAAGACCATTGATCTTATTGGTTCCGCCTGCTGCCTTAATATCTTTTGCTGTGATAACACGGACAACACCAGGCATGCTCTCTGCTTCTGTTGTGTCAATGCTGAGGATATTTGCATGAGAAACCTTTGCCTGTGTAAGAGCAAGACGAAGTGTTCCTGATGGCATCTTTAACGCATCATCTGCGCCGAAGTCCCAGGTACCTGTTACCTTCTGTGCTGCTGAAGGACGGATATAGTTTGTTCCAACAATAGAATCACCTGTCTGTTTGAACACAAGATCTTCCTTTGTCATCTCACCGCGCATAACTGCTGCTGCAGCCATAGTAGCATCGATCAGCGGCTTGTAACCTGTACAACGGCAGAGATTACGCTGTTTGTTAAACCAGTCTCTTACCTCTTCACGGGTAGGGCTTGGATTATTATCCAGAAGCACTTTTGCGGAAATAATAAAGCCCGGTGAACAGAAACCGCACTGTGCACATCCATATGCCATCCACGCAACCTGAATCGGGTGCATATCAGAAATTGTTCCCACACCTTCAATAGTTGTGATCTCTGCATGATCGGGAACACGGCTCATCTTGTAGATACAGGATCTTGTAACTTTTCCGTTCATAATAACATTACAGGCTCCACAATGCCCTTCACCGCAGCCGATCTTACATCCTGTAAGAAGAAGGTGATTACGGAGTACCTGCGCCAGTGTCTCATCCTTATCAAGAATAAGTATTCTCTCAACACCATTAATCTTCAATGTCTTTTTAATCATGTTCCATACCTCCTTTAAAAACACGCATTCCGTAACTGTTAGCGCCTTCACAATGACTGCTGAATAGTTACGTTATTTTAATATTACCGATCTTCAGGCTTGTGCACTCCACACGGATCATGATCAGCCCCTTTGCCTGTCAGATCTTTCAGTCTCTCTATTCCTCTGGCAGAATAGAAAACAATGGAAGAGCTACTCCCGTCCAGATTCTCACCGCTGAGTTTTAAAACATTTGCATTCTCATAATAATCGATGGGAAGCGTCCGGCTGTATACAACCCCTGTACGCTCATCTTTTACCTGCACAGTAACTTCTTTTGCGGTAATCTCAAAAATCTTATCCATAAAAAAGTTCTCCTGTCCACGTTATTTTATATATCCATACTACCATAATTTTGCACAATTATACAAATTGTAAATAATTAACAGTTGGCTACTTTATATATTCCAGACAATTTTATTTTGCTTTATTTAAAATTTTAACTATTTTTATTCTTTTATATGTTATAATAATATCAAATTTGTATAATATCATTGAAAGAAGGAGGTATCTGAATGCAGACAGGCGCCCTCATCGTGGCTGCGGGGAAATCATCACGAATGGGAGACTTTAAACCCATGCTTCAGCTTGGCTCCATTTCCATCGCACAGCGCGTGATCAATAATTTCCGGCAGGCCGGAATCTCCAAAATAGTAGTGGTAACCGGATATCATGCAGATGTTCTGGAATGCCACCTGGCTTCCAATAATGTAGTCTTTCTTCGAAATGAGAACTATGCAAACACTCATATGTTTGATTCTGTCAGAATCGGACTTGAGTATCTGAAAGACAAAGTGGATACAGTACTCTTTACACCTGTTGATGTTCCGCTGTTCACAGCCCAGACAGTCACTCAAATGCTCTCTCTGGGGCGTCCCCTTGTAACTCCGGTCTGTAATGGCAATCCCGGTCATCCCATTCTGATCCGTTCCACACTGATTGATTCCATCCTAAGTGATGACGGAAAATCAGGACTTAAAAGTGCTGTGGATAACTGCGGGGAACCCATGTATTATCTTAATGTAGAGGATCCCGGTATTATTCATGATGCAGATACACCAGAGGATTATGCTGAACTCCTCCGCATACATAACCAGAGCCTGATCCGTTCTGAAATCCATATTCAGCTGGCCCGGGAAAAAGTTTTTTTTGATGAAAAACTCTATTCGCTGCTTACACTGATTCATGAAACAGGATCTGTCCGTGATGCCTGTGAGCGCATGCACATTTCCTATTCTACCAGCTGGAACCTGATCCATACCCTGGAATCACAGCTTCATGAACCTCTGATCATCAGAAGCCAGGGCGGTACAAGGGGAAGCCATAGCGAACTGACACCATACGGCGAAGAATTTCTGAAACGATATGCCCGTTTTTCAGAAGAAACACGTTCCTGTTCAAAAAAAATATTTGAAGAATGTTTCGGAGGATTTTTTAATGCGTAGCCTTTATCTGGTCCGGCATGGAAAACCACAGTATCCGGATGAACATTCTTACTGTGTGGGACAGACAGATTTCTCTCTATCCATGCTTGGACACTTGCAGGCAGTCCTTCTTAATGAAGAATTGTCTGATAAAATATCAAGGATATACTGCAGTCCTTTGTTAAGAGCTGTTGAGACAGCAGGCCATATGGCACCTGAGCTTCCACATATAATTGTTTCTGATCTGTCAGAACGAAATCTGGGAGAATGGGATGGCCTTTCTTTTGATAAAATACGCCAGAGATGGCCGGACATTTATAAAGCCCGTGAAAATAACCCTGATCATCCGATCCCGGGAGCAGAAACTCCTACTGCATCTGGTTTTCGCTTTTCGCAGGCAGTTCATAAGATTCTTTGCGCTTCTGAAGGTGATATTGCAGTGGTAGCTCATACAGATGTAATCTCTTCTTATATATATGCATTACATTCCGGTATGTACAGCAGGCAGCGGTTTCGTCTTCCCTGTGGCTCTTACTATCATCTGGAAGTGAATGAAAGAAATAATATTTCTTTCTCTGATCCCAGTTATATACTGCCTCATCCTGAATTAAATGACGGGCTATGCTTCAGGCTTCGCAATGCGGTTTCTCTGCCCCGTCATGTACAAGCTCACAGTGATGCTGTTACTGAACTTGCCTGTTGTTTATGCAATATGTTGGAATCCAATGGTTATATCTTTGATCAGAAGCTTGTTCGCTCCGGTGCACTTCTGCATGATATTGCCAGACTTCAGAGGCATCACACCAAAACAGGCGGTGAACTTTTCTTACAGTTAGGTTATCCTGAGATCAGCCAGATTATTTCACAGCACCATGGTCTGCTGGAAACCAAGCTGGATGAAGCAGCTATTGTATTTCTGGCTGATAAACTGATTCAGGAAACACAACGTGTAACCATAGAAAAAAGATTTGCCGACAGCATGAGTAAATGCAAAAGTCCGGAAGCTTGCAAAGCTCATGAGCAGCAGTTAGAACAAGCCCGCAAACTGCAGGACATGATACAGTCACTCTGCCATATCACGCTTTAGTCCAGACAGACATACACAACCGAAGCAGAAAAATCACTTAATTTAGTTAGGAGGTATTTTATTATATGAGAATATTATTTCAGACAATAAAACAACAATTCCTGGAGGGAAACGATCTTGTACTTGTTTCCGTCACAGCATCCTCAGGGTCTACGCCAAGAGGTGCCGGTTCCCGCATGCTGGTCGGAAAAAACGGCAGAATTTCCGGAACCATCGGAGGTGGAGCTGTAGAATATCGTGCTGAATGTATGGCATTGGATATTCTTGAAAAAAAGGAATCCTGCCAGCATGAATTCCGGCTGAATCATAAAGATGTTGAAAATATTGGCATGATCTGTGGTGGTGATGTTACGGCCTTTTTCCAGTATCTTAATCATAACGATCCGATTATTATGGAAATCACAGAAACTGCGGAAAAATTCTATGAAGAGCGAAAAGATTTCTGGCTGATCTGCGATCTTCTCACCACCTCCGGTGTGAGCCTCTACAGTCCTGCATGCGGTCTCATCGGAACTGCCAATGTTCCTTCTTCTGTATTATCATCTTTATCTGCAAAGCCACACCGATATCACAGTGAAGATTATGATCTGTTTTCTGAACAGATTGGAACCTCAGAAACTGTCTATGTATTCGGCGGCGGACATGTCTCACAAAAGCTTGTCCCAATCCTTGCAAGCGTTGATTTTCGCTGTGTTGTCCTGGATGACCGGCCGGAATTTACAGATCCTGCTCTTTTCCCGGGAGCAGTTGAAACAATACTTTGTGATTTCAACCATCTAAAGCAGTATGTTTCTATCACAGCTGCTGATTATTGCTGCGTCATGACACGCGGACATTCCTATGATACCATTGTACAGGCACAGCTTCTCGCTACACCTGCATGCTATATAGGCGTCATTGGAAGCCGCGCAAAAAAAGCTGCTGTATTTCGCCGTCTGATTGAAGAATACAACATTAATGAACAAGATTTAAACCGTATCATCTCACCTATAGGACTGGAGATCAAAGCAGAAACACCGGCTGAAATCGCCATTTCCATCACAGGACAGATGATCCAGGTTCGTGCTGACAGAAAGGCTACATCAAAATGATGGCAAAATCAGTATATAAAGCTGTAATATTTGGTGCCGGACAAATTGGACAAATGACAGCAAGACTTCTCAACAGTCCCTGTCAGCTCCTGTGCTTTGCTGATAATGACCCCCATAAACACGGATCCTATATTGGGAATATTCCAGTCTGTTCTACGGATGCTGCAATAGCACTTCTCCCGGATCTGGTCATCCTGGGAGTTCTGGATGAAGAACGGCGTAATTCTATGATAAAACAGATGGAAAACCTGGGTTATCACGGACCTTTTCGTGATCCCTCCGTCCTTCGCATGTTTGACGCACGGGTTGCTGTTATGCGTCTTTTATCTGAGCAGATCTATCAATTGGATATTCCGGGAAATGTTGCAGAACTGGGTGTTTTCCGAGGTGAATTTTCTTCCCTGATCAGTGCAGCCTTTCCAGACCGAAAAATCCATCTTTTTGATACTTTTGAGGGCTTTTCAGAAAAGGATATCACAATAGAAGCCTCCGGTAATCTGTCCCGCGCCAAAACAGGTGATTTTTCTTCTACTGATATTGACTCTGTTCTTCATGTTATGCCAGATCCTACACGTACTGTGATCCACAAAGGATGGTTTCCAGATACCTTTTCCGATGTTAGAGATGAAACTTTTTGTTTTGTATCTCTGGACGCGGATCTCTATGCTCCAACTGCTGCTGCACTTCCTCTGTTCTATGAACGCCTGGCCACCGGAGGAGTTCTCTTGGTTCACGATGTGTACAGTACACAGTTTTCCGGATGCCGAAAAGCGGTTGGGGAATTCTGTCTGAAAAACCATCTGTTTGCAGATCCTGTATGCGATCTGCATGGAAGCGCAATAATCCGAAAATTATAAAAAGAAACGCCGGAACCGGTATTTACCGGAACCAGCGTTTCTTTTTTATTTATTTATTGTATAGCCCTTTTCCACGTCCATGTCTAACCTTTATAAAGTTCCTTTCAGAACATTTTCCAATTGTTCATCGGACAGATCAACATGATAAAAAAGATCGAAAAATTTATGTATTTCTTCATTGATATCACATTTAATATATTCCGGATAAATCAATGCTGAGAACCATCGCATACCGATCAGACGATTTGGTCCTGCCGGACGATCCACCCAGCTAAACGGTGCATTCGGAGTTCCATAAACCTTTTGGTCCTGTACTGCTTTTAATGAAGCATAATCAGGATTGCTCAGGATATCTTCTGCTGCAGAACTTCCGCTTTTATCTGCCTTTGGTTCACCATTTACAACAATCACATCCGGATCCCATGCAAGAAGCTGTTCTGCTGAAATCTGAACACGAGATCCATCTCCCAATTCCAGATCTGCAACATTGACTGCATTGATGGCATCAAGAATCTGTGCATGCTGGGATCCCCTGGGTGCAGTTTCCAGTGAATCCTCTCCATTACCGAAGTATACACTGACTTTCTTTTCTTCTGGAATATCTGAAAGCGCATTAATATCAGTAAATACCTGCTCCGCATACTGGGCAAGCTCTTCTGCATGATCTTCTACACCAAGAAGTTCGCCCATAAAACGAAAAGCTTCCGCAGAATTATTAAGCTCGTTGTCTACTGCAACAACCGGAATTCCAAGGCTTTCTGATAACGCATCGCAATCAGAAACCATTGCATCATTAATCTTTCCACTATTAATAGCAATTGTAGGATTGGCAGCAATTACTGCTTCATAATTGACAGCATCACCCATTCCAAAATTAGGGAGATCCTGATATTTGTCCAGAATAATAGATTTCTCAACATCATTCAGTTCATAATTCCACCCAAGAAGCTTATCCGGTGCAACCATATACAGAAAAATTGCAGCTACCGGACCCGCTGAAAAAACAGATTCAATATTTTCTGCTGTTGGGACAGTTACTTTTCTTCCTGCCATGTCTGTGATCTCACGGGTTTCAGCAGTTTTCTGCGTGGCATCCTGCTCCGCACTCTGCGTCGGCTCTTCAGTAGCAGCTTTCGTCTCAGAATATCCTGTTAAAAGACTGACTGACATCACCAGACATATAAACAGAGCCCAAAGTTGTCTGTGCTTTTTCATAAACTCTCTCCTTTCTTTTCTCCGCATTACTCATAATTGACGCTTATTGAAATTGACTATACAATTTTTAAGTATTATAATGTATATACGAATAGTTTTTAAAAACAATTCGGTTTTTCTGAGTATAACACCGTAAATTTGATTAGTCAAGTTACAAGGATGAAGGATTATGAATCTGACAGCTAATGAAAAAAATGCCGCCACTGCCCGACAAAGACGATATGTTCTGCTGTTGGCGGTTATGCTGGTACTTTTGTTTATCATTATAGTACTCTCATTCTGGGTGGGATATTATCCGCTTACACCAGTGCAGGTACTAAATGCATTTTTATCAAAATTTGGTTTTAAAGGAGATATTTTACCCCAGGCAGTTACCATATTCTGGAATATCCGTCTGCCCCGTATTCTGTCTGCTTTATTTATTGGTGCTTCCCTCTCGGTAGCAGGTGCAACCTATCAGGGAATGTTTCGCAATCCACTGGTATCTCCGGATATCCTTGGAGTTTCTTCCGGCGCAAGTCTCGGAGCTGCTTTTGCAATTTTAAACGGAGCTTCCAACTGGATGATTCAGCTTTCTGCTTTTGCAGGTGGTGTGGCCGCAGTAGCCACATCCTATCTTATCAGCCGAAAATCCGCACATTCCCAGACTCTCAGTCTTGTTCTGACCGGAACTATGATCATGTCACTCTGCAATGCCGGTGTCACAATGATCAAATATGTCGCAGACCCCAATGATGTTCTCCAGCAAATTACTTTCTGGCTTATGGGCAGCTTAACCAAAACCACAACCAAATCCTTTTGCTGGAGTGTTCTTCCAATGATCATTGGATTAAGTCTGATTTTTATTTTTCGATGGCAGATCAATCTGCTGACTTTGGATGAAGAAGAAGCCAAAAGTTTAGGAATCAATGTGCGTAAATATCGTCTGATTTTTATAGTCGCTTCCACATTACTCAGCGCCGCTGCAGTCTGTCTTGGAGGATTGATCGGATGGGTCGGGCTGATGATCCCCCATCTGGCACGTGCACTGGTTGGCGTTGATTACAGAAGGCTGATACCTGCAAGTGCGATCCTTGGCGGCGGATACCTGATACTTGTTGATGATATTTCCCGTTCCCTTTTGTCCATGGAACTTCCACTTGGCGTTGTCACAAGTATCATGGGCGCCCCCTTCTTTATCTATCTTATCATCAAACGAAAGGAGCGCGCGTAATTATATGCTTCTGGAAATTGAAAATGTTTTTGGCGGTTACGGCAATGGTGATATTTTAAAGGGTATCAGCTGCAGCGCAGACTATGGTGATGTGCTTTGTCTGCTTGGCCCTAATGGTTGCGGAAAGACCACTCTGTTCCGCATGATATTAGGTTCCCTTCCTGTTTCTAATGGAAAAATAAAGATAGCCGGAAAAAATATTAGTGACTTTACAACCAAAACACTGGCAAATATGATTGCATATATTCCCCAATATCATTCCCCTGTATTTGCCTATACAGTTCTTGATATGGTAATTATGGGGCGTGCTTCTCATTTCTCCGCATTTGAAACCCCAAAAGAGCCTGATCAGGAAGCAGCTTTTGCTGCCTTGGAGAAAGTAAATGCCCTGCCTCTTGCCAACAGGAAATATACTTCCTTAAGCGGAGGACAAAGGCAATTGGTTTTAATTGCCCGTGCAATCTGTCAGTCTGCAAAAATCTTCATCATGGACGAGCCAGCCGCCAATCTGGATTATGCCAATCATCAGCTTCTCATGGAAGTAATTTCAGGGCTGGCCAATCAGGGCTATTGCATTATTATGTCAACACATAGTCCTGAGCATCCCTTTTCCGTGGGAAACAAAGTTCTTCTCATGAAATCCGGAAAGGTTATGGGATTCGGCTCTCCCAAAGAAATCATTACATCTGAAACCTTACAATCTGTTTACGATATTGAAATGGATGTGATAACTACACACGACCGCTATGGCCGTGAACGAACTATCTGTTTACCGGTAAATAGCTCAGCAAAAACATTTTAGGAGAAATGATACATGGACTCTATATTGGATTATTTTATTTCTCTGCAGGAATCTGAGCCTGCAGAATTACCTGAGCGGGCTATAGAAAGATGGAATAAACGTGCAGACTTTTGGGAAGACGCACGCAAAAAGAAAGAAAAAGGTGATGAACGTGTCATCAGCGCAATAAACTACCTGGATTCCAAAGGACTTCTTGAAAAAAATTATGACGTCGCAGATATTGGATGCGGTCCCGGACGGTTTGCTGCTGCATTTGCCAAATATGTACACAAAGTAGTGGGGCTGGATATTTCTGATAAAATGGTTAAACACGGAATGGAACATATCCAAAATGAAGGCTTAAATAACGCTATACTCTATACATGTAATTTTCAGACATTAGATATTGATAAATCGGGGTATAAGCATGCATTTGATTTGGTATTCTGTTCCATGACACCTGCAATCCACAATATGGACGGACTGATAAAATCTATGGAAATGAGCAGGGCATGGTGCTGTAATATCACGCATCTTGACAGACGAAATTCACTCAGGGAACAGATCTTACAGGAAGTATTTGGCAAACAAACAGCACCCCAATGGAATGGGCGATGGTTTTTCTCTCTTTTCAATATATTATTTCTGCTTGGATACAATCCTGAAACAAGCTATGAAAAACTCCATCGTGAAACCTGGGTAACTCCGGATGAACAATATATTGATTTCCTCATGGAGCACATGCTTCCTTCTGAAGAACATACACAGGAAAACGCAAATAAAATCATGCAATGGATTCAATCTCACTTAAACAAAGATGGGCAGATCAAGGAAATAACTGATTCCACTTATGGAAGAATTCTCTGGGATGTTCGAAACAAAACAATACGACCTGACTATAGAACTATTATAAAATGAAATGGGACTTTACTATGACTCAACATATATTTTTAACTGGTAAAAAACACATTGGAAAATCTACATTGATCCAAAAGATATTAGACGATTATAAGAAAACCGCTGATGGATTCCTGACTGTCCGCACAAAAGACTATCTGAAGGATCAGTATTCAGTTCATATGTACCATCTAAAAGAGAAGGAGCTCCCAAACGAATTTAATCTTTTGTTTTTATGCGGAAAAACAGATGAACACACTGCCGATACCTTTGATCGCCTTGGATGCAATATTCTTTCCATGTGTTCTGACTGCTCTTTGATTGTTATGGATGAGCTTGGTCCACATGAAGCAGACGCAGCTTTATTTCGAAAAAAAATCCTAAACCTTTTGGATGGACAGACTCCTATTTTAGGGGTATTGCAAGAACCTGCAGAATCTTTCTGGCCTGAAATCGTAAATCACCCAAAGGTAGAAATCATTACAATTTCTGAAGACAATCGAAATGATTGCTCTTTACTTAATCATATCACCTCGATTTTCAGCGATTTGTATGTGCGTTAGAGGTTGCTGCGTGCCAGTGGCACGCGTTTAGCAACGGTTCACAACATCCAGTGGATGTTGGCTTTGAACCGACCGTAGTGGAACGAAGACGGAGCGAAGCGTAGATCGAACTCGTTCGAGTCCGACCCGGACTCGAACAAAAAATAAGACAGTGCATTTGCACTGTCTTATTTTTTATTAGCGTGCGTTAGAGGATTCGAACCCCCGGCCTTTTGGTCCGTAGCCAAACGCTCTATCCAGCTGAGCTAAACGCACATCCTTGTGAAGTTCTTATCTCGTGTCCCTCACAACATTGAGTATTCTACTCTATACTGGAGCATTTGTCAACAGTTTTTTTGAATTTTTTATTTTTTTCTTTTGATTCGCAAAATTATAACAATTTGCAACTATTCCGCAATGATATCAGGACACAGGTACACCAAAATACCATTGCAGTCCTGTTTTCATTAATTCCGCCGCAAAGCCTCAATCGGACTCAGTTTTGCTGCCTTCTTCGCAGGATAAATTCCAAAGAATACTCCCACAGCACAGGAAAACAAAGTTGCCGCCATAATTGTACTCAGGCTGATTCCCGGAGTTATGGACATTCCCATACTGCTGCTTATGATTGAGCAGATCACATATCCGCCGATTACACCCAGAACAATTCCTATCACCCCTCCAATCACCGTCAGAATTGCCGCCTCTGCCAGAAACTGCATCATAATGGAAGATGTTTTCGCTCCCAGTGACTTACGGATACCAATCTCTCTGGTACGTTCTGTTACAGAAACCAGCATAATATTCATAACGCCAATACCGCCAACCAGAAGGGAAATTCCCGCCACAAAGGAGATAAAAGCAGTCACCATATCCAGCATCTGATTCATGGAACTCATAATATCCTGAAAGCTCTGCACCTGGAAATAATCTTTTCCTGCGCACTGATGTCTTTTTTCCAGCAGTTTTACCACTTTATCTGCAACATCCTGACTGTTTAAGCTCTTATCTGCCTGCATTGTTACTGAGAAAAAATAATCGGATACACCGGTAAATTCATTCATTGTGGTATAGGGAACATTAATGGTTATCGGCATACCTTCGTAAGTATAGCTGACAAAGGTTCCATTTTCTTTCTGGGTTGTCACCCCGCAGATACGAAGACTTTTGGTCAGTCCATAGCAGTTGACATCTACAGACATTCCAACCACATCATCTGTTCCAAAGAGCCTTTTTGCATCTGCATCGGAAAGCACACAGACATTTTTTGCTTCCTGGACTTCATTTTCCCCGAAATATACTCCATGCTTCATGGTGGCATTATTTAACAGCTTCGCATCCGGTCCCTCACCTGTCAACATAAGAGAAAAATTTCCCTTACCTGTGGTAGTTTCTCCGCTGAATGAATCCGAAACATTTACTCCTTCTATACCGTCTACCGCCCGGATTGCTTCCACATCATCCGCAGTGATCCACTCCTCATCTGTCTGTGCCTCATCGCTGACACTGATGGCAATCTGCCCGCCGCCGATATCATCAATTTCACTGTTCATCTGATTCTTGGTTCCTTCACCCACAGATACAATGGCAATTACAGAAGCAATGCCAATGATAATGCCAAGCATAGTCAGAAAAGAACGTCCCTTATTTGCCATAATGTTATGGACTGCCATCTTGATATATTCATACAGATTACTCATTGGCATCCTCTCCTGTCTGTTCAGAAACTGCCTGTACTTCCATTCCCTCTGTGTAATCACCCAGATCTGCGATTACTTCTTCGCCTTCTTTGATTCCATCCGTAATTTCCACATAATCCTCTGAGCTGATTCCTGTGGTAATATTTCTCTTTGTCACCAGTCCGTCTTCTATCACATAGCAGAAGGAACCTTCTTTTCCGATATTGACCACTTCCACAGGAAGAGTCACCACATTTTTCGCAGAAGACGCATAAATCTTAACCTTTGCATCTACCCCCAGGAAAATATCTTCATCCGGATCATCAATGCTTACTGTTGCTGAAATGACCGGCGTTCCTTTTTCATTCTGCACCGCAATATGACTCATTTTTGTTACAGTACCCTGATAAGTATTATCCCCCAAGGTAATCTCAACAGACTGCCCCTCTTTCACTGTATTATAATCATATTTAGAGAGAGTCACATCCACACTTGCCTTGTCTGTATTCTCAATAGTAAACAGTTCCATACCCTGAGTAACTGCTGCTCCCTGCTTAATATCTGCCTTGGATATGATTCCGTTAAATTCCGCGGTGATTCCTTTCTTTCCTTCCTTCACCAGCTCCTCGGCTGATTTCGCGTCCAGTTCGGAAAGATTATCCGTTACTTTCAGTTTCTCTTTTTCTTCTTTTGTCAGGCTTGTGGAATCTGCCTCTGCGATAGCTTTCTCAGAAGCCAGATCTGACTGAAGCTCTGCAAGTTCATTGCTTGCTGTCTCAAGCGCACTTTCCAGAGCAGAAGTATCTGCAGTTACTGTCCCGTCGTCACTTCCACCGTAATCATATCCGGAGGAATAAAACTCTTCCCCATCGCTGTCATCTGCATCTGAACCGTCTGAAATTCCCCATGAGTAATCTGCACTGCTTTCTGTGAAATCAGAAAGTACCGGCATTTTCGGTGTCTGTTGCTTAAGATCATTATAAGTCTGCTGTGCCTGCTGCATTGCGAGCTGTGCCTGTGTTCTTGCAGCCTCCGCATTATCCAGAGCCTGTGTATTCTCATCTGAAGGATCTGCCTGCCATGTTGCAAATGCCATCTGATATGTGGTGTCTGCCTGATTATAATCGCTTTGTGCCTGATTATACTGTGCATTCAGATCTGAAAGCTGCTGTTGGTACTGCGGAAGAGTCTCCGTCTTGTATGTATAAAGTGCGGCCTGATATTTGCTCTGGATTTCCTCCTGTTTCTTAGCCTCTGCCTGGGCTTTTGCCTGAGCTTCCTGCTGCTGTGCCTGAGCCTGTGCTGCTGCCTGTGCAGACGCCTGTGCTGCCGCTTCACGCTGTGCCGTTGAAATCTGTGATTTCAGAGACGAGACATAAGCCTTTTTATCCTTTATTTTCTTCTCAAGTTCCTGAACATTCTTTTTGGCATCCTTCTGCTTCTTTTCTGCTTTGTCAGATTTATTTCTTGTATCTTTTGTATCGTACTTTGTTGATTTCAGATTCAGTTCTGCTTTCCGGTTATCTTTTTCCAGATCCTCTGTATTAAACTCAATCAGTTTTGTTCCCTTTTTTACCACATCGCCCTGAGAAAAAGAAACAGTTTTCAGTTCTGCATTTACAGGAGAATAATAAGTCTTCTCTTCTTCACTTCCCACTGTTCCTGTGGCATCTACAATTTCCTCAACATCACCCTTCTCTGCAGTTACTACCTGAACCTGTGGGATCTGATTTTCTGTTGAATTCCTCTGACCTGCTACTGTAACTCCGCCGGCAACAACAAGAACAACTGCTGCTCCAATAATAATTTTCTTTTTACTTCTCTTTTTTTTCATAATATCTGTCTCCTTGTAACCGGGTTTATGCATCCAACTGGTTTTTTATATATTCTTCTTTCCCATAGTTTTTATTGATAAAATCTGATTCTATCTTTCCATCCATAATTCTGACTACACGCCTTGCCTGAGCTGCGATTCCATTATCATGTGTGATCAATATGACTGTTTTTCCCTGCTCGTGCATGCTTTTAAGAATCTGAAGAATCTCCTTACTGGATGCAGAATCCAGATTTCCTGTGGGTTCATCTGCCAGGATCACCGGTGGCTGGGCTGCGATTGCTCTTGCAATAGCCACCCTCTGCTGCTGTCCTCCTGACATTTCATTTGGCCTGTGATCCATACGTTTCTCAAGCCCTACCATGGTCAGTGACTCTATTGCCAGCTTATGTCTCGTTTTTCTGTCTACCCCTCTGTAAACCAACGGTAGTTCCACATTTTCAATTGCAGTCAGATTTGAGATCAGATTAAACCCCTGAAAAATAAATCCGATCTCCCGGTTTCTGACTTCTGAGAGTTCATTATCTTCCATGGTAGACACATCCGTTCCATTCAGAAAATATTCGCCGGATGTAGGCACATCCAGACATCCCAGCATATTCATAAATGTAGACTTTCCCGAACCTGACTGTCCGATAATAGCAACAAACTCACCCTTATTAATTTCCAGATCAATATGATCCAGCGCCCTCACTTCATTCTCGCCGGGATTATATATTTTACACAAATCTTTTACTCTGATCAGCGCTTCCTCCATCTTTCCCTCCTGCTTCTTAGATATATAAAAGAGCAGGCTTCCGGTTCCCCAAAAGCTCTGCCCTTATCTGCGGAATCTGTAAGTCTCTGTTAATCAGAAACGATACAACCTCCCCAATCTCTTCATTTTTTATGCATCCAGTAAAAATGCCTTATATGCCTTCTTAGCTTCATAGACATCTGCTTTACTTGTGATTTCCCACGGTGCATGCATACTGAGCACTGCAACACCACTGTCAATGACTTCCATTCCATAGAGTGCAGCAATATATGCGATTGTTCCGCCACCGCCTATATCAACTTTACCAAGCTCTGCAGTCTGGAATGCGATCTCATGGCTGTCAAAAATATTTCTGACTCTTGCCACATACTCTGCATTTGCATCATTTGATCCTGATTTCCCTCTTGCACCTGTAAATTTATTCAGCACAATACCTCTTCCGAAATAAGCTGCGTTCTTTTTCTCAAATGCATCTCCATATGCAGGATCGTAAGCAGCACTTACATCAGAAGAAAGCATGCTGGAATTCTTCAGTGCCCTTCTTAATTTCAGATCACTGTAACATCCCATAGCATCAAGAAGCTCTGCTGTCGCATTCTCAAAGAAACGTGACTGCATTCCTGTTGCACCTACACTTCCGATTTCTTCCTTGTCTACAAGCAGGCAGCATGAGGTACGCTTCGGTGCTTCCATCTCAAGCATTGCAAGCAGGGAAGTATATGCACAAACCCTGTCATCCTGTCCATAAGCAGCGATCATACTTCTGTCAAGTCCACACTCTCTTGCCTTTCCGGCAGGTACGATCTCCAGTTCTGCTGAAAGGAAATCTTCCTCTTCTATATCATATTTATCTTTGAGAATATTTAATACATTCTGTTTTACTGCTTCCTTCTTCTTATCATCCTCAAGATCCTTCAGCGGTCTGCTGCCGATCAGAATATCAAGATTCTCACCCTCGATCACTTCTGAAGCTGTTTTCTGAAGCTGTTTTCCTGCAAGATGGATCAGAAGGTCTGTAATGTAAACAATCGGATCATTCTCATCCTCTCCGATATTTATCTGAACTACACTTCCGTCTTTTTTTGCCACTACGCCATGGATAGCAAGAGGAATAGTAACCCACTGATATTTCTTAACACCGCCATAATAATGAGTGTCCAGATATGCCAAATCTGTATCCTCATACAAAGGATTCTGCTTGATATCAAGACGAGGAGAATCAATATGTGCTCCCAGAATATTCATACCTTCCGCAATATCATCCTGTCCGATATGGAACAGTGCAACGATTTTCTTCATTCCTACTGTATAAACCTTATCCCCTGCTTTCAGTTTTTCACCTTTCGCAGCCTTTTCTTCCAGACATTCATATCCTGCTTCCTGTGCCTCTTTAATGATCTGTGTCACACATTCACGTTCTGTTTTGCCTGCATCAAGGAAGTTACGATACTCCTTTGCAACCTTTTCCAGTTCTTTTTCTTCTGCTTCTGTATAAGAAAGCCATGCATTTCTACGTTCCATTATCTGTTCCGCCTTTCTGCTCTCATCCGTATTTTTTCTTCCTCTATAGCGCCTTCTATTCTATAGTATTTCACGTTCTATTATATAACATTGCAGAAGTTTTTTCCAGCTAATGTTACGTTACTGTAAACACCATTCTCAGTAATATAGAAGACTGTAAACAGTAATCGTTACTGTTCACTCCGTTCACAGTAACTTAGCCAAAATTCATTCCAGATTGCCTGCGGCAATGGAATTTTGGCTTATATGTCTCGGGATTTTGGCATATTCATGCCAAAACACCTCGCGGGATAGTAGTGTGTGAACAGTAAACAGTAATCCTCTTATGGACAAACTACAGAATTTCATCTATAGTAATATACATCAGCAGACATTCCGGAAATTGCGGATGTCTGATTTTTCAGCAGGAGGCAACTATATATGCAGAATTCAGAAGTACTGCGTCAGCAGCTTCATTCCATACACAGAAAAAGCTACCCGGCCTACAAAGGCTTAAAGGGAGCTTACCGCTTTGAAAATTTCATTCTTTCCATTGACCATGTCCAGGGAGATCCCTTTGCCTCTCCCTCCCATATCAGTATACAGATCTCTCACAGAGATTCTGCTTTTCCCAGTGAATATTACAAGGATGTACTTACCAGAACCACCCTGTGTGATTACCTGACCCGCCAGTTCGAACAGCAGGTAAACCGCTACACCTTCCGTGCAAAGGGTTCAGGAAAAAGCGGTCTGATTTCCGTTAGTCATTGTGGTCAGGAAATCCTTTCCAGAACAGCCTGTGAGATTACAGGCAGAGGTATTACCGCTCGCTTTTTCATTGGTTTCCCAGCCAACGGAAGAACGATCAATGCATTGGAGCTGGAGAAAATCCTTTTTGATTATCTCCCTGTCTGTGTACAGAAAACATTCTTCTATTCCAACACAAATAAAAAAGAACTTCGCAACTTTATTGAGCTGGCTCTGGATCAGGAGTATATTCGTCAAGAACTTCTCCGCAGAAAGCTTACCGCCTTTGTAGCAGATGGTTCCATCCTTCCCAGAGAAAGCGGGATTTCCTCCCGTCCTATGAAAAACGCCATCCCCTTTTCCGCTCCGGAAAGCCTTCGGATATCTATGGAGCTTCCTCACAAAGGTACTCTCACAGGTATGGGAATCCCACAGGGAATCACCCTCATTGTAGGCGGTGGTTATCACGGTAAGTCTACTCTTCTCAATGCACTGGAGCTTGGTGTATACAACCATATCCCCGGAGACGGCAGAGAATATGTGATCACAGACTGCACTGCTGTCAAGCTTCGCTCAGAAGATGGACGTTTCATTAAGGATGTAGACATCTCCCTGTTTATCAATGACCTGCCCAATCAAAAGGATACCCATTGTTTTTCCACCCAGGATGCCAGTGGAAGTACCTCCCAGGCAGCCGGAATCGTGGAAAGCATGGAGGCAGGCAGCCATCTTTTTCTGCTGGATGAGGATACCTCTGCCACCAACTTTATGGTACGGGATGCTTTTATGCAGCAGGTAATACAGCGTGAAAAGGAGCCTATTACCCCCTTTCTGGAACGTGCAGGTGAGCTTTATAAAAAGGCTAGTATTTCCACTATCCTGGTAGCCGGAAGCTCCGGTGCTTTTTTCCATATTGCAGATACTATCATACAGATGGATAACTATATACCCAGGGACATTACAGACTCTGCCAAAGCTCTCTGTGCCAAATACCCTCTGCCTGCATTCTGTGCTCCCGCCTTCGCTTCTCCACACAGTCATCGAATTATGACTAAAGCACCCCAGGATCGCCTGAAAACCAAAGTTTCCAAAACTGACGGCTTCTCTCTGGGCAGACAGGAGATTGATCTGCGTTATACTGAACAGCTCATTGACCCAGAACAGACGGCTGCCCTGAGTCTTCTGTTAAAATATGCTGTAGAAAATATGATTGATGGAAAACGTACCTTATCTGAAATTGTCGAAGATCTTGAAAAAAAGCTAAAAAAAGAAGGGATGTCTTTCCTTTCCGGAGACCGCCAGATCTCCTGCGGCTATGCCCTCCCCAGACTTCAGGAAATCTATGCCTGCTTTAACCGTTACCGTCGTCCCTGAGATTCTGAGTATCTGTGGATGCAGACAACACAAAATCCCCGCTCCTACAGCGATCTTGCCATAAGAGCGGGGATTCATCGTTCATTTTACACTTTTATAGGGAAAGGAAAGATTTTATCTTAAGGTTCGTCGCTCCCTTAAGATGTAAATATCATATCGCATAAATGTGAGAAAAATTTGTCTAATTTATAATAAAAAAATAAAATTTATAAAAAAACTGCAAAGAATATTGATTTTACGGGATTCCTGGAATGCAGATTTTGGTTTTACCCCAATTATTACCCCAATCCGCTGATTTTATTCAAAAAAGGCAGCAGTTATAAAACTGCCACCTCACTAAATCCATTCTCTATTTGTTTCATTTCCTGCTGCTTTGTATTTGGAAGGACATGAGTATACAAATCTGCCGTCATAGCCAGACTACTGTGTCCCAGAATCTTCTGGAGTGTCTGCATATTCCCACCCTCTTCTATATATCGTGTCGCAAACGTATCTCTGAAAGCATGGTGGGTAAATCTCTCAATCTCTATGCCCTGCTGCCGGAGCCGTTTCAAAACACTATTGATAGAAAATGATACAGTAGCCGATGCTACCGCTTTAGCTCCATTACTCCCGATAAAAACATTATTGTCCATCTTCCTTGCATAAATCTCTCCATAAACTAAAGACATCTTAGTCCTCTGCATCTGCAGAACTTTTTTGATAGTGTCATTCATAGGAATATCGCGCTTGCTGGTGTCAGACTTTGGCAAAGTTTCTTCAATCCCACCTCCCTCTTTCCAGCTCACGGTCTTGCTTACGTGGATCACGTTATTGATGTAATCTATATCACGCCACTTCAGGGCCATGATCTCATTGAGCCTCATTCCAGTGCACAAAGAAAAACAGAAAAATTCATAAAGCCATTCTGTCTTAGATTCCCGTATAAATGCCTGTTGTTCCTCCCTGGTTAATGCCCTATGTATAGTTTCACTTGCTTTTGGCCTATCGTCCGTCCTAAGGGGCTTTACATTGGCGGCAGGATTCTTAACAATAATTTCATCGTCAATAGCCGCATTCAACACTGTTTTTAAAACTACTATAACACCGTTGGTCATTGATGCACTTAACTTCTTTGATAGGTCCTGCTGTAGCTTTACTACTTCACGCTTCTCTATCTTCTGAATCTTAGTCTTTCCCAGAACCGGCTTAATATGGTTATTGTACTTTGACCTGTTTATTTTAAGGCTGCTATCTTTGATCACTCCTATCCTGGACTTCTCCCACTCCTCAAAATATGCATCCAGCGTTATGTTCTTATTTGAATTGTACAGACCAGCTTTAATTTCCTCACGAATCCTGGCCTCGTTCTCTGCGCATTCTTTTACATTATGACCATAAGCGCTGTACCGCTTGCCATCTACAGTAAAACGTTTTTCGAATAAACCATTTTCCTTTTTTCGCATCCCTGATGGTATTCTCGCCATTATATCACCTATCTTTCTATTGGCAATAGGGCAGCAGTCCGCCGCCCTTGGTTGTCTTATTTAATTCCCAGAAAGCTACACACAAATCTGAAAATTGTATACGTTTGGTCGTGATCTGCTTTCTCTAACATCTCTATGATTTTCTTTTTGTAGTCCATATCAATATCCCCTGTTTCTTAATACTCTGGCAATGAATCTATAGAAAAACTCAAGCAAACTATCATCATTTATTTTCTGCAGTATCTCAACAGTTTCTTTCTTATAATCCATCCTGCGCCTCCTCATCGTTATCCTAACAATGTTTTCATAAATACATATATTGACCGTAACCAACAAATATTGTCTATCTTTTCCAGCATCTCAATAATCTCTTTCTTGTAATCCACTTTATTCCTCCCTCAAGTAAAGGTACTCCAGTAATTTGTATACTCTGTTTAATGTCTGCTCTGTTTTAACTTTTTCCAATAAAGCAATTATTCTTTCTTTGTAGTCCATGCCTCTACCTCTTACATTTTTGTTTTCAAGTATTTAAAAAGTATCATATAAACAAATCTGAGCTTCCCAGTATTTTGTTCCTCTTCTACCATTTCAATAATCATTTTTTTGTAATCCATACCCAGCCTCACTTCATTAGTCCATTTGTAAAAGCATCTATACATTTAAGATGTCTTAAATTGTCTATCATACCAAGTTTCATAATAATAAAATATCTCTCCCAGTCTTCCTCACTCAAAGTAGAAGCTTGATCTGATACCACCATCTGAAAGAGTTTCACCAATTCAAAAGTTTGCTGCAATGATCTTCTATCTTTATTGGTCTGAACAACATCCATGATTGCCTTTCTGCAAGGAACCTGAGTTAATTTACACTTCTCCATCGTTTTCTGCCTCCTGCTCCTTTTTAATCTGGTATTCATAAGATGTTCTTACACATCCCCAAATCATATCCAAGCTTCTGATATTATCCAATTTCAAAATATAACTGATAATATCTGATTGTCTGGACAGTACCATACTATAATCATGGCACACATTCCAATTTTCTTCCCAGACTTTTGCATTTCCCTTTGCTTCCTCTAACTGCTTTTTAAGGTCTGCAATAATCTCTACAGCAAGGCCTACACTCCCCAACTCTAATTCCTGTACAGGAACACCTGATACCTCTATTGTTACTGGTTCTTCTGTTGCACTCTCTGTTTTCGCTTTGTCACTCATGCTCATTCTCCTTTTCTAATGTCTTCATGTAATCATACAGTTTTGCTGATATAAAACCGCTGATAAAGATTGTAAGAACATCCATTACTGATATCATTCTCGTCTGTTCTCCTTATTTCGTTGCATTGAGGGGAATGAGTGTGTTATAATACGCACAACCCCTCAATTTGATGAATCGTCGGGTTACCTTGCCCCTATCAGAGGACCAGTCTGGTAAGGGCTTTTTTATTAAATTGCTTCTACCTGAGACTTTCCAAAGAAACTTGCCTTATACTCAGCACCATCTCCCCGACTTCCCCAGATCAGCGAGCATCCAAATAATGCCTTGGAACCATGAACCACTTTATATCCCAGTTCTTTCCATTTGGCAAGGTATTTGTCTCTTCGATGATTCCTGCTGCCTGCTTCGCGTTTTCAATACGCTTCGCATTGATTTCCTCAGCCTTTGCGCTTAACCATGCTCTATGAAGAGCTTCTGCGAAGTGGATGTCCTTTGTCTTGCGGTAAATTTTCCATGCTTTCAACATAATCTTTGATAAGTTGTACTTCATGTTCTTATTCCTCCTTTTATTGGGATTCCCAACAGCCCCGGCAGGCTTTAAACGTCTAGCGTTCTACTCAGTGCATCTCAATCTCTCTTATCCTGTTTCCCGGTGTTATGTCGCCGTCTTGCTTTCCCTTTCGGTACTCCCATCAACTTTCGCTGTTGTTCTGTTCCCTTGAACTGATTATATTATATAGGATATGTACATATCTATCAATTGACATTATCGCCAAATATGTACATATCTTTTTCATTAATTTTGTATATGTACATATCTTGAAATATATGCTATAATCTAAGAAAATAGGGAAAGTATGTCTTTTATTTATTCCCTTTCCCAGAAAAGAGGTTATTAATGGCTATCAGCGACAAAAGAAAAGAAAGTATGTATAACTATGCAAAAAAAAATCTTAAACGTATTCCTTTAGATGTCCAAAAAGAAAAATACGAAGAAATCAAAGCAGCTGCAGAATCTGCCGGCGAAAGCGTAAATGGTTACATTAAAAAAGCAGTCGATGAACGGATGGAACGCGATAACATATAATCACTATTATTCACGAAAGGATGTGCATTCATGGCAAAACGTCTTTATACCTATGACGATATTATGAATCTGCCTGATTTTATCCGGGTAGAATTGATTGACGGTGTAATTTGCACCGATGACTGGACAAATCTGGAGATTGACGAGGAAGTCTTTCAGAATCCACCATCTGAGGATCATCATGTTACCTATCGCCTTTCCATCGTAAAAAAATAAAACAATACCTGATATTTACTATTCCATTTGCATAGGAGGATTCTATGAGCCTTTTTAATAAAATTAAAAGTGTTTTCAATTCATCATCCGACGATGTTCCTGATGCTCAAACCATCTATTTCAAAAATGGAGAGATGTACAAAGTATATCCCACCGATAAAGAAAGTTGGTACGATGCCAGATATCTGGTTTCAGATGGAGTAAAATATGATCTGGAGAATCTGGATGATTTAAAGCGCATTCCTGTACCAAAATTCCCGGCACATCAAAATATAATGGAGGGATATGGCGTTACTGGAAATTTAGATTATGTTTTAAGAATGAAAGCTGGAAGCTTTTATAATCGCAAAGATAAAATAATGTGTTCTGCCTGTTTATGGAAATGCACCGAATTAATGCTCGCCCATCCTTTGTCTTGGGAGGAAAGTCATTTTTACCGGATAGTACAATGGCACGTAGAAATGGGAATGTTTGACGAAGCTGACAAGGCTGAGAAATATATATATTCCGTACTTGATTATGATGCAAACTATCAGCAATTAATCAATCACATAAAAGATAATCCTGAATACATAAAACAGCAGGAGGCATTTCATAAGAAAAATTTGATGCGTAAAGAATACTATCATATTTTTTATGAATTACCTGAACTGGCTCCCAAATCTTTTAGTGCTTATAGCAGAATGAAAAATGCTCAAACAAAAAATTTTCTCAAACTTAAAGATCAAGCAATAAAACATGGGATTTCGATAAGCTAGAACTGAATACAGTATATTTATCCAGGCAGCCAGTAGAGCGGCTGTGGTTCCCCTGATCCTGAGCCTTGACAGGAGGGGATGCTTATGAGCGATTACGAGATATTTATGATAATCCTGACAACAGCCAGCTTAATTGTATCTATCCTTACATACACACATAAGAAATAGCCGCCCTGCTCTCTGGTAAAGAATAGGCGGCTACGTCTTAAACATATATCTTGCCAGGACGGGGAACCTTGACTTCCCTTACTGGCTGTCTTGATAAGTATATTATATGCCAGCTTCAGGAATTTGTCAATTTACTATAAACTGCTGCCTTATTCATTCTTCAATATGTTCATCAGTTTTATTTTTCTTTTTTAACGCTTCTTTTCCCCTCCAAACATGTCCCGTTACCTCGTAGACTTTTCGTGGTGATACGATGTATGTGATTCGGCTACCACCGGAAAGGCTTTTAGCTGGCTTGTTGTTCTGAATGGCTACGCCAACTGGGAGCCATCCATACACAATTCCTGCTCTAACAGATGAAACAGGGATTCCTGTCATTTTGCTTACATCTTCTACGGTTATTCTTTCATTTGAGAACTCCGGCATCTGCGGTATTCCTGAGATGATTCTCGCCACTTCTGCGGCGAATTTATGTATTTCTGCGTTTTCTTTAATGTAGTCGTCAACTGCACTCATATTTTGCCTCTCCTTTCTATACTGCTTCTAAATACGCCAGGTCTTTCACCGTCTCAAGACGTTCCTTGCAGTCTTTATATATTTCCTTATAGTGTTTCCCTTTCATGATTCCCATATCAATTTCATGCAAGATAATATTCTCCATTAAAGACAGATTATTTAACTGCATCACCGTAGCTTCATCTCTTTTACTAATTCCAGCCATTTTATTTGCAAGTCTGGTATAAGTCGCATAAAGCATTTCCGCATGATCGCTCCCCTGCTCTTGTGCATAGGATACAAGCTTCTGAATAGCATCGGTTTCTACTTTTCTGGTAAACTTACCTGCTTTCCGGGTTTCAATCCATCTTTGGGTTGATTTCTCACGAATGAAGTTTTCCATCTGCTTAAACGCTCGAATATATTGCAATTTCCATTCAAGGGCATTCTTTCCGGTAAATCCCATTACCAAGAGCGAAAAACCGTCACGGTTCATCAGGTACATTTTATGATACTGTCCATCATCTGCCTTTCTTTTGCTGACAACAAACATCTTTGAGGGCTCCTCAAAATTGAGGAGCGATTTCTGCAAATTATCAATAGCACGTAATACATTATCATGCCGCATTTCAAATTTCTCCGCTACTTGTAAACTATCACATACTGCCTGTTCATTTTTAAGATATACTAAATCGTCTATAACAACGCTCCTTTCCGCTCTGCAATTATTTTTCCGAGCTATATAAGCCAATACTTCAAGTTTTTTCAAGTTCTATCTTGGAAATAACTGTACTGTTATGGGGCTACATATAAAAAATCTCAACATTTCTCAACAACCATGAGTAAATATGTTATTGCTTTTCAGCTATATATGCTAAAACCTTATCATTTCTTATCATAATGCTGTTTCTCGCGCTTCCCTCACGCTTCGTTATCCATTCGCGCGTATTATATACAGCCCCATATCCTTGCAGTACTGTAATATTTTCACCTAATTTTCCATTCTATTGCTAAAATGGATATCTTCCGCATGCCTGTAGTGCAGATCTGAATAATGCCAATGTTTTTCGTTTATATCCATAAACATCTGCATGGCATTTGTAATTCTGATCAATCCCTTTTCTGGCAAGGACCTGAAATGCCACGCCCTTGGATATACTGTAGAAGAGATCATCTTCAACCATAGGATTGCATTCATGCGCACATTGTAACAGCAGAAGCTTGTCCGGCAGTTCCAGATCCAGACAATACTGCTTCAGCTGTTTTTCCTCTCCCTTTTTAAATCCATAATCTGTATAAGTTGCTTCTCTGGTTCGCATAATTTCTTCCTTTCTTTGCTCCGCTTTAAGTTGTTCCTGTGTCCCATTTTTCTTTATACTAACTCAAATGGGTTTTTCCCATTTCTGCGTCTCCTAAGTTCCGCTTCATCAATGATAATGTCTAACAGTTTTCTGCCAGATGCATTGACTGTAACATTGTAAGTGTTTCCATTTCCCTGTCCTTTTCCAGACTCCTCCCGAACAATCTGCCGTAACAGGCTTTCCGGTGTTTCCAGGTTATTTCCTTTTTTCTGATCACCTAATACCGCAAGGAATTCTGACCTTGGGGGAATAACTGCGCCACTGGCCAGATAAGGAACTGTATTAACACGTGGCAACGTCAAATGATAATTTCCAAATCTACGCCCACCGTTTGGAAGTTGTACATTATAAGAGAATGTAAATCCGCTTTCGATTCCGGCAATAGAATTATTAATGTTGCCAACCATGCCGTTCACTCTAGATATTATGTTATTTAAACTTCTTATAATAGAGGTTTCAGCTCCACCGATAGCTCTAACAAGATTGTCCGCCATTTGCTTTCCGTAGATATCCGCACTACCTGCCATGTTTGATAATTCTGTGTCAACTTTTCGGCTCATCGTCTCCCAAGTTAAATTGGTATCAATAACTACTGATTCCCAATATGACTGAATATATCCCATGATATTTTTCATGGCTTCCAACGTATCTCTTTGCATATCTTCCAGAGCGTCTTTCACTGCCCCATAAGATTCTTTCCACTCAGATTTAGAGGTTTTGGTTACTTCCTTAAACGAATCGTCAGTATCTCTTTTTACACTTTCAGTATTTGTCTTTGTATCGGATGCCATACTGGATGTAGCATTCTCTACATCTGTTTTTGCTGTCTCCATAGAAGATGAAATCTTCTCCTGCGCTCCGACAATATTGGTATCTACTGCTGTAGTAACCGCTGTAGTTGCTGCCGGGAACTCTGCCCCTAATGCTGCATTCAGATCATCCAGTGGTACACCTGCATTCTTCAAAGCAGTGTAAACCATGTTCAAAGCATCCTGTGCGCTCTTGGCACTTCCACCAGTGTCCTGAAGCTGGCTTCTGACTCCCTGATAGGTTCCGCTAAATTCGTTCCCTTTCAGACTTAATGTATAAAGAGCGTCCGATAAAACGCTAATTGCTTCTTTCGCACTCAGCGAAGAGAGATCAATCTGTCCTGCACTTTCAGAGAATCCCTGTCCCAATGCCAGCACTTTATTGGTCATATCTTCTACGAAGGTACCTGTTACGCCTGCCTGAGCACCATATTGTTCAAGTATTGCTTTCGCCTGCTCAGCAGATATGCCATATTCTGCTAACTTATGAATAAAGCTATCATACATTTCAGCATTGGATTTTCCCGCACTTTCATCGGCTTCAATCAACTTCCAGAGGTCTTCTGCCTGCTTTTGGGTTATTACATTCGAGGAACTCATTGCCCCAGCATAATCATGCAGATATCCACCCGCCTGTGTCAGAACACCGTTTCCACCCTGTAAGGTTTCTATAAATCCTGCCAGCTTTTCTGTTCCTACAATTGCCGCCGTAGCAACCGCTGCGATCAATCCTGCCGTTCCTACCAATGGGGCAAGAGATGAAGCAAGGGAAGTAAATCCGCCCGCTGCCGCACTGGCAGCTTTTCCCAGTACAGATGTCAAACTTCCAGAAAGAGCCGCTACTGCTTCAGATCCGATTATCTTCTTTCCTATTGCTCCAATCAGCAACTTTACCAGACTGCCAATCCCTGTTATATCCGCAATCTTTACAGCAATAAATGCTTTTCCGAGAAAAGCCGCTATTTTGCCAGCTGTACCGCCCTCTTCCAACCCATCAAACAGACCTCCAATCGTTGTTTTGATTGCTTCAATGATCTGCCACAGATGCTTGCTCCAATCAATCTGGCTTAAGAATGTCCCTATTCCTTTCCCTACTTCTTCCCAATTTGTTTTTTGAGCCAGTCCAACCAAAGAAGTACATAAATTGTTCAGGAATATTTCCAGCTTCTGTCCATTGCCTTTCCAATCAAATTTTGATACAAAAGTATTGATTCCGCCCGCAATATTATCAACCATCTGTTTCCAGTTGAAATTGACAGCAAAATTGTAAAGAGTTGTAAACGCACCGTTAAGTCCAGTAGCAAGTGTATCTCCTATCTCTGAAAATGAAACAGTCGAAAAAACACCGTTCAGTGCATCCGCAACCGCCTTTCCAATATCAGCATAAGGAAGATTATGAACAAATCCGCTGAATATCTTCCAGGAAATCATGAACATGTTGCCAAGCAGATGTCCAAGATTATTCCAGTTTACCTCATGAACCAGACCGGTAATACCTTCTGCAAATTTCTTTCCAAGATTCTTCCAATTTATTCCTGTAATCAGAAGATTCAGGGTATTCACAAGGGTATTAATACCAGCTCCTACAGTACGTCCTAACAAATCCCAATCAATATGATCAACCAGGCTATTAAATGTTCTTGTAAAAGCATCGCAGAATTTTGTGATCTTTGGGCCAACATTGTTCCAATTAATCACATCACAAATTTTCTGCAGGCCTTTATTAATGCCACTGGCAATATAAGCCCCCAGTCCTTCCCAGTCCTCTTTTTTAATGAGCTTTCGGATCTTATCAGCAATTCCCTTTATAGAACTTGTGATAGGAACTTCTTCAAACATATCACCAGCAGATGGGCCAGTATATTTGTTCCCGCCGATTGTCCCTGCACTGTTTACGCCATCATCATATCTATTAAGTTCATCAATCGGGCTAAGATATCCTTTTACTTCCTTTGCGGCTTTCTTAGCGCTATCCGCTGTCTTATCCAAACTAGCAGCATAATCTTCCTGAACACCTATTGCTTTTGTAAAAGTTTTTTGCCCGGTTAATGCTGCAATCAGCATACCTACGCGGGTAACCGCATCTGACATAAGATTAATAAACTTGACAAGAATCGGTGCGACTGTTGTCAATATTGGCGCGAATGCTGTTGCAAAAGAATTCTTTAATCTTGTCATACTGGACATCAATGAAGACATTGCTGTGTTTGCAGTATTAGAATACTTAGCAAGATTCTGAATTCCCGTCTTTACTCCGTCACCAACAGCATTTATAGCCCGGAACATGCCCGAAAACAATAGTGACATTCCCAGCATCTTGCCCAGACCTGCCTTGGAGCGTTTTGTCTGCTTATCGAAATTAAGCATAGATTCCACTGCTTTTTTCATGGCAGAGACCATGCTTTTTACGGCTGATCCTGCGCTCTTTAAAGCAGAGCCAATGTTCTTCATGACTGCACCTACACGTGCAGCAGCTTTCTGCAGATTCTGCATTGCCAGAACAAGCTTATTGTTCTTTTTTTGATATTCCTCTACTTTTTTCTTTAGATTATTGTATGAAGAATACAGCCTTCCGTTTGTACGTTCCAGCTTCTGTGATTCCTCATCGTACTTCTGCAATGTATTTTTATAGGTATCTGTCGATTTAGGATCTATGTACGCGCTGCCGGATACCTGCATCCCCTTCTGTTTGTTCTGCAGCCTCTCCATGTCCGCCCATATTTCATCCAACTGCTTATCCAATTCTTTAATAGGCCCAGAATCAATCGGAAATCCCATATCAATCCATTCGCGCTGTTTAGATTCTACTTTTTCAAAATCTGTCTCAAGAGCCTTGATCTGATCCGAAATCAGCTTGTATCCTTCTGTTTCTATTTTGCTTTTACCCAGCTCATCCAGTTTAGATTTTAATTCAGCAACTTTTCTTTCCTGCTTTTCATAGCTTTGATAAAGGCTGTTAACTGTTGCAATCTGCCTTTGAAATGAATTTTTTGCTGTTTCTCCCATTTTTGATACCTGAGCAGTAATTCTTGTCATTCCTGCCTTGATCGTATTTAATCCTTTGGAAAGACCTTCTGTCTGAATCCTGGTATCAATGATGATTGAGCCATCAGCTGCCATATTATCTACCTCCCGACTATTTGAGGTCAGGGTACCAGTTTCAAATTACCAGTACCGAGTTATAAATTAGGGCTATCCTGTTTCCAGAACAGCCCGCATTTTCTTATTTTGCTTCGTCTTTTTTTGTGTATTTAGCAGTATATTTGTCAATCCGTTCCTGCTGCTTCTTTTCTCTTTCAGCTAATTCCTTTTCAATGATTCCGCCAATTACAGTGATAATCTGTTCGGCAAATGTCTGTCCATCTTCCAGGATTGTAAATGGATGAGTAATTTTAAAGAAGTTCTCCGATACAGGAGCACCAAACAAGAAATCTATCTTTTCCCCGGCTTCTTTCTCCAGCTCAGGAAGAATCTCTTCCAAGTCCTCCCCTTTTATTTTGTCACCTACACTTGCGAAAAACGCTGCTGTCTCTTTATATCTGTTTAAGATTCCAACATCTGTAGGAATAAACCGGAATACTCCCAGCTCATTTCCATCCTGATCTACAATCTCATAGCTCTTAGCACCTGTATTAAATGTTATCTTCTCTGCCATTACTTATCGCCCTCTCCCTCATATTTTTGAAGTTCTTTTTCAAGTTTCCGAAGTTCTTTGTAATCCTGTGCAAGTTTTCTATATTTTTCTGCCATTTCTGGAAGACCCTGTCTTAATGCTTCAATCGTTACAGAAAGCATTCCCGATGACTTCTCCAAATTATCAAGTGCCCGTCTGGCAGAAGCATTTATTGCCGCCTGAAGCTTGTCCTGTTCATATTTTCTACTTTTCTTCATTCTGATACGTCTCATTGTCTTTCCCCCTTACCGCATCATAAATAGCTGCTAATTCCATGACTGCAACCAACATCAACATGTTAAGTAAAATCATATATATCATCTCCTGTCCTATTGTGATACATATATTATCTCACATTTTGTGAGAACAGCTCTCTACCACTTTTGGGCGTTTTTGTTATTTCGACTGTTCATCGACAGTTCAAAGGCAACTGGTCTTTCGCAAAGATCACAATTCAATCTGATATTCTCACCTGTTCCTCACCTGTTCGAACACTCCGAGTTCTCGCCGCTTTAATTCCATTTCTCACGGCTTTGTGCGGCTTTCCTGCGGCTTCATTATCAATAACAGGGATCCTCAAAATAGTGGATATCCCTTTTTATAACTTTTCACTGCTTCCTCACTGCTTCAATCAGACCAATACCGTAAAAATCAGTAATAACGCATGACCGTAAATGACCGTATTTCTCATAATAGGTCTTTTATTGAGCCGTAGGTTCGGCAGCAGGATTTTTATTAAATACCGGCATTATCTCCTCTCTCTGTTTTATCGGCTCATTTAACCTTTTTTCTTCCTTTACCCTTACAACTTTACCTTAGTTGCATTACAATTGATTTTTGCTCTGTTTTATTCCTGTACTCCTTTATTTTCAGACACATTACGCCTCATCCGTTCTCCCATCTGCTGACGCTGTTCCTCTGTATACTGTTTCGGTGGTGAAATCCGGATCCAAGCTACCGGAACATGAGCACAAATACTTCCGTCCTCATTATCCGCAATAATCTGACAATCATCAGGATGTTTCTCTGCCAGCTTGCGGATTACTGACTTATACCGGCCCTGAGAGAATGTTAATGTTGCTTTAGTACCATTAGTCATAAATTCAATTGCATTTTCGTTACATCCATTCATAAAAATCTCCTTTTTGTTTTGTTCGTGTATTGTTCATGTTCTCTCTGTTCGCTCTTTGTTTACTGACTCATTAAAAGGTCATTTCTCGGGGTTCGCTCGGAGTTCGATAACATCTGAGTGCATTTTCTCGAAGTTCGTTCGAAGTTCATTTTGGAATCATGCGCCAGACTTTTAGGGACTCCGAAATCTCTGAATAGTCACCCGCGCGTAATCGTGTTACAAAATTCCCTACATTTTTTCATCTATATGCCGATAAATGTTAAGTTTTGTTAAGTTCTGCACCTCTATATCCGAAAAATATAAGGTTTTTTTAGGTTTTACCTATACATACAAAAATGTTAGGTTTTGTTAGGTTCCATAATCCTATACAGAAAAATCATGAGGTTTTCTGAGGTTTCCATGGAAAGCCTCCGCCTATATGAGCCAAAATGCTAAGTTTTACTAGGCAGTAAAAGCACTAAATAATACTGAAGATTTTGGCCATATATGCAGAAATGCCACTATTTGCAACTAATTTATGAGGTATATACTCTGAAACTCCACCTTTTTCCACCCTATTCATCAGCTATATATAATCAAGTTCCACGTTTTTCCAAGATGTATTCCCTATACAGAGAAACAGACGGTTTTGACAGGTTGTCGATCCGAGAAGATGTTAATATCTGTTAATGTTTTCGGCTATATATGCTGAAATCGTAGGTTTCCGTAAGTTCCTCCCATATAGAGTGATATGTGGGGTTTTGTCAGGTTCTCATGGCATCGTCTACTACAAATCTACTGTTTTCACCAGTAAATCAAATTCATGAAGTGCTTTCCGCTTATAACCATAAAAATCATTTTCAGTGCATGGAAGTTCACATGAATTGCTGTTTTTGAATATCTGGCGATATCCCACGCTTTCCGTAAAACTCTTTACCAGATGCGAGGCAAGAAATTCATTTGCCCTATTACATGCTTCGCTTACTAAAGAATAATACTGTTTGTCTTTTACCATTTCTTTGAGTTCTGCTGCCCGTCCCGGCGTAATCCCATAATCTTCCAATTTCATTTTTCTGATGCTCATTGGTATAGAGTCCTCCTGTCCTGTTTGTGGTATAATAGCTTACAGAAAGACTCACCCCTTTTATACGGTCCTGTGTCAGTTACTTTGACTGATACAGGACTTTTGCTTTGTGCTCCAGATCTGACGCAACATTGCACAAGATATCCCGGCACAACTGGCAATTATGCTGTGATTCTATTTTGTGAAGATCATCTACCAGCTTTGACCAGTATGTATCATCCTGCGGATTTCCCGGCGGGTAATGTTCTCTGTATGCTCGCCAGGCAGCAGTTAATATGTCATATACCTGTCTTAATTCCTTTTCATTATCCAATGATTATTCCTCCGGCATGATATACTCTTTTTCTCCTGCTGCATACTTTTGAAACATATCATTCAACACTTCTTTCGCGCGTTCTGGACTTGCATATTCCGCAATACAAAAATCACCCTCACAAATACGGTTCTTACTTACATAACTGATATACGTCATTTTAAAATTTAAAACTCGTGTTTTATCCTGTGCCATAATTTTCATGATTATTGTCCTTTCTGGCGGATTACCGCCTATAAAGTTTACATGATTCCTATTCGTTCAAATTACTACAAAGTGTATGCTATCAATTTGGCATTTCGATATTCTTAATTACTCCTCTGTATACTTCATCATTTCGCTTCCGAGCAAAACAGAATCAATATATATTCTTGTGGTTGCTCCTGTCTGATGGTTTACGAATTTCATAACGATATTTCTTTTTTCTTCTGTTACTTCCTCTACAGTAAATCCTTCCAGTGGTTTGAGGTATACAATGTCATAAATCGGCTGTTTCTTTGTTTTTTCCTGATACATCTTTTACATGTCCTTTCTGACGATAATCCGCCTATAAAATTCATTACAAAACCAAACTACAAACTACAACTACAATCGTTCCAAAGAGTTTAAAGTTTTCCTTATATACTCTTATATCCCATATTATTATCTTTTATATATTTCTTTTTATAGAATGTAGTTTTTGTAGTTATTGTAGAAAAGCCCATAAATGCTGGGGTTGAGCAGACTACATTCTAACTACAAAGTTGACTACATTCTTTCAAGATCGCCTACTCGAACGGTATTTCCATTTGTTCTTGTTTAGGAACTGGCACAAAGTCAGAAGAGTTTGTAGTTTTTCCCGGTTCAGTTTGTAGTAACATCTTCTGAAACCCTCTCTGACTTCCATACTTAGGAAATTTGCGTGGAGTTTTCATTCTTTGCCATCCTGGTACCTTTGCAATAATACTGTTTATTTCCGATGTCTGATAACTTTTTGGCGAAATGCTTTCTTCCAATGCTTCAAACCATATTTCTCTTGCACACACCTGAGTTTTTCCTTCCAAGTAGTCCAGAATAATTCCACGTTTGCCATCATCCGCCATATTTGCCTCTTGAAGCTCTTTGGCCTGTTGTATACAAGCTTCCGGAAGTATCAACTGTGGATCTTCGTTTTTCCAAATATGCACTGCTTCCGCCCATGCCTGTTTTATATCTTCCATAACTTCTGGTGTAAAAAGGCTCTTAGATGGTTTTGTAACTCCTGTGTGAATAATAAGAAAACGCCTGTTTCCTGTCTCATCCTGCAAGAAATCATCTTTATTAGTGGTTCCGGCGAATACACACTGTCTGTAAAATGTGTCTGCCCGCCGCTCATAAGGAATCCTGTATTTATCCTGCGTGGCTGTCAGGAATCGCTTTACGCTCTCCACACCGCCCGCCGTCCTTGCCAAAGATTTAAGTTCTGCAAGCTCAATGATCCATGATCCGGTAAGTGACTGGACCGCTTTGTCTGAATCCAAGCTGTCCAATGAATCATTGAACCATGAATCGTCCAAAGCCATCAATTTTAGAAATGTACTCTTGCCAATGCCCTGTGACCCCTGTAAAATGATTGTATAATCAAATTTACTTCCGGGTTTATACACTCTTGAAACAGCTCCTAACATCCATAAGCGCATTACCTGGTATGTATAATCAGAATCCTCTGCTCCAAGATATTCCGGCAGCAGGCTTCTTATATGCTCTTTTCCATCCCATGTAAGGGAATCCAGTAATTCTCTTACTGGGTGGAATTTATTCCGCATAGAAACATTTTTCAGCGCATCTGCGAAGTCTTGCCGACTTTTAAGCCCATAATCAGCCTGTATCAGCGAAAACAAAGCTGAATCATCATGACTGCTCCATGCTCTGCAATTATTCTCATTTTCCCATGGTACACTACCATATAGATAAGGTTGCTGTGCAAACTCATTAAGGCGGATTTTCCCGGCGAAACGACTGTCTTTATCCATGACGATTTCAAAATTATGTACAAGCTGTTTTACGCTTTTTACATTTCCATCTTCATCATAGTTGCAGTCAAGGAATTTAAAGACTAATGCCGGACATCCAGCTACTTCGTCCTTGCTTTTTTGTATTACAGATCGTTTTTTACCTGTATCCTGCTTCTGATCTTGCTGAACATCTACACAAATCTTCTCTGTATCATCAACATTCCTTATTGAATTTTCAAATTCTTCAACAGTATGTCCCTCTTCAAAATAATCAGTTATATCTGCTTTTGGCGTATCGGGCATCGGAACAATTATCTTTACACTCTTAGAAATTCCTTTTAAATCTTTTTCAATAGCAGCTGCCAGTTTCTTCCCTGGAGCATCATTATCAGCCAGAATGACAACTTCAGCACCCGTACACAGTTCTGATACGTTCTTATTCCAATCATTAGCCCCGCCACATGAAAAAGCAGTATAGCCTTTCTTTACCAGTGTATTAACGTCCTTTTCACCCTCAGGTATAAAAATCGGTTCGTTTCTTTCAATGGCTTCTTTTATTCGTGGAACACTTCCGAATATTGCACTGAATTCCTTTTTGTTCCTTCCTTTCAAGCCATATTCAAACCGCCCATCCTTAAGTATTCCGAAAAGCATTTTCTTACCTTCAAGGCGTATTTTTGTGTAAGCATATTCGCCGTTAATAGATACGTAATTGTATACAGCCTCAATCTTTCTTTTCTCTCGGCTTTCTATGTACATTCGCCAGCATTCCTCTGCTGGCCTACTTTCACTAAATAAGTCTGCCATTTTTAATCCTGCTGCCAGTACAACACTTTCAGAGCTGCAACCCGCATGGCATTTTAATAAAGTCCTACCATTATTCCCTTGCGTAATCGTCAAACTGGCTTCCTTATCAGGATGTGCCGGACAGAGTGCTTGTACCTTTCCATTGCCATATTTCTTCACTTGAAAATGTGATAAGATTTCCTCATAGGTCAAATATTATCACCTTCCAATTCCTTCAATAACTCTCTTGCACTTTCCAGAGTTTTCAATGTATTTTCACCTCTATTCTCTAAAGTACGAATAAATTTTCGGATTTCCATCGTGTCTCCTGCTGCAGGAAGGTAGTAGCCTCCTGGACTCGTGGCGCTCGATAAGATTACTTTTCCTGATCTGCGCTCCATCTCAATCTGCTTCTGAAGCATTCGAACGCTGGAAAAATGGCATTTCACAGTAAGGTACTCCGGTGTCAGTGCATTTTCTTTACCCGGCAGCAGGTTTTCATATACTCCCATAGAATCGTCGCCTCTCTTCATCAGCCTTTACAATTTTTATCTATATAATCATAAAGAACTGGCATATCAATCCGAACTGATTTTCCAAATCGCGCAATCGCATTTGCTTCACCAGCTATCTTCATAAGCGTATTTCTACTTACATTTACTAATCCACAAGCCGCCGGAACTTTTTGATATCTTCCATTGCTATTTTCTTTTAATGCCCTCATTTTCTTTTCTCCTTTCGAAAATTATATTTTATTATTTTTAATTTTCTATTTTATCTTATTATATCATTATGCCTAGACATTCACAATATTTTATGTTAGAGTAGTATAGAAATCTATTTTTATTATAATTTCAATTTTCTAATCAAAAGGGGGGGATGTATTATGTATAACTACAAAACACTACATAAGCTTATCAATAATGGATTGTGCTATGCTTATATGGATATAAATAATTCAACAATTTCTTTAGATATTGACACCAGAAAATATTATGACAATAATTCAGGTTTTCATTATATTGAATTCAGTGAAAATGTGATTCAATTTCCATTAGGAGAAAATTTATTCAATTTTCTTTCATTACCGGATGAAACTTTATGTTTTCTGCAAAACTTGTCAGGTGAAAATTCAGGACAATGGGACGGTCTCCACGAAAATGACGAAGAACAAGAATACCTTGCATCTTTAGAATGTATTTATTTATATATCTTATATTACTCATTTTGTAGATACACTCTTAGCTTGCCTTATAGAACAAGCTTAATTAACATAAAAAAAGAGTTTGATTTTGCTTTGAATTTCTGCTGCAATACCTCATTTTTACCTGAATTATCAGCACTGTCAGCGCTCGAGAAATATTATATTTATAACGAACTTTATAACGATAACTACTTGACAAATATAAAAAAATTTGAACGGAATGGATTTGTTTTTTTAGGATCTAACACACCTGTTCATGAACTAAATATGCTAGAAAGAATGGATTGTTCCAATGAAAAATATCGTCACTATAATGGGCAAGAACCTATTATTGACAAACCTGCCCTTTCCCCAAAAGTCATTTCCGAATTAAAAAAATTAAACGTTTCAACAACTGTCAGATACCAATATGACAACTTGCATGGTTATTTAATGGAAGAATTGTATGCTCTTATTCAATTAAATGTTCAAGTAAAGAAATGTGGTCGATGCCATAAATATTTTATACCTAAAGGAAAATATGCAACTGAATATTGCGATAGAGTACTGCCTGGCGAAAAATTCTCATGTAAAAAGTTAGCTGCTAAACAAACAAGAAAAGCAAAAGTTGACTCAACCCCTATTCTTCAAGAATATCAACGCGCCTATAAAAGGATGTATGCTCGTGTAACTGCAAAAAAAATATCTCAAAAAGATTTTAAAGAATGGTCTGATAATGCCTCTCACGAAAGAGACCGCATAATTGCCACTTATGGATCAACTCCTTCCATAGATATTATCGCATCATTCAAAAATTATTTAGGAAATCGTTAAATTCTAAAAAGCACCCAATACCTCCTGATTTCCTCCTAAGTAGATCCGGTTATTTACCTTGTCTGCTTAAGGGGCATCAAGCCATAGGCATTGAGTGCTTATTTTTTTGAGTTTTTGTACCCCATTTTTTACCCCAATCTTTACCCCATAAAATAATTTTCACCCCACGAACAAGTAATGACGCATGACAGATAATGATAAAATCCTTTTTACAAATTTATCCAGTAAAATCAAGACTTTCGGGGATTTTGAAAATGTAGATAATGACATCAGATAAAGACAGATAAAAGATATGAAATAAAAAAATAAAATTTATAAAAAAACTGCAAATATATCACATCATAAGTTATAATGTAAGTATTCCATATCCAAAAAAATCAGATATTTAATGATGCGGGAGAAAATTTATGTTTAGAAAAATAGACCGAACCAATACTTTTAATGACGTATTAAAACAGATCATAGAGCAAATCCAGACTGGGGAATTAAAGCCCGGAGATGCTTTGCCTGCCGAACGTATCCTGGCCGAAGAACTGGGAATTTCCAGACCTGCCCTGCGTGAAGTGCTAAAAGCTCTTTCTCTTCTGGGAATCACAGTCAGCGTGCATGGAGGCGCCAACTATATTGCAACAGATCTAAGCAGCTGCCTTACAGGCCCATTATCCATCATCTTTCAAATGTATAACAGCAAAATTCAGGACACTGTTTCCCTTCGTGGTGCTCTTGAAACCAAAGCAGCCTATCTGGCTGCCCAAAACTGCAGTCAGCTAGATGCAGCGGAACTTCAACTGATCATTGCCAAACTGGACAGTACTGATGACGAAACTCTCCGAAGTGATCTGGACCGCGATCTTCACTTTAAAATCGCACAGATTGCAGATAATCCGCTTATTTTCAGCGTGATGAATGCTTCCTCCCAGCTCACAGAAAATATGATCGTGGGAATTCGTTCACATTTTATGCAAAAAGATGAAGATTCTCCGGAAATTGATTCCCAACATACAAGACTTGTAGCAGCCATTACTGCAAACAATCCCTCTCTGGCAGAACAGATCATGAGTGAACATATGCAAACCATTGAACGGCTACTGAAGGAAATCACAGAATAAACATTGTTACAATCCTTAAACATTAATAAAAAAGCGAGAAGAAAACTATGAATAATAAAATCGCAGTCTGTATAGGCAAGGGCGGTCAGAAAGATATGGCAGAATCCTTTTCCAGACGTACCGGCTCCCCTATTGTAAATAAACCCGGCAATTACCTGACCGTTTTATTTGATTCCAAAGGAGTATCTCTATCCGGTTTCGGTCTCAGCTATCAGGGAGATTTTGAAAATATGCTTCATCGTGTGACCAATGGACGTCTTCAGCATGAGATGCTGGCCAAGGCAGTCAAAACAGATCAGGAAAATCTTAAGGCCATTGACGCAACTGCCGGCATGGGCGAAGACAGCCTGCTTCTGGCAGCCTGTGGATATCAGGTAACACTTTATGAGCAAAATCCTGTAATTGCCATTCTGCTTAAAGATGCTCTCCGCCGTGCAAAAAAAAATACTGTCCTAAAGGATATTGTATCCCGCATGCAGCTTGTAGAGGGGGACAGTATTGAACATTTGAATAAGCGGCTGGATCCTGTGGATGTCATCTATCTGGATCCCATGTTTCCCGGACGGCAGAAATCCGGCCTGATCAACAAAAAGCTCCAGCTTATCCAGAAACTGGAGCCTCCCTGTTCTGAGGAAACAGCTCTTTTTGATGCAGCTATGGCAGCACAGCCTTCCAAAATCATTGTAAAACGTCCTCTGAAAAGTCCATACCTGGATGAAAGAGTACCTTCCTACTCCCTGAAGGGCAAGGCAATCCGTTATGACTGTTACTCTCCATACAAATAAATGCTAATGCAGACTAAATTTACCATATCCCCCTTTACTACTCTGTTCACCCAAGAAAGGACTCATCATGAAACGAATCAAAAACATTGACCTGCTCCGTGCAGGAGCTATTCTTTATATTATGCTTTACCATTGCTATGTTCTGTCCGGCCAGCCATGGCAGGCGCATACAGCTCTTCATATTTTTCTGTCTTTCGGAGGCGAAATAGGAGTGACCTTATTCTTCCTCCTCAGTGGATATGGTATTTATCTTTCTCTGGCTTCTTCTGAAGAACGCGGAAAGCTTCCTGGTTGGAAAGCATTCATGATTTCCATGTATGATCATAATCGCCAGCATATTTGGCTATTTTTCAACCCATTTTATCGACCATCCTGCTTCCTGATCGCTACAGCGACATAAAAAATATGACTACCACCTCTCTGTAGAGGAAATAGTCATATTTTTGTTTGCCTTAAAAATATTATCTGTTTTGAAATTTAATTTGTTCTCCCTGGATCAACGGATAGCAGACCAATTTATTACTGTCCAGATTTTCCATGTGCATATCTACCCCACTAATCTGATGATTTTCATACGTATTATAATAATAAACCCCTCTTGCAGCATTACAACAGGAAGTATATAAGGTAATTTCATACTTTCCGTCGGAAACCTCACAACAGCCACGCTGCTGATCTACAGACCCGAGGATATGGAAAAACTGACTGACGCTTTCCTCCTCTGATTCACCGGAAAAAGCATTTGCTTTTGTAAATGCCACACGTACAAAACGAGAAGCCGAAGAAAGATCTCCTGGAAGACCAAGGGCTCCCATTCCACGGCTGTATGCATTGAGAGGAAGATTACTGCCAAATGTATTCACGGGCTGTTTAGGTGAAAGGTGCATATAGTTATTCAATTGAAACATTTGCTGTGGGAAAGGCGGGTTGTTTGTGAGAACACCAACCGGGTTATCATAAACATGAAGACCATCAGACATAGATTCTACTGTAATAGCTTCCTTTTCATCAGCAATCATCCAATGAAGTTGGGCTAAAGGAAATTGTTCACTGAAAGGAGTATTCACTATATTAATATGATCAAGTTTTTCCCGAACCTCTGTTACAGAAGAACACTGACTTAAAATCCATGGAATAAATTCAAACTGTGCAATATTATCCCCTTCTGTCTGAACTTCAGAATAAGAAGCATTCCCCACAAAATTAAGGCCTGCCATACCAAGCCCTTTTTCATTGACAGCATCATAATACAGGGGATAATTATCTGCTACATGAGCCATCCCAATAATTGCATAATGATTTGTCAAGTCACCGACATGTCGAAAATAAAACGGGAAGTTGCGCGGTGTAACAGTAACCTGATCACCATAAGAAAATTCATAATCCAGCGTTCTTCCGAAATAAAAATCTTTTGTTTTATAAGTTGCAGCTGTACACATGATCATTTCCTCCTTAAAGCGGATATTCGCAATCCGCTTCTCTACTTGATTCGGTTAAATTCTTTTTTATTATAGCCAACAATCATAATAAAAATCAATAATTTTTACATAGATAAGTAAAAACTATTGATTTCGTTTCTTTATTTATATAACAGAAAAAGATACCACTCAGCTATCTTTTCATGTCTGAGTGGTATCCCTTCGGATTTCTATCTATTAAAGTTTTAGATCAAGAGTAGCTGCTTCGCAGTTTGGTTAAACAGACAATTTCATCTGCTTCATTTCTTCCAGGAAATCACGGATGTAGGATACTGCCAGATCCAAAGCTTCCTGTCCAAGTTCTGCTGAAGAATCCTTCGGATCAAAAGGTCCGAACCAGCCGCTTGGAGCAATTTCTTTGGTATCTCTCACAAGACGTACGATACCACCCTTGAAATTAACTGCCTGGATATAAGCCGCCTTCATATTCTCGGAAGGATCCTGTGCATTGATAGGTTTACTAAGTTCCAGATGTACTGATTCCGGAGCAATTGCCATCATAGCTGAGGTCTCCAGAACGTCACCATGACCACCTTCAAACTTCTTGTCCAGCTGAGCTACCAGACTCCACCAATCTACGCTGGCACATACACCACCTTTATGATATACCTCCAGAGCTGCCCGGTCAATGGATGGAGTATTGCCGCCATGGCCATTCAGAATTACAAAACGTTTTGCACCATGCTGCATCAGAGAGTCCATGATGCCATGCAGAACCATATAAAGTCCTTCATAACCAATATTAATACTTCCCTCAAAGCTTAAGTGATAAGGACATACACCGTAAGGAACAGTAGGTGCTACGATTACATTGTCTATATCCTCCACATGATCTGCCAGATAGGACGGTACCATAAAATCCGTTCCCAACGCACTCTGTGTTCCGTGCTGCTCAGTGCTTCCTACCGGAATCACAATAATCGGATCCTCTTTAAAAGCTTCTTTTGCCTGTGCTGTAGTCATTTTTGCAAGATACATTTCAAATACACCTCCTGATTTTTATGCCATAAAGTGACGATCAATAGTCTCCTGTGGCGGAGTTTCTGTAAATTTACTTACGACGATCATTACGATAGAAGCAATGATAGTAGTCGGGAATAATGCATGGAATCCCATAGCCAGTGCTTTGACTGACGGGTTCAGGGTAAAGAGTAACAGGGAAATAATACCTACGATAACCGCTGCGATTGCTCCCTTCGCTGTTGCTTTCTTCCAATAAATTCCGAACAGAATCGGCACTACAAAAATTGCCATTCCTGAAAATGCAAACAGGTTAATTTCAAAAATACTGCCTGGCTGGAATACACCAAAGCAAATTACGATGATACCGATGATTACAGTTACTACCTTGGACATTTTCATAACAGACTCATCTGTGGCATCCTTATTGATAATCTTCTGATAAATATCACGGGTAACAGCACCGGTAGTAGTTACCAGAATACCATCGATAGTGGACATACCTGCGGCCACAATACCTGCAATGAAAATGGAAGCCAGGAAAGGATTCAAACCTCTCTGCAGAATCATAGGAATAATCTGGTCTGCCTTCTCGATATTCTGAATGGAAGCAATACCATTTACACCGGCCCACTCAATCAGAGTTGCAGAGAAAAACATACCTGCAGTACCAAGAAGAATTGCTTTGAACATGGTTTTATGATCCTTCATTGCAAAGAACTTTGTAAACAGGTGAGGCTGTCCCATGGTAAAGAACGACCATAGCACAATATTGGATACATAATAAGTCCAAGGCATATAACCGTTGGCGCCTGGGAAGGTCAGATAAGCCTCATTCATACTCTGAAGTGTATGGTTAATGTTGGAGAAACCTCCACCCATTACTACAGATACAATAAATGTAACCACTGCAGTAGCAATCATCAGAGATCCCTGGATAACGTCTGTCATCATGGCACCTTTCATACCACCGGTCATACAGTAGAGAATAACGATAATACCCATTCCCACAACACCTACCCATTCAGGCAGTCCGGTAAATACATGTACAATAACACCCGCTCCGATAATCTGTGCGCCCATCATCGGAACCAGGAAGAAGAGCATCATCACGCCCAAAACACCGCTCATATTCTTGGAGTGATAACGGTCTGTCAGGTAATCGGCCATAGTCAGGAAACCATATTTATGACCAAGAGTAATCAGCTTACGGCCAATGAGAAGCGCCGGAAGAATCATACAGAACACAGCTCCAGGTACAGAGATGGCCATTCCTGCATAGCCTACGCCGTAAATGGTTCCCGGTGTACCAAGGAAAGTTCCCATGGAAAACTGGGTTGAGAAATATGCAATACCACTTACTACCACGCCAGCCTTTCCGCTCAATACAAAGAAATCGCCAATGCTATTCGTCTTACGTCCTGCATACCAACCAATAAATGCCATAATTCCAAGATAAAGTACTAACACTGTATAGAAAGGAATTGGTGATGGCTGAATTACTGCTGCTCCATTCATTTATTTGTCCTCCTCATCATAAGTGTGATATTCTTTTCTCTTCATACACATGCGGTAATAGATAATAATCAGCGCAAATGTAATGGCAGTGTGAACAAACCATCCGAATATATAAAGCGGAACACCACCAAATGCGGGAATATACGTCTCGCTGTAGAAAAACGGGAACGGAATCATAATGAATACAAACATAATCAGAAAAATAATCAACCATGTCCGTTCGAAGTGTTTCTCAAAAAGTTTCTTCATAGCCTTTTTCCTCCTTTTTTTTCGAAAGAAAATCATATAATATATACTATAATATTAAAGATTCTTTCGATTTTTTTGTTAAGTATATACTTTACTTTATATTTTCTATTATACATGTTATAATGATTTTGTAAAGTTTTTACTAAAATTTTTATGAAAAAAATCTAAAATTTTGCATGAACCATGCAGAGAAAGGACATTGTGTAATATATATGGATATTTTAGAGCATCTCCAAAAACTTTATCCTACCCTGACGAAAAAGCAGAAAACCATTGCAGATTATCTGATCGCCAATCTGGAGGAAATCAGTTACATTACACTGGCACAGCTGAGCCATCAGACCGGTACCTCAGAGCTGACTTTGCTCCGTTTTTGTAAAAAGCTGGGCTGTTCCAGCTTTCTGGACTTAAAGGAGCAGTTCCGGGACTATACCCAGAAAATGATAAAGCAAGCCTCCTCTTCTTCCTTTTTTCTGCCGGAGCGCATCTCAGGCGAAGCCTCCGAACGAGAACGGATCCTTCATGAAATCTGCAATACAGAGGCTACTGTTTTCTCTGATTTTATTGCTAACATTAATCTGGAATCTGTGACAAAGGCTTCTGATGAAATCCGAAAAAGCAGCCGTATCTACATTTTTGCCCATGATATTTCCCTGGTACCCGGTAAATTTCTGCAGAGTCGTCTGGAAATCCTGTACCTTAATGCTGTGTTGATTGATTTATCAGATCTGGATTTAACCCAGAAGACTATCCAAAAACTGACGGATGGTGATCTGGTAATCTTTTTCTCTTTTCCCCGCTACTATTTCCCTATTGGAAATATTGCTAAAAAAGCGGCAAAATCCGGTGTACCGATTCTGACAATCACCGACAGTAATACTTCTCCGGCGGCAGCACACAGCACACTTTTGCTGCTTTGCCCTACCTCTACGAAGCTGTTTTACAACTCCATGACCGTGCCTATGGCCATGCTCAATATTCTGGCTTCCTGTCTTGTTATCGACAGTGTATCGCCAGCAGAACGTCAGATCTTTATTGATACCTTGCCATCCTGATTTCCAGACAAAAAAGAATCCTGCAAGCAGGATTCTTTTTTATCTTTTATTTCTCGTAAGTTCCTTTTCGGAGTACCTCTCCATGCTTCATAAAGATCTCTCCCCTTGCCACATAGGTATCCAGCGTCAGGTTCTGATCAAACAGCAACATATCTGCATCGGCCCCTTCTGCCACAATTCCCTTGATTCCCTGTAAATCCAGGCTCTCCGCCACCTGACAGGTCATATAAGGCAATGCTTCCTCCAGATTCATTCCAAGTGCCTGCACCATATATTTCAACTCTTTATAAAGCGCATCCACACCAGACACACCTATCTCTAAAAGGCTGCCATCCTCCGCATAATTAGACCAGCTTCCATGTCCGTCAGAGCTCATGGTAATATGCTCTGTGGGCAATCCCCGCTTTTTCGCCTCCAGAACACATTCTCCCGGTGAAGTATGCATACCGCAGGTCAGATCAATATAGCCTCCTCGACCTATAAATTCGTATCCATCCTCTAACAGCTTTTCATTCCGATTCACGTGCGTGGGTCGGAAAATCCGTACGGGAACAGAACTCTCCTCCAGTGCCCGGAATACCGGAGCCAGACCAGCCTCGTCATCTCCCATATGAAGCACCACAATGCCTGGTTTTCCACTGAGCATTCCCGCCACACGGGCTTTGCTTGCAATCTGAATCAGCTGATCCTCCGTCACATTAGGTGCCCTGTGATCAGAGATTGCCAGCTTCACACCCAGAATCTCCTTCACAAATACAATATCTCGATCTATCTCGCCTGTGAGCGTCGGGCTAGGATATCCGTAAGCACCTGTAAGCATATAAGCACTCACGCCCTCTTCACAGAGTACCCTGGTCTTCGCGTAAAGATTGTCCACACTCCTGGTGATTCCATCTGTTCCCAGAAGTCCCACCACTGTTGTGATACCGTTCTCTACCAGCTCTGACATCTGTAATTCCGGTGTCCGTGTATGAAAGCTTCCCTCTCCGCCACCTCCAGTAATATGTACATGCTGATCTAAAAATCCGGGTGTAAGAATTTTTCCCTCTGCATCCAGTATCTCACATTCCACAGGCAGTTCTCCGATGGAATCCTGTATACATTCAATCTTTCCTCCGCAAATCAAAAGATCTTTTTTTCCGAGATATTCCGGTGCGTAAACCTCTGCATTCTTTACCAATAACATAACTGTTCCTCTTTTTCCCGTAGCTGTTCATTACACAAGTGCTTTAAGCGGTTCTGAACAGTTACTTTTCCTTTTTTATTTGGTTTCTACTCCAAGTATATACGATGGAACCTGTTTTGTCTATGCAAGTTATTGTTATAAAATACTTAAATGTATTTTTAACTTCCAGTTGGCAAGAGTAATGAAAAATCAAGAGAAGTGTGTTCAAAACCTATAAGCAAAAAATAAGAGAAACGCTGTAAAACTAACGTTTCTCCCATTTTATAATCATGCCGCAGACCGGAATCGAACCGGTACGGGTATCACTACCCACGGGATTTTAAGTCCCGGGCGTCTGCCAGTTCCGCCACTGCGGCATATGGAACCTATAGGGCTCGAACCTATGACCCTCTGCTTGTAAGGCAGATGCTCTCCCAGCTGAGCTAAGATTCCATATTCCTTATGCAATTACCTCGTCAGCAAATGCTAACGACCCAGAAGAGACTCGAACTCTCGACCTTCGCCGTGACAGGGCGACGCTCTAACCAACTGAGCCACTGGGCCAAAATAATAACAAATGGACCTTCGGGGACTCGAACCCAGGACCGACCGGTTATGAGCCGGTTGCTCTAACCAACTGAGCTAAAGGTCCAAAAAGCCGATGATCGGACTCGAACCGATAACCTGCTGATTACAAATCAGCTGCTCTGCCAATTGAGCCACATCGGCATATCACTTGTCAGAATCAAGCCTCAGAAAATCACATCTACATTATTTAAATGACTCCAAGGGGATTTGAACCCCTGTTACCGCCGTGAAAGGGCGGTGTCTTAACCGCTTGACCATGGAGCCAAAACTCCCCCTGTTGGACTCGAACCAACGACACTGCGGTTAACAGCCGCATGCTCTACCGACTGAGCTAAGGAGGAATAAAGGTTTTGCACCTTCAAAACTACATACATGTTGACATTTCCTTGAGAATTAACTTCCTGCGTTTTGGTCAAGCCCTCACCCGATTAGTAACAGTCAGCTCCATGTGTTGCCACACTTCCACCTCTGCCCTATCTACCTCGTCGTCTTCAAGGGGGTTTACTTCTTTCGAATGGGATATCTCATCTTAAGGGGGGCTTCACGCTTAGATGCCTTCAGCGTTTATCCCTTCCGGGCTTGGCTACTCGGCCGTAGACTTGGCAGTCTAACCGATGCACCAGCGGCCCG